>JBOFMR010000130.1:0-95278 GCA_051658485.1 Phocaeicola sp.
ATGCAAAGCTAAAAAGGTTTAGGGTAGACTTAAGAAGGGTGAATGATGTACCACTCTTTCTATATAGAGTGGTGAACATCTATGCTAAATAAAGATATTAACAATCATTATTCACAAAGGAATCCCTAGGGTTTATCGGATGAGCCCCATTATTTTCAGAGGGAGAAGTGGTGCTAATAAGATTCACTATTATAATGTAATAAAGTGTATCTTACTACCTACCTATGAGGTAGCGAGATACACTTTATTATCCAAAGAATCAAAATAGATTTCTGTTTTTAATTAGAATCCTATTTCTATAAATTCAAACAGCCGTCTTAGCCGTTATTGACTCTGTTTATCACTCTTATGTCATTAGAAGTCTATCACTTAGAGAACTATTTTATTTTGTCAGCAAAATAGACTTTATCATCAATGAAAATGAGATATCCAAAAAACTTGGTGAATTGATCTTTCTCAACGGTTATTTCTGATGTCGAAACGCAGAACATTCTGTCATTTTCTCCGTAGCAATAGCTATTGAACTCTATATTGGAATTCGTGAGGGTTCCAAGAACACGGAGTGTATAACTCTTTTGATCAATGATTACCTTATTTGATGATACAGTAACGGCGAATGAGACCTCTTTCTGACTCTTTATGTCATATGTGATTTGAAAAGATTCAGCATTTGCCATAACAGTGCTTATGATGAATGCGATCAAAAGAATTATTTTTTTTATAGGAGTGTTTCTATTGAATTTACCAACCAAAAGCTTTATTAATAGCTGTATAGACTACTTTTCCATTTACAATATTGAGTCCAGCAGCCAATAATTTGTTCTTTTCACATGCTTTTTCCCACCCTTTATTGGCCAACTGAATGGCATAGGGAAGTGTGGCATTGGTGAGGGCTAGGGTAGAGGTACAAGGAACTGCTCCTGGAATATTGGCTACACAATAGTGTACAATGCCATCCACTTCATAAACAGGTTCTGCATGGGTAGTGGGGTGTGAGGTTTCAAAACAGCCTCCTTGATCAATCGCTACATCGACTAATACGGAGCCAGGTTTCATTATTTCCAACATCTGTTTTGTTATTAAGTGGGGTGCTTTTGCCCCTGGAATTAGAACGGCTCCGATGACTAAGTCAGTATGTATTAGCTCTTTCTCAATATTGTATGTCGATGAGAAGAGTGTTTTTACATTTTTAGGCATAACTTCGTTCAATTGGCGTAATCTGGCTAGTGAGATGTCACAGATAGTAACGTCAGCTCCTAATCCAGCTGCCATCCAAGCAGCTTGTGTTCCTACAACTCCTCCGCCTAAGACTAAAACTTTAGCAGGTAAGACACCCGGTACGCCTCCTAGTAAAATTCCCTTACCACCCTGTGGCTTTTCAAGGAAACGTGCTCCCTCTTGTACTGACATACGACCAGCCACCTCACTCATAGGAAGAAGTAGCGGAAGAGAGCCGTGTTTATCTTCCACCGTTTCGTAAGCCAAACAGATGGCTTTACTCTTGATCATTGCCTCTGTTAAACGCTTATCACTCGCAAAGTGGAAGTAGGTGAAGAGCAGTTGCCCCTCTTTAATAAGTGGGTATTCGTAGGGAATGGGCTCCTTTACTTTAATGATCATTTCGGCAATAGCATATACCTCTTCGATAGTAGGCAGTAGTTTGGCTCCTGCCTTTTCGTAGAGCTTGTCACTAAAGCCACTGTTTATACCAGCTCCCTCTTGTATGTAGAGCGTGTGTCCTTCTTTAGTCAATTGATGTGCCCCTGCAGGGGTGAGTGCAACGCGGTTCTCGTTGTTCTTAATCTCTTTGGGAATTCCTATAATCATAACAGTAGGATTTAAGTGAATATTAAATAAGTTAACTCCCAAATGTAAAAATAAATATTTAAAAGTCAACTTTTTTTTGAACTTTATTCTTTATAAATTGATATTCAGAAAAATAACCATCGATAGGTAAAGTCGATTTATCTAATAAAAGCTCTTTGTGATAATCTCAATGTGATCTCTTCGAATCAGTTTTTCAGTAGTCGTTGAGTGGGTTTAATCTTTCGTTTAGAGTATCCTTTTGTGTGTTTTATATCCGCTCGATTTTTGCAGTTTTTATTACTAAATAGAGTTATTGGGCCTATCATTTCAGTTCGATGAGAGCTCGAATTCTATTTCTATGCCTCCTTTTGTCTATTCTTTTGAGATAAGAAAGGGGTTTAAAAGTGGTTAGAATGGCTTATTCAATCTTCTTTTTTAATATATTTAGAGATTTAGTTGTACATTTGTATTTATAGTTTTTATATATAATGGTAAGTATGAGTCTACATAAACAGATTATAGTATTTGGTTTTTTATTTTTCTCTTTGATGCAGTTGCAAGCACAACAAACAGATAAACTGCCTACTTTTGTTGCCCCTTTTGATTTCCCACTCCTGCTGAGTGGTGGTTTTGGCGAGTTACGCACCAACCATTTTCATGGGGGTCTTGACTTCAAGACTCAAGGTGTAGTGGGTAAACCCATTCGAAATATTGCGGCAGGTTATGTCAGCCGGGCAGTGGTTACTCCTGGTGGTTATGGACAAGCACTCTATGTAACTCACTCCAATGGTTATACCTCTGTATATGGACACTTGCTTCGATTTGCGGCTCCTATTCAGAAACGTATTGATAGTTACCAAGATGAACATGAACAATTCTCTGTCGATTTACACTTTGACTCTACCGAATTTCCTTTTGAGGCGGGTGAAATTATAGCCTTTAGTGGCAATGAAGGATACTCTTTTGGGCCCCATCTACATATGGAAATTCGTGAAACAGAATCGGGAAACACCATAGATCCTTTACAATTTTACAAAGATCTTATAAAGGATACGACTCCTCCCAGAGCCTCTTCCATTGTAATCTATCCGCAACCAGGCAGAGGGGTGGTCGATTCTTTAGCTGTCAAGAAGAGAATCTTGATTGAAAAAATAGCGACTCCTATTCAGGCTTGGGGCGATGTGGGTGTAGGAATTGAGGCATTCGATTATATGGATGGTACACAAAATAACTACGGTGTGCGAAAAATTACACTGTCGCTAGACAATCAAGTAGTTTTTCGAAGTACCGTTGATAAGGTTTATCCAACCGAGAATCGGATGATCAATGCGTGGATTGACTATGAAGAGAGGCAATTAAAGCGTAGATGGATTATGCAGTCATACCTACTTCCAGGTACGAATCTTCACCAATTAGAGAGCAATGAAACCCAAGGAATCATAACCATTGATGAAGAGCGAGCGTATCATTTGAAATATGAGTTAGAGGATTTGCATGGCAATTGCTCTTCTTACACTTTTACCATTCAAGGAAAAAAGCAGATCGTTCCACCTTATCTACCGATAGGCATTCAGATGTTGAATCATAAAACAGGAAATGTGATACAAGATTTTGGCATTGAGCTTGTAATTCCTCGGGGAGCGTTGTATAGCGATGTTGATTTGAATCGAAAGATTCTTCAAGGAACGGACACCGTGGCTCGTTCTTATCAACTGCATGATAAACCCGTACCTTTGTATTTTCCTTGCTCTTTGCGAATGCGAGTTCCTCTTTCATCTGTTGCTGATTCTACTCAATATTACATTGCTCAAATAGATAAAAAGGGTTCCACCTCGGTGGGTGGTACCTATCAAGCAGGTTGGGTAGAGGGAACGATTAGTGAATTAGGAACCTATGCAGTAGCTGTCGATAGCTTGCCTCCTCGAATTACTCCATTGAATAAGAAAGAGTGGGCAAAGGGAAATATTCAGTTTCGAATAAAAGATGATGAAACAGGCATCCGCTCTTACAAGGCTTATGTAGATGGCAAGTTTGTACTTTTCAAGTACGATTTAAAGAGTAATCGACTCTTGTTAAAACATCCACAGCGATTAAAGGCAGGGAAAAATAGAACATTGAAACTCTATGTAGTTGACCGTTGTGGCAATGAAACCGTAGAAGAGTATCTTTTTTAGCTTATTATTTAATAAGCTAAAACGGGCAAATTGAAATTCGTTAAATAATAAATATAGTAAAACATGAAAATGAAAAACAGATGGATGATGGTGGCTGCCCTTTGGATAGCTACAGCAGCCCCTAGTTGGGCATGTACCAATCTTATTGTAGGGAAAAATGCATCGACTGATGGTTCGATTATTGTCTCTTATTCAGCCGATTCGTATGGTATGTTTGGTGAACTTTATCACTTCCCCGCAGCGGTACATGAGAAGGGAGCCAAACGTGATATTTACGATTGGGATACAGGAAAATATTTGGGCCAAATAGCCGAAGCTCCTAAAACTTACAACGTTGTAGGAAATATAAATGAGTTCCAAGTGAGCATTGGCGAAACTACGTTTGGAGGACGCAAAGAGTTGCAAGACCCATCGGGCATTATGGATTATGGAAGTCTTATTTATGTAACTTTACAGCGTTCACGTACTGCCAAAGAGGCCATTCGAATCATGACTGACTTAGTAAAAGAGTATGGTTACTACAGCAGTGGTGAGTCATTTTCCATTGCCGATGCCAACGAGGTGTGGGTTATGGAGATGATTGGTAAAGGACCCAATGTGAAGGGTGCCGTATGGGTAGCCATTCGCATTCCAGACGATTGTATCTCGGCGCATGCCAACCAAAGCCGCATTCACCAATTTAAGATGAATGACAAAGAGAACTGCATTTATTCACCTGATGTCATCTCTTTTGCCCGTGAAAAAGGTTATTTTGAAGGAGCAAATAAAGATTTTAGTTTTTCAAACGCCTATAACCCCCTTGATTTCGGTGGAGCACGTTTCTGCGAAGCACGTGTATGGAGCTACTTCAATATGTTTAATAAAGAGATAGGTGATGCATACCTTACTTATGCGCAAGGAAAGAGTAAAGAGCCAATGCCTCTTTATATCAAAGCGGATCGAAAATTATCAGTGCGCGATATACAGTTGGCTATGCGTGACCACTACGAAGGAACTCCACTTGATATTACAAACGATCCAGGTGCTGGCCCTTTTAAGTCACCTTATCGTATGTCTCCTCTTATTTTTAAAGTGGGCGAAGAGGAGTGTTTTAACGAACGACCCATCTCTACTCAACAATCGGCTTTTAGCTTTGTAGCGCAGATGCGTAGCAACTTGCCTAATCCCATTGGTGGAGTGTTGTGGTTTGGCACAGACGATGCTAATATGACAGTATTCTCACCTGTTTATTGTTGCGCTACTCGTGTTCCCTTCTGTTACAGTGACCCCAAAGCAGATTGCGTGACCTTTTCGTGGGATTCATCTTTTTGGATTTACAACTGGGTAGCTGAAATGATTCGTCCTCGTTACAGCTTGATGATTGATGATATGCGTTTGGTACAAAACAAGTTGGAAGATACCTATGCGATAGCACAGCCTAGCATTGAACAAGCTGCTTTGAAACTGTACGAAACAGATCCTGCTGCAGCTAAGGAGTTTTTGACTAATTATACCAGTATGACAGCACAAACGGCAGTTGATAGTTGGAAGAAGTTAGGTGAGTTCCTAATTGTACGTTATAACGATTGGGCCATGAAGAAAGTAAACTCTGATGGAACCATAATGCGTCCTGAAATGGGTAATACAGCCCCTGTGGTGCGCCCAGGTTATCCAGCTGAATTCCTTGAGAAATTAATTGAGTCTACAGGCGATCGCTATAAAGTGATAAAATAAGCTGAAACAATCTGTAAGAATAATTCGTATAAAGTGTAGGAACTAAAATAGTTTTGCTATTTTTGCTCTGCTCTTTATCCGAATTAAAAGATATATTTACCTATAATACTATATATTAAGATGGAAAATCAAGAATTAATCAAACAGGTAACAGAAAAAGCGAAAAAATGGTTATCTCCTGCCTATGATGCAGAAACCCAAGCTGAAATTAATGCAATGCTTGAAAACCCCGACAAAACCGATCTTATCGAAGTCTTCTATAAGGACTTAGAGTTTGGTACAGGTGGTTTGCGTGGCATAATGGGTGTAGGTAGTAATCGTATGAATATCTATACAGTTGGAGCAGCTACACAAGGACTCTCTAACTATTTGAATAAGAATTTTGCCGACAAAAAACAAATTTCAGTAGTTGTGGGTTATGACTGTCGCAACAATAGTCAACTTTTTGCTAAGATATCAGCCGATATCTTTTCGGCAAATGGTATTAAAGTCTATCTTTTCGAAGAGATGCGTCCTACACCTGAAATCTCTTTTGCTATCCGTGAACTAGGTTGTCAAAGTGGTATCGTTATTACTGCTTCACACAATCCCAAAGAGTACAACGGTTACAAAGCCTATTGGGACGATGGTGCACAAGTATTGTCGCCACATGATAACGGTATTATCGATGAGGTACTAAAAGTAACTTCGGCTGCTGATATTAAATTCGAAGGCAATCCTGCTCTAATTGAGATGCTAGGCGAAGCGATGGATGCAACTTACTTGGCAAGTGTAAAAACAGTATCGATTGATTCGGCTGTAATTGAGCGCCAAAAAGATTTGAAGATTGTTTATACACCTATTCACGGTACAGGTATGACTTTGATTCCCCGTGCTTTGAAAGAGTGGGGCTTTGAGCAAGTAACTTGTGTGCCTGAACAAATGGTTAAGAGCGGTGACTTCCCAACAGTCGTATCTCCTAATCCAGAAAATGCTGAGGCATTATCTATGGCTATTGATTTGGCTAAGAAGATGGATGCTGATATCGTTATGGCTAGTGACCCTGATGCTGACCGCGTAGGTATGGCTTGTAAGGATGACAAAGGCGAGTGGGTACTAATCAATGGTAACCAAACTTGTTTATTGTTCTTGTACTACATTATTGTTAACCGCAAGGCGATGGGCAAAATGGTAGGAAATGAGTTTGTTGTAAAAACGATTGTAACGACTGAACTTATCAAAACCATTGCTGATAAGAATAACATCGAAATGCGCGACTGTTACACCGGCTTTAAATGGATTGCTCGCGAGATTCGCTTAAGCGAAGGCGTGAAACAATACATTGGTGGTGGTGAAGAGAGCTACGGCTTCCTAGCTAGCGACTCTGTACGCGACAAAGATGCTGTATCGGCTTGTGCTTTGCTAGCTGAAATCTGTGCATGGGCCAAAGATCAAGGGAAAACTCTTTACGATGTATTGCTTGATATCTATGTAGAGTATGGCTTCTCTTTGGAGACTACTGTAAACGTAGTTAGACCAGGAAAGAGCGGTGCAGATGAGATTAAAGCAATGATGGAAAACTTCCGTGCTACTCCTCCTACTACAATTGGTGGTTCTGTGTGTAGCTTGATAAAAGATTACGGAAAGTTAGAAAAAACAGAAATGGGCAAGGTATCTCCACTTGATATGCCAGAACATTCGAATGCACTTCAGTTCTACACAGTAGATGGTACTAAAATTTCGGTTCGTCCTTCAGGTACTGAGCCTAAAATTAAGTTCTATATTGAGGTGAAAGGAACGATGGAAACTCGTGAAGACTATGCAGCCGTATTTGCAGCTGCAGAAGCTAAAGTAGCAGCAGTGAGAGAATCATTAGGTATTTAATACTCTCTTTTCCTATTTAATAAAAGAGTGCATCCGCCTTGTATAGGCTGGATGCACTCTTCTTTTTTTATCCCTTCCTCCTTTTGAAAAGTTGCCATTTCAGATTGTTGCGGCCCGATGAAAATAGAATGAATCATTTAGAGGTTGGTATGTTGCCTCTTCTAGTGATGAAGTGATAGATTGATAAGAATGTTTTTAGTGTTCTACGGCTGTGCGACACCCGTCTGACAGCCGTGCGACACCCGTTGTACAGTAGTGCAACACTGAAAATGTCTTGTTCTTTTTTTACTGGGCTGATGGGAGAAAATTGTTTTCTAGGAATGGTACCCATATTTTGTAAAGGAGGCGTTTAAACTCTTTTCCGTCTCTTGATAAAATATTTAATCAATGCTGCAATAAGCGTTGTTATCAGATAAGGTAAAGCAAATGGGAAGTTATTATTTTCTGAGCCCAAGGAAAAGCTAGAAAGAGTGTATGGAAGCTCCTTTGCATAATAGGTATATTGCCAAAAAAAGGATGAACCTGCCCAAACAGCAAGTAGTAATATACTGGCAAATAACATATAATTGATTAGTGAAAAAGAGAGAAACTTAGTAAGCCACACCAAAATTCGCTCTTCACTTGTATATGCAGGAGTAACTATTACACCCGTTATGACTGTTCCTAAAAAAAAGAAGCCAACTAACCAGGTGTCTGGATTTAAGATGATTGCATGATGGGTAAAGTAGCAATCAGCCACCTCATATACTGTGATGGCTGATGCTATTATAGTTATTAGGATAAGAGCTAAATACCTCATTTTTAAATGTCAATCATTTTTTACTGTTGAGTGATTTCTCTTTTGCCAATAATTGCCTAGAATTTCGTTTACGTAATCTCCTTCATTATGCAAATAGAATGCACTACCTGAATTGACGTGAGTGAATGTGCTTGTAGATGCATATTCTATTCCTTTTACATAGGTCTCAGGGAAGGCTTTCATTGCTGATTGATAGTTTACGAATGGCACAACTTCATCGCGAGTAGAATGGAAGAAATAGAGAGGCTCTTCAGGAACCCATCCTTTACATAGATTATTCATTTCTAGGGCATCATAAAGTGCCAATAAATAGGGCTTAGAGTCACTAGGTCGAGTGTCAGACGAACATTTTCTGAGAAAATCAGCAACTTCAGGTTTAAAAACTTCGTTAATTTGGCAGTAGGAGGTAGCTGGGTTGGCTAGATTACTCCACGATTTATCGTAGGGAGAATTCTTTACATAATCATGAAATTCCCCATTTCTAGTCTTTGCTTTCATAACGAAACCACAGCTGTTCGAACTGTGTGAATAGTCTAAAAGCATGCGTTGTATAAGATCGGTTGAATATGCTTTCGAACTGATCCAATCAAGGATGTTTGACTTTAAAAACTTTTCAGTAAAATAGTCCTCCGGTTTATATTTTCCACTCATATAAGGATTTGCATCACACATCCCTTTTACGATAAGGCCAAGTGCCACGGGCATATAAATTTTGTCAGCTTCAAGGTATTGTTGTACTGTAGCAAGAGGGTCATAAGGTCCATCACCACAGATGGAACCTGCCAATCGTAATTTGGATTTTAATGCTTTGTTATTTGTTAAGTATTTCTGTACCGCGAGGGCCACCGACCCACCTTGAGAATATCCTACAACCAAAGTTCTCCAATTATCTTCAAACTCCTTTTCATTTTCTTCGATATAATCTTTCGCTGCTATAAGGCCGTCGACAACTTGTCTAGCAGTAAGTGTTTGGTATAGATAAGGATGGTTATCTCCATGTGTAGCACCATAGCCTTGATAATCGGGTATTACCACTACGTTTTCAAAATTGTCTCCGGGCATCATAGAGCTAGCGTGAGTTGCTAATAAACCTATATCTGTTAAGAAATTTGTAAATGCTGATGGGCGCTCATTATTAGATGTTATGGTTACGTGACAGCCTAATATCAGGTTGTCAGGATATGGATTGGGGAATATGTTATTGTAAGGGAAAATTACTAATTGAGAAAGGTGTATTGGGCTGTTATCTTTGTCTATCGACCAATAGCGCATATTAATGTATTTATAGCCAATAAATCCATTCGTATCTTCTTTACCATCTTCACCATGTCTGAGAAGTCTTGATTTCAATACGCTGTCTTGAACTGTATTAATCAATGAATCTGTATAATGAGCTAGATTTTTTAACCTACTGGTAGCAAACTTCTGTATCTCTAAATTTTCTAGGCTATTACTTTTCTGAGCATCTCTGAGCATTCGGTTGTAATGATCATACCAAGAAATAGAGTCAATAAATTCAACTTCAATATCCTGAGAGCCTGTAAATCCAGAGATAGCATTATTGGGGTCGAATTCAATAATTTCTTCTCTAGCGCAACCTATTACGGTTAGGATTGAACCAATTAAAAAAGTGTTGACTAAAAGGTAAACATAAAAAGAATGAGTCCTTTCATATTGCATTCTTCTTTTCATAATATTTTGTTTTATAGTGATTAATTTGAATCAACTTTTGAAACTCCCTACTGAATCGGCTAATTAAATTATTATTTACGAATGGTTTTTGTATTAGCAGATATAGAGCAATTATTACTTTATTAATCTAGTTATAGAGATTAGTTCTATTTTAAAGAAACAGAATTGAGAAGCTGTTTTTTAATTTTTAAATAGGTGTTTAAGGTGTTGAAAATGTATTTGAGATGACGTTTCGTTTTACCTTTTTCTATATTGTAAGAGATAAATTGGGATTGTGCTTTTTGCCAATTGGCTGATATAATTTAAAACTGCTCGCAAGATATAATATAATATATTAGTGTCCATTTAAAAGTTGTGAAAATTTACTTTTTAAATTGGTGATTTTATCGATTTGTATCACAAAAAAAGTTGTCTATTGTGCCTGTTTATTAAAGAATTTAGATTCTAGCAAATATTTTGTATCTGTTTTGTTAAATGGATATTTGAAGGATTATTTGGAGAGATAATTCATTATTCTCGTGGTCTGGTTCGTAAATAAGATGGTGAAGTATCTGTTTCAATAGTCTGTATTATAGACTCTTTATAAATAAGAAGCTCTCGCTCTATTGCAAATAATGGCTAGGGTATCGATAACCGTAAGAAAATTAAAGGAGGGAAAAATAGATAGTAACAGGAGTCAGTTAGTGATTCACCTGAGTGAATCTCTAACTGACTTCTGTTACTTATGATACGTTGTATCTTCTTCTTACTAAAAAAGAGGGAAGAATGAAGAGGTTGCTCTTGTTGATGAATTAACCTGCTTTTATTTATTGATTCATATTATTTCGCTCATGCTATCAAGTAGTGGCTTTGGGGTGTGATTTTAGAGTCCTTTGGCCTTTGCTTCATTCCAAATGCGATCCATCTCTTGTAGTGTCATGGCACTCAAATCTTTTCCTTGTTGCAAGGTTTGCTCCTTTAGGTAGCCAAACATTGATTTAGCTCTGGGGTGTCACAAGGAATAATTTTATAGAATTCAAGCAAGCAATGCACCTATGGAAAGAGCTATGATTAGACAATCTTACAAACATAATAGGGGTAGGCACGAGGATATGTTGTCGTATTACTTTTTGCTATATGTCATTTCATTCGTATTGATATATTTTGATTTATTACCCCAATCTGGTGAGAGAATATTGTTTTCTAGGGATGGTACCAATATCAATAGGCAGTATATTAGACTCAGATACGAGCAAGGCTTTTTTTGAGAGTTAGATGGATTAAAACAAAATCAAATGAAGTTTCCTTGCAAGTAATACATCTTTATTTACATAAATGCGCTAAATTTACGCTATATTAAAAAAATATTATACCTTTGCCTAGAATAAAAATTAAAAAGTTTTGCTGATCAGAGAGCGAAGAGAGCGAGAAACTCGATAAAAGGAAAAACAACACATTTGCACTCAAATTGCTAAAAAGAAGAGTTTCTATATATATTTAAAACTTTCAAAACAAGATTCAATTGCTCTCATAAAAGTACTAAAGCAACACAAAACCAGTCAAATCCTCTTAGCAAATAGCCGGAGAAGAGAGAACGCTAACCAATAAGTAGATACGATTATTTCAGAGAGAGAAGATGGAATGGTTCACACAATGCAAAGTGACAGGCATCAACTCAAAAAAAGGAACTAACATTTATTTAAAAATATGAGAAAAAAATTACTGCTCCCTATGGCTGCCCTACTATTAGCTGGCAGCGGATGTACCCAACATGATTTGCTTAGTAGCAATCATCAAGCAACAGGAGATAACATCTCTTTCCATGGCTATACAGGAAAAACAGAGAAAGCAATCCCTACAACCGATGAAACATTTAACACCTTCCGTGTATATGCTTACAAAGGGGAAAATAACGATGAGATCGTTTGGTCTAGCCCAACTACTTTGATGAAGGATATGGAGGTAATTAAAGGATCCAACGTTTGGGAAGCAACTGCACCTACGCCTTGGCCTGCAGATGGTACCAAAGTACAATTTTTTGCTTTTTCACCCAAAGCGGAGAGCGAAAAGATTGACTATAATGAGCCTGTAGGCACTTATCCTACCCTCACAATGGTAACTTCTACAAATATAGATAACCAACAAGATCTTCTCTTTGCACAAACAGCTGAATTTGCTGTAACAAAAAAAGGTGAAAACTATGATCCTGTGCAACTAAATTTTAAACATGCATTGAGCAAGTTTCGTTTCAGTGCCAAAGTACAACCCAACCAAAAATTATTAATAAAGGAGGTATCTATTCACAACTTGAGTAGTACAGGAACACTTGCCTATGCTAAAACCCCCAGTGAAGGTGCTGAAGAGACTGCGATGTGGACAAATGTCCCTGAAAAGAATGATAGTTTTGCTATAAAGCTAAATCCTGAAATAGACACTCAAGGGATTACAAACAGTGACGAAGCCATAAGTATTACGACCAATGATGGAGCACCATTGGTTATCCCACAAAAACGTGACAAGGTAAATGTCTCTCAGCCATCACAAAACATGTTTACAACCAATAACAAAGACTCCTACATCAAGGTAAGTTATTCACTTCAAAACGTCACAACCAAGGAGTGGATTGTTGGAACTCAGGATACAAGAAAAACAGCCTACATCCCTGTCGATATTGACTTTAGCATTAACAAAGCCTACAATTTCTCAGTAAATTTTGGTACAGGTAATGGTGGTTATGACGACAATGGAAAACCAATTATAGATCAAGCAAATATGATTCAATTTACAGTGGGATTCGACGATTGGGATAAGGAAACAATCATTCCTCTACCAGAACCAGAGCCAGAGCCAGTACCAGTGCCAGAAGACTCTATAATGAGCTTTAAAATCGATGTAAACAGTACCGTGGGGCTAAATTTCACACTTCCATTTGGATTTGGATATGGAGATGGAGAAGCAACTGGAGATTATACACTTACCATTGGATGGGGAGATGGTAAAACGGTCAAAATCGAAAAAGAAACGCTTATCACCGAGGAATTACTCACCCATACCTACGAAGCTGAAGGCACCTATACTGTAACAATTAAAAGTTCAGAAAAAAAATGTACAAAAGATCAAATTCCTGCCTTAAGCTTTTATAATAGTTCAGAACATATTATCTCTCTAGATACACCACTACTTCGCAATTCGAAAAGCTTAGAGATTTCAATTCAATGTGGAAATCTGAAAACCATCACTGGAGAGTTATTTAAATATTATCCAGATAGGACATCTTTTAATAGTACTTTCTATGGTTGTTCGAGTCTAACAGAAATACCAGCAGGACTATTTGATAAAAATATAGATGCGAATGATTTTACGTCTCTATTTAGACGCTGTTCGAGTCTAACAAAAATACCAGCAGGACTATTTGATAAAAATATAAATGCGACTCAATTTATGTCTATTTTCAAAGAAAGTGGCCTAACAAAAATACCAATAGGACTATTTGATAAAAATATAAATGCGATTGACTTTGCTTATCTATTTCAGGATTGTAAAAATCTTGAAGAGATACCAGAGAAACTGTTTTCGAAAAATAAAAAAGCAACTCGTTTTCTATCTACTTTTTCAGGATGCACAAAAGCAATTGTCCCTGCCAATCTCTTTTGCGATGAAAGTGAACAAAAGACTCGTTTTAAAGGGGTAGAAGGTGCAATTACTTTTATTGGTGCATTTGCTAGAGTAGGTGCATCTTTGGAACCGAAAGATATTCAAGAATCTGTACTCCCTGAGTTGTGGACTTACGCATTTGATGAAGATCCAAGAACTAGTCAATGTTTTGCAGGTGCTAAAGCACGTAATAGTAGCGATGAGAATATACCAGCAGCATGGAGGGAACAGTAAATTATCTAACAATTGCCCCGAATTCATTAAAATAGCATTAAAGAGAGCAACGACTCTACATCTTAAATCCTTAGTATACCCTCGGTTTTACGATGTGATTTAAAGAAGCTAACAATGGAAAATCAGCAATAAATAATAAAAAGCACATTGATTTCATCTTGATGCTCTTAAAACAAGAGCTCAAGGTGAAATCTTTTTTTAAAGAGGTTAGGTAGGATTTGCTGATTGGATAGTTAACGAATGGTACAACTCTATCGCGAGTAGAGTGGAAGAAATAGAGAGGCTCTTCGGTAATCCATTCTTTACATAGATTATTCATTTCTAGGGCATCATAAAGTGCCAATAAATAGGGATTAGAGTCGCTAGGTCGCGTGTCAGTTTCAATGTCTTGTGTACTGTAGCAAGAGGGTCATAAAGCCCATTATCACAGATGGAACCATCCAATTGTAATTCAGATTTTAATGCTTTGCTATTTGTTAAGTATTTCTGTACCGCGAGGGCCACCGATCCACCTTGCGAATATCCTACAACCAAAGTTCTCCTATCATCTTCAAACTCCTTTTCATTGATATAATCTCTCGCTGCTACAAGGTCGTCGATGATTTGTCGCATAGTGAGTGTTTGGTATAGATAAGGGGTTATCTCCATGTGTAGCACCATAGTCTTGGTAATCGGGTATTACCACTGCAATTGGAGGATTGGGGGCATACAGCCAATGATACGTGAAATATAGGATGCCAATGGTGTATCGACCTTTGAGTTTTGTGACTTATTTGAGCGATAAAAATTGATTGAGTTATTTCGTTATTGGAAATGGATGAGCCTTTTGTACTTCATTCATAACACGTACAATGTTCTTTCCCCAAATTTTACTAATATCTTCTTCGGTATACCCTTTTTCAAGGAGTTTTATGGTAATGTTGATTAAATCGTTATCACCGTTACAGCCGATTAATCCGCCACCGCCATCAAAATCGGATCCAATGCCTACGTAATCAATCCCTGCTACTTTGACTATATGGTCTATATGCTCTACTGCATCGCAGACCGAGGCTATTCTAGCATTTTCATTGATATAACAATGCAATAAGCAAACTTGTACCACTCCTCCATTCTTGGCTATGGCTTTTAGTTGTTCGTCAGTTAAGTTACGGTCGTGGTCACAAATTGATCGTACCGATGAGTGTGAAGCCATAATGGGTTGTTTACTTAGTTTTATAACATCCCAAAAGGTTCCTTCACTAGCGTGTGAAATATCAATCATCATCCCCAATCGGTTCATCTCTTTAATCACTTTCCTTCCGAAATCGGTTAATCCTTTTGATGCATCTTCTGTATAGGTAGATGAATTGCAAATATCGTTGTCGTACGAATGGCACAAGGAGATGTAGTTCACTCCTAACTCTTTCAACTTCTTGATATTTCTCAAATCTTTTCCAATGCAGTATCCATTCTCTACACCAATGAAGAATGCTTTTTTCCCTTCGGCCTTCAATCGGTAGGCATCGGCAGGAGTCAGTGCTATATCGCAATAATCCTTGTATTTAGCAACATCTTCATAAATATCATTGATAATGGAAAATGTCTTTTCTACAGCTATCTGCGAGGATGCGTCATCTCGCTCTTTTTGCCCAAGGAAAGCAGCCAAGAATTGTGCATCAAGTTTACCCTCTTCCATCTTTTGAATGCTTACTTGGTTGGTTTGTCGCAGGCCAATACTTCTTCCTCTACTAAATTCCATAGGGGTATCGGTGTGGGTATCTATAGATAGAATGCGTTGGTGGATCTCTTTTGCCAAGCGAAACGTATCGGCTTTGTTTACCAGAAAGCGGAAGAACTTTTCCATCTCTTTATGGCCCGTAGCAGTCATTCTTTCGGGATGAAACTGTACTGCCATAATTGGGCGTTCGGGGTAAGCTTCGATCGCTTCGATAATGCTATCATTACTCCATGCTACAGCTCTGAAGTTGGGAGCTAAATCTTTAATACCTTGGTGGTGAAACGTGTTTGTTTCGATAGAAGAGGTGCCTAAAATCCCTCTGAGCACACTCTGCTCTGCAATGGTAACTGTGTGGGTAGGGATGATTCCCTTTTGGCAGTGATTGGTTTCAGAAGGGTGTTGTGAAGGGATATCTTGATACAGGGTACCATTGAAAGCTACATTAATAAGCTGTAGACCTCTGCAGATACCTAAGGTGGGTACATTGAAGTCTGTTGCTAGCTTCAATAGGGTGAAATCGTATAGATTGCGTTCAGCGTCTACCTCTTCTAGCTTCTTGTTGGCTTCTTCCTTGCAATAGGCGGGGCCAATATATTCACTTCCTGTAAATACAATACCATCTAGTTGAGATACCATACTACGCAGTACTTGTACATCATTGGTAAGTGGAATTATTACGGGAGTACCTCCAGCAATAATTACCGATTGTACATAGGTGCTATTGATATTGGTGAGCTCTTCATCAGTGCTACTTGATAGACCTATAATGGGTTTTACAGTTTTCGTGAGGCTAGAAAGAGAATCTATCTTTTGGTGGAATATGTCCATTGGAGTGAGGAGGGCTTTTGCATCTCCTTGTGCTTGAGACTCTGCTAGATAAAATAGAAGTAAAGCTAGAATAATTAGTTTGTTTTGCATCTTGGGTGTGTTTGTTATTGCAATATTATATATTGTTAGATTGGCGCTTAAAATGTTGAAAATGTATTTGATACGATGCCTTGTTTTGTCTTTTCCTATTCAAAAAACATTAAACTATGATTGTGTTTTCAACCAATCTAACCTAAAATTGGCCGCAAGATATAACAAAATATAGTAATAAAAAAATAAAGAGTGTTTAATTTTAGTTTGTGGATTGGTGATTTCTGGCGATATGTCACAAAAAAGGTTATCTATTGTGCCTGTTTATCAAATAATTCAGGGCCTAGCAAACGTTTTTTTTCTGTTTTGTTAAATGGGTATTTGAAGGATTATTTGGGGAGATAATTCATTATTCTCGTGGTCTGGTTCGTAAATAAGATGGTGAAGTGCCTATTTAAATAATTTGGATTATAGACTCTTTATAAAGTAAGAAGCTCTCGCTCTATTGCAAATAATGGCTAGGGTATCGATAGGCGTAAGAAAATTAAAGGAGGGAAAAATAGATAGCAACAGGAGTCAGTTAGTGATTCACCTGAGTGAATCTCCAACTGACTCCTGTTACTTATGATACGTTGTATCTTCTTCTTACTAAAAAAGAGGGAAGAATGAAGAGGTTGCTCTTGTTGATGAGTTAACCTGCTTTTATTTATCGATTCATCTCATTTCGCTCATGCTATCAAGTAGTGGCTTTGGGGTGTGATTTTAGAGTCCTTTGGCCTTTGCTTCATTCCAAATGCGATCCATCTCTTGTAGTGTCATGGCACTCAAATCTTTTCCTTGTTGCAAGGTTTGCTCCTCTAGGTAGCCAAATCGGCGAATAAACTTTTGATTGGTTAGCTCTAGGGCATTGTCGGGATTAATCTTGTACAACCTAGCTGCATTGATAAGACTAAAGATCAGGTCGCCAAATTCTGCTTCGGCTTTTGCTTTATCTAGCTTCTCTATTTCTGTTTCAAATTCAGCCAACTCCTCTTTTACCTTTTCCCACACTTGAGAACGTTCTTCCCAATCAAAACCCACGTTGCGTGCTTTATCTTGAATGCGGTAGGCTTTAATAAGGGTAGGGAGTGAGGCAGGTACACCCGAAAGTACACGCTTGTTGCCATCCTTCTCTTTCAGCTTTAGCTTCTCCCAATTCTCAATAACCTGCTGTGCATTGTCTGCTTTTTCTTCACCAAATACGTGAGGGTGGCGGTAAATCAGCTTGTCGCACAACTTATCGCACACATCTTTGATATCGAAGGTATCAGTCTCGCTTGCTATTTTGGCGTAGAAACCTATGTGTAGCAACACATCGCCTAGCTCCTTACATACTTCGTTGGCATCGCCCTTTAGCAAGGCATCACACAGTTCGTAACTCTCTTCTAGGGTGTTGGGGCGTAGGCTTTCGTTGGTTTGCTTCTTGTCCCATGGACATTTTTCGCGTAACTCATCGAGTATATCTAGGAAGCGACCAAAGGCTTTCATCTGCTCTTTTCTGCTGTGCATTATTTTTTTAGTAGTTTAATTAAGGGAGCAAAAATAGGTAAATATTGTATGCTACTTTGTTTTTGGTGGTGTAAATTATTTTGGTTGTGTTGAGAAGTGGGGGGGGCTGAAAATATTCTTTTTAGAGATATGGTTGTAATGGTTAGCTCAGTGCTATTTTAGTAGGGCTTGAGAAAGGGCAGATACCTTTATATATAGTAACCTAGGAATCAAACTGTTTTGCTATGTAAATTTTGGATAAAAACAATATCTTTGTAACTACTCATGGCAGCAAGCCAATGTAGATGAGTAAATAGATATGACTAAAAGCTTATTCTATTTGTCCGAATCTCTGATACCCACATTCATAAAAGATAGTGGATATCAGAGATTCGGACTAATGATAAGTCGCTGAACATTTTGGTTTCTAAATATTTAGTATATAAATCAAATTTAATCGAATTTTAAGCAAAAAAATGCGTCTATTATTAAAAGATATGATAATAGTTTAGATTTTTGTTCTAAAATTAGGTTTAACTCTTTGTGTTAGGTTCAATTATATATATTTGCAATAGCACATGATAGAAGATACATGTTGAATATTTCATTGCAAATAGAGACGTTAGTAGAGGATAATTATTTGTTGTGAAGTTATTAAATAACCTTTGAAAATTTATATGTAGATGGAAAAGATAAATTGCTTCATTCCAGTTTCGGAGATTTCACAAATAGAGAAAACCATTTCTGAACTTCGTTCTTCAGCTTTAGTAGATAAAATTTATCTGTTGGCTGTAGATCATGAGATTAAAGTAGGTGAAGGGTGTGAGATTCTTTACATTGATTCACTTACAAGCAGCAAGACGATTGACTTAATAGCTGCCCATGCTAACACGGAATACTCTTTCATCTATACGAAATATACCGGTTTGGAGCTGGGCTATTTTGCATTGGAGAGATTTATAAATCTGGCTGATGAGTCGCAAGCAGGTATGATTTATTCAGACTATTATCAAATTACAGAGTCAGGAAGATCCAATAGCCCAGTAATAGATTATCAGGAGGGTAGTTTGCGTGATGATTTTAATTTTGGGTCACTCCTTATTTATCGTAGCGATGCATTAAAGCAAGCTGTAGCAGCGACTAAAGAGATTTATCCTTATGCTGGGTTATACAACTTGAGACTAAAGGTTTCGCAAAATTATCCAATTGTTCATGTCAATGAATATCTATATGCGGAAGTAGAGAACGATAGTCGTAAATCCGGAGAGAAGATTTTTGATTACGTAGATCCAAAGAATAGATCGGTACAGATAGATATGGAGAGGGCATGTACCGATCACTTGAAATGTATAGGAGCCTATCTGAAACCTGAATTTACCACCATTGAATTTGATAAGGGAAATTTTGAGTTTGAAGCTTCTGTTATTATTCCAGTAAGAAATAGGGTTAAAACCATTGAAGATGCTATCAAGTCTGTACTCTCTCAGAAGAGTGACTTTAAGTTCAATTTGATAATTATTGATAACCATTCAACCGATGGAACTACCGAAGCCATTCGCAAATATAACTCGGATAGTAGATTGATTCATCTGATTCCAGAGAGGGGTGACTTAGGTATCGGTGGATGTTGGAATTGGGGTGTTCATCACGATAAATGTGGTAAGTTTGCTGTTCAATTGGATAGTGATGATGTCTACTCAAATGACGATACACTTCAAAAAATGGTTAATGCATTCTATGAGCAAAATTGCTCCATGGTTGTAGGTACCTATATGATGACAAATTTTGATATGGAGATGATTGCTCCGGGCATCATTGATCACAAAGAGTGGACGCCAGAGAATGGACGCAATAATGCTTTGCGTATCAATGGACTTGGAGCACCACGTGCTTTCTATACACCTATGCTTCGTGATATCAAAGTGCCAAACACCAGCTATGGCGAGGATTATGCATTGGGACTTTACTTCTCTAGAAACTATCAGATTGGTCGTGTGTATGATGTTGTCTATTTGTGTCGCAGATGGGATGATAACTCTGATGCTTCGCTTGATATCGTGAAAATGAATAACCATAATTTATACAAAGACCGTATTCGTACGTGGGAGGTTCAGGCGCGTAAACAACTTGTTGCAAACCAATCATAAATAGCGCATGGATAAGGATGGAAGTAAAGGTTTGAATCCTGTCGCTATGAAAGAAAATGTTTTAGGTACTCTTTCTAAAGAGGTTGAGTGCCTATTTAGCGAGCAGTGTGAAAATTGGTCTTTGGCAAAAACTAATTTTTTGGCATTAGAAACAGTTGAGAGTAAGCGATTCGAAGATGCGAACTTGGAGTTTGTTGTTCAGTTCAATCCCTCTAGGATAGGGTCATCTGCTGCAAAAGTAGATGCAAAATCGATTCAGGAACGTAAATGTTTTCTCTGTTTGTCGCATTTGCCTACAGAGCAGAAAGGTGTAAGTGTGTTTAAAAACGAAACTGATTTTAGTCATAATTATATGATTCTTGTCAATCCCTTTCCGATTTTTAATAAGCACCTTACTATTCCTGATGTGGATCATACAGACCAACGCATACGCAGTCGGGTAGGAGATATGTTGAGCTTGGCTAAAGCCCTTACCGATTATGTTCTCTTTTATAATGGCCCCAAATGTGGTGCTTCTGCTCCAGACCATATGCACTTTCAGGCAGGGAATAAGGGATTTATGCCTTTAGAGAGAGATTTTGATGCAATTAACGATGCATGTGGGGTGATGTTGAAAGAGAAAAATAGGGTAAGAATCTCCACACTTACAGGAATCGCTGCCCGCACGTTTGTTTTTCGTTCAGAGTCTAAAGAGGAGATAGATAGCCTCTTCAAAGAGTTTTACGACTCGTTTGCACTGATGATGCCCGATGAAGTAGAGCCCATGATGAATATTCTTGCTCTGACAAAAGGAGAAGAATATATTTTGATTCTCTTTCCTCGTAAGCAACACAGACCCAGCCAGTTCTTTGCTGAAGGAGATGAAAATCTGTTGATTAGTCCTGCCTCTGTAGATCTAGGTGGTGTTTTTATTACGCCACAAGAGAAAGATTTTAAAAAGATAAAATTGTCTGACATAAACGACATAATCAGGCAGATAACCATAACTGATGATATGTTTGATGCTTTGTGTAACTCTTTATAGATGAGATAGATGGGTATGCATTAAGTTCTTTCACTTTAAATAAACAGTTCTATGATTGAACCGAAAATAGATGTAGGGATACTCTTTCAACCCACAATCCGCTTTGCTCTCAATACACTTTATACGTTTGAGGGGAATAGATACGTAGGAGAGTTTGAGGCAAAAATAGAAGGTGGGAAGATCCTGTTTGAAGGAAAGCATTACGATGAGATTCTACTTGAATCTGATGAAAATGATTCATCTTTTGTTTTGCATGATGTTGTTATTGGCATCGGCTTTCATTGGGAAAGGAGAGAAGATCAGCGTTTCAGAGGTAGTCTGAAATTTATTGTAGAGAAGAATCATCTGGCAGCAATCAATATTTTGTTTATTGAGGAGTATTTGAAAAGTGTTATCTCGTCAGAGATGAGTGCTACTAGCTCAAAAGAGTTATTAAAAGCACATGCTGTTATCTCCCGAAGTTGGTTGTTGTATCAGATTTACAAAAGAACCCAGATAGAATCATCTAGCCATAACTATGTGTCGGATACTAAAACGAAGAGTGAGTGGATAAAATGGTGGGATCGGGAAGACCATCTAAACTTTGATGTTTGCGCAGATGATCATTGTCAGCGCTATCAAGGGATAACACGGGCTTCGCACTCCTTAGAAATGGTGGAAGAGGCCGTTGAAGAGACCCGAGGGGAATTACTCATGTACGGTGGAATCATTTGTGATGCTCGTTTCTCAAAATGTTGTGGTGGAGTGGTTGAGGAGTTTCAGAACTGCTGGGAGCCGGTTTCATATCCTTATCTGACAACACTGTACGATGGGGATAAAAATGAGCTCAGAGAGATAGCAGATTTGACAAAAGAAGAGGAGGCGGAGAGATGGATACGTAGTGCTCCGGCTGCTTATTGCAACACAAAGGATAAACATATTTTGAGTCAGGTTCTGAATAATTACGACCAAGAGACAACTGACTTTTATCGTTGGAAAATCTCTTATTCTTTCGCCGAGATAGCTTTGTTAATCCAAAGACGAGTTGGATGGGATTTGGGTGAGATAACGAACCTTATTCCTCGCGAAAGAGGTAAATCAGGGCGAATAACAAGATTAGAGATACAAGGGACGAAAGATAATCTGATTGTAGGTAAGGAGCTACTTATCCGAAAAGTGCTGTCTGAATCTCATTTATACAGCTCGGCTTTTGTGGTAGATAAATCTGATTCAGGGTTTGTACTTACTGGAGCTGGTTGGGGACATGGAGTGGGACTTTGCCAAATCGGAGCAGCTGTGATGGCAGAAAAAGGATTTCAGTACAGAGATATTCTTGCGCATTACTTTCCCAAGAGTGAATTAAATCGACAATATTAACTTATACTAAAATAACCAACCATGAAAGATTTTGTAAAAGTTGAATCAATAGAGGATAATGCAAGTGCTAAAAGTTCTAGAAAGAGAGCTTGGATGTGGATTCCAACCCTCTATTTTGCTCAGGGCTTACCTTATGTTGCAGTAATGACAATAGCCGTAATTATGTATAAACGGTTAGGATTATCGAATACGGATATAGCCCTTTATACAAGCTGGCTCTATTTACCATGGGTGATAAAACCCTTGTGGAGCCCATTTGTGGATTTGGTAAAAACGAAAAGATGGTGGATCGTGACTATGCAGTCATTCATTGCTATTGGTTTTGCCGGGATAGCCTTTTTTATTCCAACCAGCTTCTATTTGCAGGCAACATTGGCTTTTTTCTGGTTGTTGGCTTTTTCTTCAGCCACGCACGATATTGCTGCCGATGGCTTTTATATGTTGGCATTGGGAACAGGCAATCAATCTTTTTTTGTAGGTATCCGTAATACCTGTTATCGCTTTGCTACTATCTTTGGACAGGGAATTCTTGTTTGGTTGGCAGGAGCATTAGAAAAAGGGGTGATTTTTCCTTCAACAGCCAATAATATTCCGTTGGCATGGTCGCTTACATTTATGGTTCTAGCAGGATTATTTATAGCTTTCACGCTTTATCATAAAGTTGCATTGCCTCGTCCGGTGGAGGACTATTCTCGCGCTGAAGTAACTCCGGGCAGATTGATCGGTGATTTTTGGAGGACATTTACCTCTTATTTCCAAAAAAAGGATCTTGGCTTAATCTTCTTTTTCTTATTAACCTATCGATTGGGTGAAGCACAGTTGAGTAAACTTACATCACCATTCTTATTGGATAGCATGAGCGATGGTGGTCTAGGGCTTGATACATCTGAAGTAGGGATTGCCTACGGTACTTTTGGGGTGGCAGCTCTTTTGGCTGGAGGTATTGTTGGTGGTTTTCTTGTTTCAAGAGATGGCTTTAAAAAATGGATTTTACCTATGGCGTTAGCTATTAATATTCCAGATATACTCTATGTCTATATGGCAGCTTTTCAGCCTGGTAATTATAGTGTTGTAATCAGTTGTGTGGTTGCTGAACAGTTTGGTTACGGCTTTGGCTTTACAGCCTATATGTTGTATCTAATCTATATTGCAGCTGGAGAGCATAAAACAGCACATTACGCTATTGGTACGGGATTTATGGCTCTTGGTATGATGCTTCCAGGTATGATGGCTGGTTGGCTTCAGGAGATGATGGGCTATACAAACTTCTTCTGGTGGGTATGTATCTGTACATTACCAGGTATCTTTGCAGCCTATCTAGTGATGAGGAAAATAGAACCAGAATTTGGTAAAAAATAGATGTTAGAGTTACTTGTGAAATAATTAGGTGTAACTCTTTTTGTTGTAGGTGCTACTATTGGCTATCTACATAAGGGGAATAGGGGAGGTTTAATTACCAACCTAAACGGAATGGACAGAAAACTTTAAAGTACTACTCAATGGGATGATATCAAAGCATACGACCATAAGGATGAGGGAACTCTTAAAGTAAAATCAGATAACGATTGGCTCTAGAAATAGGGATAGAACAGAATATTAATAATTACTAATATCATATACATATGAGACAACAGCCTAAAAGACTTTTATCATTGGATGTGTTGAGAGGTATTACGATTGCAGGAATGATTATGGTTAATAATCCTGGAACATGGGGCACCATGTATGCACCGCTGAAGCATGCACAGTGGAATGGGTTGACTCCGACCGACTTGGTCTTTCCATTCTTTATGTTTATTATGGGAGTTTCGATGTTTCTTTCCCTCTCGAAGTTTAATTTCCAATGCTCGACTGATTTTTTGAAAAAGTTGATAAAACGAAGTGCAATCATCTTTTTTATAGGAATAGCTATTGGATGGTTTTCAATCGTATGCCATTCTCTATTTGATATAGGAAATACATCTCAGACCATGTGGGAACGGCTTGTATCTAACCTATTTCCTTATGAACGGATTCGTATATTGGGCGTAATGCAACGATTGAGCCTATCCTACCTCTTTGCATCATTGATTATCGTAACTGTTCCAATAAAACAGATTGTTAAAGTAATAGTTGGGATGTTGATATTTTACTTTTTGATTCTTCTTTTCGGGAATGGGTTTATCCTTTCAGAAGATAATATCGTTTCGGTTGTTGACAGAGCTCTGCTTGGAGTTAACCACATGTATAGAGAAACGTTGCCAGATGGCTCCCTCATCTCTTTTGAGCCTGAGGGGGCTCTGAGTACAATTCCATGCATTGCACATGTACTCATTGGATTTATGTGTGGTAAACTGATGAAAGATAATCCAGATATAAATACCAAGGTTGAGAAATTACTTCTTTGGGGTACAATTATGGCATTTAGTGGTATGCTCCTCTCTTACGGTTGTCCTGTGAATAAGAAGATATGGAGTCCTACTCTCGTCTTATTAACCTGTGGATTTGCATCTCAGCTATTGGGTGTTTTGATATGGATTATCGATATAAAAGGGAAAAATAGATGGTCTATCTTTTTTGAAACATTTGGTGTTAATCCATTGTTTATTTATGTGATGGGGACACTCCTTTCTATTTTGTTTGGTAGCATACGTTTCTGGTCAGGAGATGAAGTTGTAAGTATTAAAGGCTCTCTCTTTAATCTACTCCAATCTCTCTTTACTGACATCTATTTCGCTTCATTCTTCTATTCAGTCTCCTTTGTCGCACTAAACTGGCTGATTGGTTCTTATCTATATCGACGTAAAATTTATATAAAGATATAGGAACAATAACGAAAACTTAAGACTAAATAGAGATGCTTTTACTCTTATGTAATAGCGTAAAATATATAACATAAAAATAATCTAAATATGATATTAATTGCAGATAGTGGTTCTACAAAAACGTCATGGGCTCTTGTGGATCAGGGAGGAATGGTTTTTGAATATACAACGTTGGGAATTAATCCTTTCTTCCAAACATGCGAAGAGATTCATGAGGATTTGAATGAAAATCTTTTTCCCAAAATAAAGCAGATTAATGTAGATGAGATATTCTTTTATGGAGCGGGATGCGCTACACCTGAAAAGAAAGAGGTCGTAGCAACTGTATTGAGAGCCTTTCATCCCCAGGCGATAATAAATGTCGAAAGCGATCTCCTTGGTGTAGCTAGGTCATTGTGTAAAGCAACGCCTGGAATAGCTTGTATCCTTGGTACGGGTTCTAACTCCTGCTTTTATGATGGAGAAATGATTACTCAGAATATCTCTCCTTTGGGATATATTCTAGGTGATGAAGGTAGTGGTGCGGTCTTAGGAAAATTGTTTGTTGCAGACTGTTTGAAGAATCAGATGCCTGCACGTATTGTAGAGCGATTCTACAAGCGATTTGATCTTACTCCAGCTATTATTATGGATAAAGTCTATAGACAACCCTTTCCGAATCGCTTTCTTGCCACTCTTTCAATCTTTCTAAGTGAAAATATATCGGAACCAGAAATAGAAAGTCTGATTTACAAAGGATTTATCGACTTCTTCAATCGCAATGTGAAGCAATACGATTATGAGAATTATTCGGTTAATGTTGTGGGTTCGGTAGGGTACTATTTTCTCGAAATATTGAAAGATGCGGCTGAGGAGACAGGTATAACCATAGGGACAGTTGAAAGAAGTCCGATGGCTGGATTAATTGAATATCACACTAAAAAATAAAAAAAAGATGGCTTTTCAGAAAATAACAGAATCATCATCATTGTACAATGATCTTGATCAAATGTCCGTGTCGGAACTGCTTTACAATATCAACCAAGAAGATCAGAAAGTTTCGCTAGCAGTTAAAGAGGTAATCCCTCAGATTGAAAAATTGGTTGAAGCGATTGTAGAACGGATGAAACAAGGTGGACGCATATTCTATTTAGGGGCAGGTACCAGCGGACGATTGGGCGTGTTGGATGCTTCGGAGATTCCTCCGACTTTTGGGATGCCAAATAGATTGGTTATTGGTCTGATTGCAGGTGGTGAAAAAGCTCTACGCAACCCAATAGAGGCGGCAGAAGATAATCCTGAACGATCTTGGGAGGAGTTGGAGGCTTATGGTATTAATGAACTGGATACAGTTATTGGCATTGCTGCTTCTGGAACAACACCTTACGTGATTGGAGCCTTGGAAAAGGCTCGTGAAAGAGGTATTCTTACAGCTGGTATATCTTGCAATCCTGACTCTCCTGTTTCGCTTGCAGCTGAAATTGCTATTGAACCAATAGTGGGACCTGAATTTGTAACAGGTAGTACACGTATGAAATCTGGTACAGCTCAAAAGCTGATTTGTAATATGATTACAACTTCAACAATGATTCAGCTTGGAAGGGTAAAAGGAAATAAGATGGTCAACATGCAGTTGACAAATAAAAAGTTAGTTGATCGTGGTGCTCGTATGATTGTTGAAGAGACGGGACTTGAATATGAACAAGCAAAGAACTTACTGCTTCTTCACGGTTCTGTAAAGAAAGCAGTAGACAACTTTCATTTGAAAAAGAAGTGCTAATCGTAAATTTAGATTTAGTTATTCAATTTAATCAGTTTATTGAAACTTAAAATAGGGTATAAAGCGTGGGGCGATTAAACGTATTTTGTAGGGCAAAAGTAGCTAATATGGAACGCTTTTCGTAATTTTGCACCCAATTCACTGAAACTCCCTTTCTAAAGGGGGCTTCGGGTTAACTGATTATTATTTAAACCAATTACATAAAATGGAATTAGCAAGTAAGTACAACCCCACGGAGGTGGAAGGAAAATGGTACCAGTATTGGCTGGACAATAAACTATTTAGTTCAAAACCAGATGGCCGCGAACCTTATACTGTCGTCATTCCTCCTCCCAATGTTACTGGAGTGCTTCACATGGGGCACATGCTTAACAATACCATTCAAGATATTTTGGTACGTCGTGCCCGTATGATGGGTAAGAACGCCTGTTGGGTACCAGGTACTGACCATGCATCGATTGCTACCGAAGCTAAAGTGGTAAACCGTTTGGCACAACAAGGTATCCAAAAGGCTGATCTTACACGCGAAGATTTCTTGAAACATGCGTGGGAGTGGACCGACGAGCACGGAGGCATTATCCTAAAACAACTTCGTAAATTAGGGGCATCGTGCGACTGGGATCGTACCGCTTTCACTATGGATGAAGTTCGTTCGGAGAGTGTAATCAAGGTGTTTATTGACCTTTATAACAAAGGGTTGATTTACCGCGGGGTGCGTATGGTGAACTGGGATCCACAAGCCCTTACTGCACTATCGGATGAAGAGGTAATCCACAAAGAGGAGCAAAGCAAATTGTACTACCTTCGTTACAAGGTAGAGGGCGATGCTGAAGGGCGTTATGCGATAGTTGCTACCACGCGTCCAGAAACCATTATGGGTGATACAGCGATGTGTATCAACCCCAATGACCCGAAAAATGAGTGGTTGAAAGGCAAGCGTGTAATTGTTCCCTTGGTAGGACGCTCTATCCCAGTTATCGAAGATGACTATGTAGACATTGAGTTCGGTACAGGTTGCTTGAAAGTGACACCTGCACACGATGTGAATGACTATATGTTGGGCGAAAAGTACAACTTGGATACGATTGATATCTTTAACGACAACGGTACTTTAAGCGAAGCAGCGGGTCTATATGTAGGTATGGATCGTTTCGAGGTACGCAAGCAAATTGAACAAGATTTGCAAGCAGCTGATTTGTTAGAGAAAGCAGAAGCATATACTAACAAAGTAGGTTACTCAGAGCGCACCAACGTAGCCATTGAGCCTAAACTCTCTATGCAGTGGTTCTTGAAAATGGAGCACTTGGCACAAATCGCTTTGGAGCCCGTTATGAACGACGATATCAAGTTCTATCCTGCCAAATATAAAAACACCTACCGTCACTGGATGGAGAACATCAAGGATTGGTGTATCAGTCGTCAGTTGTGGTGGGGACATCGCATTCCAGCTTACTTCCTTCCACAAGGGGGTTACGTGGTAGCTGCTACCGAAGAGGAGGCTGTGAAATTGGCACAAGAGAAGAGCGGTAACCCTGCACTTACCCTTGCCGACCTTCGTCAAGACGAGGATTGTTTGGATACCTGGTTCTCATCGTGGTTGTGGCCTATCTCGTTGTTTGATGGTACCAACAATCCGGGCAACGAAGAGATGAGCTACTACTACCCAACAAGTGACTTGGTAACAGGTCCAGATATTATCTTCTTCTGGGTAGCGCGTATGATTATGGCGGGTTACGAATACGAAGGAAAGATGCCATTTAAAAATGTATACTTTACGGGTATCGTGCGCGACAAGCAAGGACGCAAAATGTCTAAATCACTCGGTAACTCACCCGATCCATTGGATTTGATTGAGCAATTTGGGGCCGATGGGGTACGTATGGGTATGATGTTGGCAGCGCCTGCAGGTAACGACATCCTATTCGATGACAACCTTTGCGAACAAGGACGTAACTTCAACAACAAAATATGGAATGCCTTCCGCCTAGTAAAAGGATGGGAAGTGGCCGATATTGAGCAACCTGAATATGCCAAACTAGCTACTGAATGGTTCGACAACCTATTGGTGAAAGTAACGGCTGAGATGGATGACTTGTTTAGCAAGTATCGTTTGAGCGAAGCGTTGATGGCGGTTTACAAACTATTCTGGGATGAGTTCTCAAGCTGGTACCTAGAGATGGTGAAACCGGCTTACGGTCAGCCTATCGATGCTACGACTTATGCAGCTACGCTTCGTTTCTTCGATGCGTTGTTGAAACAACTTCACCCCTTCATGCCATTCATTACCGAAGAGTTGTGGCAACACATTTACGACCGTAAAGAGGGCGAAAGCTTGATGGTGGCACAAATGGAGCGCTATGCAGATAGAGACCTAGAGGCATCGACTGCCATGGTTCAAATCTTCAACAAGTTGAAAGAGGTGGTAAGTGGTGTACGTACCGTACGTTTGCAAAAGAATATTGCCCAAAAAGAGGCGTTAACGCTAGAGGTGATAAATGCCGATGCTGAGGTAATGGCTTACAGCGCAATCATCAAGAAGCTTTGTAACCTAACGGAAGCGGCTGTGGTAACAGAGAAACCCGAAGGAGCAGCTTCATTCATGGTGGAGACGACGGAATATTTCGTGCCACTAAATGGTATGATTGATGCCGAAGAGGAGATCAAGAAGCTTGAGACAGAGCTGAAGTACCAAGAGGGATTCCTTATCAGCGTACAAAAGAAACTTAGCAACGAGAAGTTTGTGGGTAAAGCACCTGCAGCGGTTATCGATGGCGAACGCAAGAAACAAGCGGATGCAGAGAGCAAGATTGCTTCGTTGAAGGCTAGCATTGCTTCGTTGAAGAAATAGAGAGTTACTTGGATTGCCTACGCTAGGATTGCCTTGAGTGATTAAAGCGTGGCTGTGAGAAGTAAGAAGAAGAGTTTCGGGTCTCTTTAATTGGTATTTAAGCAATGTTTAAATACCAATTAAAGAGACCCGAACTGGTTTTATTAGCTTCTATTTATTTTGTTCTTGGTCAATTGTAAATGCTTTAATTAGAAATAAGATGCCTCCTGCAATGTCAATGGGTATCCATATGGACTTATTTAATAGGTAAATGGGAATTAAAGGGTTCAGTAAGATGGCTAGTAAGCCAAATGATAGTACCCAGAAATTTATCCCATTTTTTAATTCGGTTGAAATGGTAGCAACAGAACCAATGGTGATAATAATTCGTAGAAAGGTATAGAAACCACTTGGTAAATTAGCGATGCTTAGAAAGAGAATCCCAGCACAAACAAGTAATAATTGCTTCATAGATTTGTTAGATGTTTATTTAAAATTAGTCGTGTGAATCAGTGTTGTTATTAGAGATGTTTTCCTTCTTCTTCTCAAATCATTAATGGCCCGTTAAAAATTCATTGAAATAAAAATCAGATCACAACCTTGTTTAATCGTACTATAGTCTAGGTATGGTCGCAATGAATTTGTCATCCAACGCACATCCGCTATCGAATCCATTTCAAAAGCTTTGCAAAGTGCATCTCTCGAACTGTTAGATGCACCAATCTCTACAAATATAGAAAATTAGTTTCAAATAGTATAACGCCTCGTTGATAGCTTTTAAGCCATCCTGTTTTTTTAGTTGGTATATCTACTTCTCTCTTCAAATCTATATAAAATTATTTTTTTTGCCTATCTTTGTGCTCTTTTTATACGATACTAAATAAAATAAGACAAGATGCTTTTACCAAAAGAAATTGTAGCATATGCTTCAAAATCAGCCCTTGAGAAGGGAAAGTATAATATTCGAAAGACGCTAGTACTGAGTTTTCTTGCAGGTGTATACATAGCAATGGGTGCGTTGTTATCTGTTGTTGTTGGTTACGGTTTTCCAGGACTATCAGCCGATAATCCGGCGTTGACTAAGTTGTTAATGGGTGTGACATTTCCATTGGGATTAATCTTGGTGGTGCTCGCAGGTGGTGAACTCTTTACCGGCAATTGTGCCTACTTTATACCAAGTGTTATGAATAAAGAGCAATCTTGGAAATCTGTTTTAAGAAATTGGAGCTTGGTATGGAGTGGCAATTTTATAGGTGTGCTCTTTTTTGCCTTTTTTCTAGTGGCAATTCCTGGATTGTTGCATTATGAGCCATGGCATACAGGTATACAAAAAATAGCCATTGCTAAAACATCAAATCCTTTTTTGATTACTTTCCTTAAGGGGGTAGGTGCAAATTGGATGGTCTGTTTGGCAATGTGGTTGGGGATGTCTGCTAAAGATACAACGGGTAAAATCATTGGTATTTGGTGGGTTGTGATGGCTTTTGTTACATTGGGATACGAACACTGCATTGCAAATATGTTCTTTATACCAATGGCTATGTTTGAAGGATCAGATATTACCATTTCTACGATGTTTGTTAAAAATCTAATTCCTGCAACTTTAGGAAATATCGTAGGTGGCGCTCTGTTTGTAGGTGGATTCTATTGGTACTCCTTCGATAAGCTAGGAGGAAAAAAATAGGTGCAAACATCTCTTCGCATACTTGACACAATAATAAAAACGGTTAGTACTTTTGTGCTGGCCGTTTTTATTTGTTTTTAAATTCGATCTTCTTTTACCGCTTTATTGTTGCCCAGTAAAACTTAACTCCTTTAGGAAGTTGCTTTATTTTCTTAGAATCAATTCTATTAGAGAGCTAATAAGATTCAATTTAGCTCTATTCTCTTGAGTTTGTTAAAATAAAACACTAGTAAAAAGAGAAGCCCTTTTTTTAGAAACCTTATCAATCCATTGAATAATCAAGTGGTATAATGAATTGTTTACTCTTTTGGCGGATAGAAATCATTCTAAATGAGATTGCTGTGGAAATGATTAAGTAGAATCTTAATCCGATATTTCGGGATTAGTTCGTTTGAAATATTTATCTAACACTAAAAGGGAGATTATTTTTTCTCGTTTTTTATCTTGAAACTGTTCTACCCATTCGTGTGCATTTGAAATTATCTGGAGTGCTTCATCAGGATGATTTATGTAATAATTCATTTTTTCCTTTAAATCTGAAAAATCAGATTTGATCTCTACATAGTGGTAATTAGGAATTAATCGCCCCTCCATAAACCAAGTTTCACAGGTAGGTCGTGGCATTATTGCCAATGAATTGGAGCTCATCACCCACTTTAAATTACTTGCTACATCGTTCCCCTCTAATGCAATGATAAACTTATAATCTAGATGATCATATAGACTGATTTTTGCAGCCTTCCACTTCTCGTTAATAGGATATTTAGAGACATCTCCTAAATCACAATCTGCATCGTCAAACCATCGATTCATAAAGGTTATCCGATTTTGTTTGTCCAATATATCACCACGGAAAATGACAGAATTCTTCTTCTCTTGAAATTTTTTACTATCCTGTAAAAAGGTAAAATGCCTAACCTTATCCATGTTAAGAAGAACAGAATTTGCATTATCTGCTACCAACTCTCTACTCTTGACAATTGTAGGGGTAGGGGGGATATCACGGACATCTCCAAATTTATAACACCACCTAAGTTTTTTAGGGAAATAACGCAGGTATTCATACGAATCGAAGAAATAGACAGACTTATGCCCTTTAAGTCTTAATTTGCCAATAGGATGACTTTGTGCCATTGGTAAATTCTCGTCTGTGGTCAGTTTGCAGTAATAATTTACTCTTTCCCATATTTGAGTTATATCTTTACGCTTTTCTACGCTTTTCAGCCAATTTTCTCTCTGAATTCTAAAAAGAAAATTAGGTAATAATAATTTCACACTATTCTTTACATAGTAGCGAAACTTACTGTTTTTACCACTTAGAAGCGATCCTTTTATCTTCATCATACCTATAACACTTCGTTAAACGTTATTTTATCTATCTAATTAATGAGTTATTGATCTGGCTAAAGAGTCGTTTTTTAATTTTACGTCGTACATGTAAAATGCTCCATCAGCAATGCCAATTCTCTTGTTTATTCGTATACAAATACGCCTAAAGAGTAAAACATCAGTAGCTAATTAGATGCGAAAAGACTCTTAACAGTATCGAATTTGTTCTGATTTTTTAGATGTATCAATCTAGACAAAGGTAGAAAAATATTTTCAAAAGGGTACAATATATCTTCGATAGCTTTAAATTCATCTTGCTCTTTAGTTGACACCTGTTTAGCAAAAGAAGTTAATCCCTTTTAATACTCCTGTAGCTATGGAAATAGGAAGAAATACTTTTTAGAGTAGATTCGTAAATATAATGGACTATTCACTACCGTTTCGGATAATTATATATTATGTAGTGGAATAGGGCCAATTGAATTCTAGTGTGTTTTATAATAATGGGTATCTTTGCAGTCTATCATTTTACAACTATAAATACAGAAAGATGGAGCAATATTTATTTGAAGATGTAATACTTCGACCTTTAAAGATTAAAGATTCTAAGGGTATTTATGATGTAATAGATGCCGAACGAACATATTTGGGCCGTTGGTTGCCGTTTGTAGAGTACACAACCTCCGTGGAGTTTACAAAAGGATTTGTTGAGTCTGTAATACATTCATCGAAAGATGCAAGTGAATCAATTTTCGCACTTTGTAGGAAGGGTAAACTCATCGGTTTGGTAGGATTTAAATCGACTGACCTACAAAACTGTAAGACAGAAATCGGTTATTGGATCTCCGAAAAAGAGCAAGGGAAAGGTATTGTTACCCGTGCTGTTAAATACCTTTGTAAATATGCATTTAATCATTTGGGGATAAATAGAATAAATATAAAGTGTGCCGTTGATAACACTTCGAGTAGCAATATTCCCAAACAGATAGGATTTAAGTTTGAAGGAATTGAGAGAGCTGGTGAACTATTTCCTGACGGTAGCTTTAAAGATCTAGAAATCTATAGTCTCCTTAAGAATGAGATGAATGAGGTGGCCATACGGCAGGAAGTGGTAGAAGATTACGCGATGGTTTTTGATCTTATTGAGCGTGCTTTTCGAAGCGAAAAAGAGAGTGACCACAAGGAGCAATTCCTAGTAACAAGATTGAGAGGTACAGAATCATTTATTCCACAACTATCACTCGTTGCTATTTTGGGATCTAAAATAGTGGGGCATATTTTGTTAACTCAGATAAAGATAGGTGATGCAACCTCTCTAGCACTTGCTCCTGTTTCTGTATTGCCTGAATATCAAAGAGATGGTGTCGGTTCAATGTTAATTAAAGAGGCACATCTTAAAGCGAAAGAGTTAGGTTTTAATTCCATTATTCTACTTGGTCATAAAGATTATTACCCACGTTTTGGTTATGTAAAGGCTGAAAAATTTGGGATAAAATTACCTTTTGATGTACCTAGTGAGTTTGTTATGGCAATTGAACTTCTACCCGATGCTCTGAAAAATATAAGTGGTACGGTGGAGTATCACCCCACATTCTTTGAGTAAAAATAGACTTCTTGAAGAAGAGTCGTAGAATGGGTATTAGAACTCTATCTGAAATGCTCTTTTTCAAAGAGGTTCATGCTATATAGAAGCTTCTGATAGGGAGTGTTCAAAGATGGATTTTTACAAGGGGAGTTCGCTCTGATATTTGTCTGTTTGTGGTTGACACTTGGTACCACTTAAAATCTATCTAGATTATAACGAACCTTGAATTAAAGAATTGTGCATTTAAACTTCGAGAATAGCTCCATTACTTGTGCTGTTTTCCCCTCGTCAACTGCCAAATAATCAATATCACCAATTGAGCCAATGATGTAACTTTCAGCCGTGTTTATTTTGTGACTATCGGCAATAACAACGGTTTTTGAGGCTCGCTCTAACATCGCTCTTTTAACGGCACTCTCTTCGCGATTTGGGCTTGAAAGCCCTACTTTGGGGTGGATGCTACAAACTCCCAACACCAACCAGTCGACACGTACATATTGCAAAGCCTGAAACAGGGATATACCAACCGTGACTTGTGAGTTGCGGAAAAGTGTCCCACCTAAGAAGATAACCTCTATATTGGGTTTATTCATCAATTCCATAGCTATGGGAAAACTATTTGTGTAAATAGTAAACTCTTTGTTTGGTGGCAACTGACGGACTACTTCAAGATTTGAGGTTCCTCCATCAATGAGAATGATGTCACGATTTTCAAAGAGTTTGACTACTTTGGCTGCCAAACTGCGCTTTAGCTCCATATCGATAGATAGCCTTTCTGAAAAGTCGTGAGGGGTAGTCGTTTTGGCAATTGCTCCGCCGTGTACCTTGGTTAGCAATCCTTGGGAATCAAGCTCTGCTAAATCTCTTCTTAGGGTATCGTCTGAAACTCCTAGCTCGCTACTAAGTGCAGTAATATAGATGCGGAAACCCTCACTTATTCTGCGAAGAATATAACTTTGCCTCTCTTCTTTTAGCATTTTCTTATCTATTTTATATTGCATATTACCGCAAATATAGTTAGGTTTGAAGAAAAGTAAATTTTAATATGCGGTTATTTGCTGATTTATGCAAAGATTCCCGATTTTGTTTGCAGATATTTTAGAATATTCCACAGCAGCCATTAAAACCGCAAAAAGCATTATAAATCATGAAAAAGAAAATATTAGTAGATATGGATGGCGTACTTGCCGATGTTTACGCAAAAGTAATTGAGATGCAATATACCCAAAGAGGTATTCATATGACCGAAGAACAGTTGAATGGAATCGAAGAACGAGAGGCATGTCCCGATATTGTAGAGATTGTGAGTAGTAAAGGTTTTTTTCGAAATCCTCCTGTAATGGATGGTGCTATTGAAGGTTTGAAATACTTAAATGATAAATATGATGTTTTGATAGTCTCTTCTGCAACTGAATTTCCAGGTTGTTTGGATGATAAGCAGGCGTGGCTGATGGAGCATTTCCCTTTTATAAGTTGGCGACAAATGATTTTCTGTGGGGTCAAAAGCGGAATAAAAGGTGATATCATGTTGGATGACCACCCTAAGAATCTCGATTTTTTCGATGGGATACGCTATCTTTTTACCCAACCACATAACTATTTTCTAAAGAATGAGTCATACCACAGAGTAAATAGTTGGTCAGAGATTATGAATTGTTTGTAAAACTTTAGACTATTGGCAAGAAAAAACCCACGTAAATCACTGATTTTACGTGGGTTGTTCTTTTTTGTCTAGTTTGTGTCCAGACTTTCTGCGGAAGCTGGGGGATTCGAACCCCCGGTACAGTTACCCGTACGTCAGTTTAGCAAACTGGTGGTTTCAGCCACTCACCCAAACTTCCTTCCTTGCTTTTAAGATTTTCTCTACTTCAAGTAGAAGAAACTGATCTGTATAACCTTTAAGTAGCTATGCAGTAGCTCTTTTTCTTAATTGCAATGCAAAAGTAGAAAAAGAAAATGAAATAAACAAGTGTTAATCTCATTTTTTAGCAGACTCTTTTTGTTATACCTCAATGGCAATCGTTCGTGAATAAAGGGCTATTTCATTCATACCTAAGGAGAAATGAACTGTTCTGAAGCTATATAGGCCTTTCTAAAATGAGTGTATTCTACTTCGTTGATTTATGAGTGATGGGATAGGTTAGCGATCCACTCTCGATAAAAAGAAACATATTGAAAAGTCTAAATGATTCACTAAATGGAGTTTCCTATTTAGTTCATTGATTGAGCGTTTTGGATTTAGCGATGTGTGTAGTTGAATCGATGCAGCACAGGCTAAAAATAAGGTTATCTCTTTCTCTTTTATCAGATTTATCACTCATAAATCTCTTTTATTCAGTCTAAATAGTTTAGGAATGAAAAATCTCTTTTATATTTGTCTGAGCCAAAACGATATATTTGGTAACCTTAAAATATAGATAGTATGAAACACAAAAAACAACTCCTCTCTTTGTTTCTACTTTTTCTTTTTACTTCGCTATCGGCACAACGTGTAGAACGATTGTTGGAAAAGAATTGGAGATTTACAAAGGGTGAACAGCCTGGTGCAGAACAACCCAATTACGAGGATAAAGATTGGCAATTGGTCAATGTACCGCATGATTGGGCTATTTATGGACCATTCGACCGAAAGCATGATTTACAAGAGGTCGCCATTACTCAAAACTTTGAATCTGTAGCTAGTACTAAAACGGGGCGTACAGGCGGACTTCCTTATGTTGGTATAGGTTGGTATCGTACCCAATTCAATACACCTGCTAATAAAGAGACGACACTGGTTTTCGATGGAGCAATGAGTGAAGCGCATGTCTATGTAAATGGGAGAGAGGTATGTTTCTGGCCTTATGGCTACAGCACCTTTCATTGCAATATAACCGAGTTCTTAAACCAAGATGGGAGCAGCAATACACTCGCTGTTCGTTTAGAAAACCGTCCACAATCTTCTCGTTGGTATCCTGGTGCAGGATTGTATCGCAATGTGCATTTGATTTCTACTGATAAGGTACACATCCCTGTTTGGGGTACTCAACTGACGACTCCTCATGTATCAGAAGCATTTGCTTCTATAAAGTTAGATACAAAGATTGTTGGTTCGACCGACCAAGAGGTGACAGTGGTTACTGATATATTGTCACCTACAGGTGAGGTGGTAGCTAACAAGGTATTTAAGAATCGCATCTACCAAAACCAGCCTGTGACACAAAACTTTATTGTAAACCATCCTAAACGTTGGAGTCCAGAGACTCCTTATCTGTATAAAGCTATCTCTAAGGTATTCGTTGCAGGCAAAGAGGTTGATAATTACACCACCTCTTTTGGTATTCGTACCATAGAGTTGATAGCCGATAAAGGTTTTTACCTAAATGGGCAGATGCGTAAATTTCAAGGGGTGTGTAATCACCATGATTTGGGACCTATTGGCGCTGCTGTTAATGTTTCGGCTTTGCGTCATCAGTTGAGTCTGTTGCGAGATATGGGCTGTGATGCTATTCGTACGGCACACAATGTTCCTGCACCAGAATTGGTAGCACTTTGTGATGAGATGGGATTTATGATGATGCTAGAACCTTTTGATGAGTGGGATGTGGCTAAATGTATGAATGGCTATCACCGATATTTTAATGAATGGGCTGAGAGAGATTTGGTCAATATGTTGCATCAGTACCGCAACAATGCTTCGGTGGTGATGTGGAGTATTGGAAATGAGGTGCCTACTCAATGTAGTGCAGAGGGTGCTCAGGTAGCTTCCTTTTTGCAAAACATCTGTCACAGAGAGGATAAGAGTCGTCCAGTAACGTGCGGTATGGACCAAGTGAGCTGTGTCTTAGAGAATGGCTTTGCAGCAGTGCTTGATGTTCCAGGATTGAATTATCGCACGCATCGTTACCAAGAGGCATACGACCAACTTCCTCAAAGTTTGGTGTTGGGATCAGAAACAGCTTCTACTGTTAGCTCCAGAGGGGCATATAAATTGCCTGTAAAGCAGCTGCCCGATGCTCTTTATGATGATCATCAATCCTCATCGTATGATGTCGAATATTGTAGTTGGTCAAATATCCCAGATATTGATTTGGCACTTGCAGAGGATCACGACTGGACCATTGGTCAATTTGTTTGGACGGGATTTGACTATTTGGGTGAACCTAGTCCCTACGATACCGATGCTTGGCCCAACCATAGCTCTATGTTTGGTATCATCGACTTGGCCTCTTTGCCTAAGGATCGTTTCTATCTTTACCGTAGTTTGTGGAATAAGAATGAAAATACACTACACCTTTTGCCGCATTGGAACTGGGAGGGAGAGGAAGGGAATAAAATTCCTGTGTTTGTCTATACAAACTATCCCTCTGCAGAGCTCTTTGTAAATGGAAAAAGTTATGGAAAGGCAGCGAAAAATGATGCTTCAGTTATGGAACGCTTCCGATTGATGTGGAATGAGGTGGTCTATGAAGCGGGAGAGTTGAAAGTGGTGGCTTATGATAAAGATGGAAATATAGCCGAAGAGAAGGTGATACGTACAGCTGGAAAGCCTCATCATATTGAACTTTCAACAGCTCAAAAAACGTTGAAGGCTGATGGAAAAGAACTAGCCTATGTAACGGTGCGTGTTGTAGATAAAGATGGAAACTTTTGTCCAAAAGCCAATCTGTTGACCCAATTTCGTGTGAAAGGGGCTGGTAAATATCGTGCTGCTGCCAATGGCGACCCTACCTGTTTGGAGATGTTTCATCTGCCACAAATGCATACTTTTAATGGAATGCTTACTGTGTTAGTAGAGGCGGGAGAGGTTCCCGGAAAGATTGAACTTGAAGTTAAAGGAAAAGGAGTGCGAGCTGCTAAACTCATTTTGGAGGCAAAGTAATCAACGAATAATATTATATAGCATCATCTAGGTAAGCCTGGATGATGCTTGTAGTGATAATTTGTTCTCTCTTTTACCGGCCAGTAATAATCGTCTGAATAGAATTCATCTGCTTTGTAGAATCCTTTTTGAATGTTTACTCAAAGGGAAGAGCCCTATCAAACTCAATATTTGAGAATGATAGGGCTCTTCTTATTCAATAGAACTCTAGTTATTGAGCTCCTGATTGAGGTATGTAAACAACCTCTAAATCCGCTTCAAAATCTTTGTCGAGTGGATAGAGTGGGCGTTCTACTCTCTTGTATGGAAGTGCTTCTAGGTCTTGGTCAACTCCTCCGCGAGTAAGTGCCATCATCCAACCTTTTTGCATATCAAAGAGTTCAGGAGTAAGATATCCTAGCTTAGGTACGATAATATCCTCTTCTCTAGGATTGATTCCCAAGTCGGTGAAATTCTTTTCGTAGTGAAAAGGTTTTCTCTTTTCAGTCACTATCACCTTGATAGAGCCCACTTGCACTACCACTTGTGTGTTTTCGCTCTCAACGATTTGTAGTATCTTACCTTTTAAAAGCAAAGGAGGTGCATAGCGATTGTCCACCATTGCTCCTACGTGTGCTTCTACGATTTTACCTACGCCAAGAAGTTTTGCTTTCTCTACCAATTCAGGACCAGGTATAGATGCGTAGACCAATGAAGGGCCATTGGCTTTTTTAAACTCTTTGCGTTGTAGCAGTTGAGTGAGTGTCCAAGTTACATCACCTGCGCCACCAGCTGTAGGGTTGTCGCCCATATCACTGATGAAATAGGGTTTTGTCTTGCTTTTCAAAGCTTCGGCTAAACAAGCCTCTAATGAAGCTGTAGGTGCAACAAATTCAAATTGATCTTTTACTTTCCAAAAGCGAGTTGCAAGCTCTTTGGCTGCATTTCCAACGCCCTCTTTTGAGTCACCATATACCATTACCGCTCCGTGGTTTCTAGGTTCGTCTGCCCAAGCATACGATATCCAAATAGAGGCGTCAACAACTCCCTCTTTTCCTTCGAACTCTTTAATTCCGGCATAGAGTGATTTTCCCGGTTCTACGCGCGTACTGGTCTTTTCGCCAGGAAGCAAAACGGGTACCTTTACCAAAGCCTTGTATTGGGGCTTGCCAAGACCTTGTTCCAAGCGGTCGAGTAGATTCTTTACCGTTCTGCGTTTGGATTGCATCGCATCTTCGTGGGGAGCCATACGGTAGCAGGTTAGTAAATCGGTCTCTTTAGCCAAAGTGTTCGATACAGAACCGTGTGGGTCGGTAGAGGTTGAAATAATTGCTTTATAGCCTATTACCTCGCGGATGGCGCGTATAAGGTCACCTTCGGGATCATCCATTCCCACTACACTCATGGCTCCGTGTAGCTCCAAGAAGAGTCCGTCACAAGGCATTTGAGCTTTTAGCTTTTCAAGGGTTTGTTGCTTCAATGATTCGTAGGTTTCTGCAGTAACAATTCCTCCTGGAGTAGCCCAAGAGACCATAGCAGGCAGCCATTCAGCTTTGCTTCTTAGCAGAGAGTCTGGGTGCAAGAAGGGGTAGGAAGAGAAGAGATCTTCTCCACTTTTTTTGCGAAACATATCTTCTGTGGTTTGTGCAGGCGAGAAGGTGCTACACTCTATGGATATACCTGCAATGGCTATACGAGGCAACTTCTCTTTAGTAGGAGTGCACCCGTGAAAAGATAGGAAGAGCATGGCAGCTGCTCCTACTTTGTAAACTGATTTCATGGTTGATAACATCATAGGTTTAAACTGAATTAAGTGATATAAAATAAGTGTTTAATGTTTAAAGTCGTCAATAGTTAGTAGGGTACCATTTGTTAATTCGTTGGTCTTTGTACTTGAGTCGTAGAGCTGTTTTTTATTGAGCTGCTACAAGGTTCTAATCTATCTAAAAATCATTTTTGTATCAAGATCCCTCTTTTTCCTTTCCTTAATATTGAGGAGCTTGAATGTTGATTGCTCTCTTTCTCACCTCTATCTAATCCCTTGCAGGAGTTGTATTATTTTACGAATGGCTGCACAGAATAACAACAACAGTAGAAAGGTTATTACTCCTGCCAACCAGGTGGGTATACCTATACCAAAGGCAAGCAAAAAGAGAATTCCTGATAGCGGTAGAAGTGGGTTGAGGCTATTCCACTCGAATGTACTGCTTTCTGGTGCCATTGAGTAGGATAGAATCATCAGTAGGAGTAGTGTTGTAACAATCGCTACTCCCGTTGTTTTGTTAAATAGATAGGACTCTTTTCTTTTCATTGTGCTAACTGAACTGATGAATGGTTGTTTTCTAAGAAACCTGACCTCTTTGGACTATCCTTTGTAGTTCAAGTGAAATCCCACCACTGCTTCAATCCCTTTGCGGAATATATCAAGTGGGAAGTTTTCGTTGGGTGAGTGAATCGCATTGCTCTCTAGTCCAAAGCCCATCAATACCGTCTTTACGCCTAGTAGCTTTTCGAAGTCACTAATGATAGGGATGCTACCTCCACGGCGTACAGCTAGTGGCTTTTTACCAAACGCTGCTTCAAATCCCTTTTCGGCTGCTTGATAAGCAGGAAGGGTAATAGGGCATACATAACCTTCTCCTCCGTGCATAGGAGTTACCTTTATTTGTACATATTCGGGTGTCATTTGGTTGATGTAGTCTACAAATAGTTGCGAGATGGTGTGGTGATCTTGGTGAGCCACTAAGCGGCACGATACTTTGGCATAGGCTTTTGAGGGCAATACTGTTTTAGAGCCTTCTCCTGTATAGCCACCCCAGATACCACAAATATCGAATGAAGGGCGACAACTGTTTCGTTCAAGCGTAGAATATCCCTTTTCTCCTTTCAAGGCTTTTACACCAATGGCCTCCATATATTTAGGTTCGTTGAATGGTATTTGGGCAATCATTTCTCGTTCGGCAGCAGGTACCTCTTCTACATCGTCATAAAAATGAGGAATGGTGATACGTCCCTCTTCATCTACCACTTTAGCTAGTAGGTCGCATAAAACATTGATGGGGTTTGCTACTGCACCGCCAAAGTGTCCCGAATGTAGGTCGCGATTGGGACCTGTTACCTCAAGCTCCCAATAAGCCAATCCACGCAATCCAGTGGTAAGAGAAGGGAGATCTTTGCCTAGCATGCTGGTGTCTGAGACCAAGATGACATCAGCTTTCAGTAGCTCTTTGTGCTCTTTGATAAAGGGAGCAAGGCTAGGTGAACCAATCTCTTCTTCTCCTTCGAAAATAAACTTGATGTTGTGTGTCAGCAGTTCGTTCTTAACCAAATATTCGAATGCTTTTACCTGAATCATAGCTTGTCCTTTGTCATCGTCAGCTCCTCGTGCCCAGATGTGGCCATCACGAATTTCTGGTTCGAATGGAGGGTTTTTCCAAAGTTCCAAAGGCTCGGCTGGCATTACATCATAGTGCGAATAGATCAGTACAGTAGGAGCATCTTCGCTGATATTTTTCTCTGCGTATACGAGAGGATTTCCCTGCGAGCTCATAATCTCGGCTCTCTCTGCACCTGCCTCTAGTAAGAGCTCTTTCCAACGTTCAGCACAAGCTACCATATCCTTTTTGTGTTGTGGTTTGGCACTGACACTGGGTATGCGTATTAAGCTAAAGAGCTCTTCAAGAAATCTATTTTCGTGCGTTTGGATATATTTTTTTATATTCATCGTTCTATTTATTATTGGGTTATTTAGCATTTGATTTTTTACGTGTATAAAAATAGTGCAAAAAGAGATACCACGTACTCTTTTTTCTATTTTTCTCATTCAATGGCTTGTTCTCTCTTTACTATTTTGTAGCTTTGTAAGCTAAATAAAAGAATCATTTATGGGGAGGTCTGAACTACAAAACGTAAAACAACGATTTGGAATAATAGGAAATGCCGAGGGGCTGAACCGGGCTATTGATGTAGCTATTCAGGTGGCATCTACAGATTTGTCTGTCTTAATAACTGGTGAAAGTGGTGTAGGGAAAGAGACTTTTCCTAAAATTATTCACCAATTTAGTCGTCGCAAGCATGGGATATACATTGCTGTAAACTGTGGGGCTATACCCGAAGGGACGATTGATTCGGAACTGTTTGGACATGAAAAAGGGTCCTTTACTGGAGCCATAGGCGATCGGAACGGCTATTTTGCTGAGGCTAATGGGGGAACCATTTTCCTTGATGAGGTGGGAGAGTTACCTTTGGCTACACAGGCACGTTTGTTACGTGTACTAGAGAGTGGAGAGTTTATGAAAGTAGGCTCTTCAAAGTTGCAAAAGACCGATGTACGCATTGTGGCAGCTACAAATATAAATTTTGCTAAAGCAATCTCTGAGGGGCGTTTTCGGGAAGATCTTTACTACCGCTTAAATACGATTCCGATTCAGGTGCCCTCGTTGCGAGAGAGAAAAGAGGATGCTGTACTGCTTTTTCGGAAATTTGCAGCAGATATAGCCGAGAAGTATCGTATGCCTGCCATTCAGTTAACTGAAACGGGTAAGAAAGCTCTTTTAGAGTATGCTTGGCCTGGTAATATCCGTCAATTAAAGAATGTAACAGAACAAATATCGATTGTTGAAACCAATCGTGAAATAACAGATCTTATCCTGAATAGCTATCTACCCACTCAGTTGATAGGCACTCACTTGCCCATGCTATCGGGTGCTAAGCCCGCTGAAAAGAGCTTTGAGAGTGAGCGGGAAATTTTGTATCAAGTGCTTTTTGATATGCGAAGGGATGTGACAGAACTGAAAAAGTTAGTCAATGAGTTGATGGCCGATCGGGGAGCATTGGATGGCACTTCGGTGCAATCTGTTAATCCATCTGCAGGGAGTTTGTATCCTGACTCAATACAGACGTTGGTGGGAACATCTGCCCCCTTATCTACCATTGATATAGGCCATCCGCGAGATGAGATATCATATGCCGAGATAGAACCTGAAACGCTTTCACTCGACGATATGGAGCGTGAGGTGATTCGAAAAGCTTTGGATAAACACCATGGTAAGCGCAAACAGGCGGCTGCCGATTTACAAATATCAGAGCGTACGCTCTATCGAAAAATAAAAGAATATGGATTGGAATAGAAAAAAAATAACAAGTATCTCTGCACTTTTTGTACTTATGTTGGTTGCAAACTCTTGCAGCATATCTTATAAGTTTAACGGCTCGTCTATTGACTATACGAAGACAAAAACGATTCAATTTGAAACTTTTCAAAATAGATCCGCAGGCTTTATGTGGGGACCTATGGAGGGTATCTTTAATAGGGCGTTGCAAGATATCTTTCTACAACAAACTCGTTTGCGACAGGTGACTAAATCAGGTGATTTGCAATTTTCTGGTGAGATAACCAATTACGACGCAATCAATAAGGGAATTGGTGCAGACGGATACTCAGGTATGGTGGAATTGCGTATGAGTGTGAAAGTACGTTTTGAGAATCGGGTAAATCATACTGAAAATTTTGACCAAACTTTTACTGCTAGGCGTGAGTATGATTCTCGTACTACTCAGCTGAATGCGGTGCAAAACGATTTGGTGGAACAGATGTGTAAAGACCTCACTGAACAAATATTTAATAAATCGGTGGCTAACTGGTAGTCTGATTGATGATGCTGAATGAGTTAAATGAGTGGATTGATAATCCACAGCTGTTGAATGTGGAAACATTGCTCAAGCTTCGTGAATGGATGGCTAAGTATCCCTATTGTCAGACGGTGCGGCTGTTGTATACTCAGAACTTGGCGATACTCCAGAATCCATTACTTCCAAAAGCGTTGCAGCAAGCAGCTCTTTTTATACCTGACCGTAAGGTGTTGTTTAAAATTATAGAGGGAGAACGATTTCATATAACTCCTTTGCCAAAGCATGATGAGCTAGTGGAAGATGGGGAGTTGGACCGAACATCGTCGTTGATAGACTCTTTTTTGTTGGGCTACAAGGAGGAAAACCAACGAGAGGTCATTATTCCTGTTGAATTAAATATGGATTATGCACCCCTATTGGGAGAGGTGGATGGTGAGGATGTTCAACCTACCTTTGAGATGAAAGGACAGCATCTGATTGACTCTTTTATCGCAGCTGATGAAAGCGATGGGGTATTTGTTGATGGACTACCCTCAGCTACAGTTGGAGTGAATAGAGGTGATATGCTTACAAAAACAGAGCGGAGTGAGGAGCTGCAAAGAGCTAAAAGTGATATGGAAGAAGAGAGCTGTTTAACAGAAACTTTGGCTAAAATATATGTCAAACAAGAACGTTATGCAAAAGCTCTTGAAATAATTAAAAAATTAAATTTGAAATATCCAGAAAAAAATAGTTACTTTGCAGACCAAATAAGATTTTTGGAGAAATTGATTATTAACACTAAATCAAAATAAAGAGAGATGTATTTATTATTTGTTGGACTTATTGTTGTTGCTGCACTTCTAATGTGTTTGGTTGTATTGATTCAGAACTCAAAGGGAGGTGGTCTAGACTCTAGCTTTGCTTCTTCTAATCAAATCATGGGAGTACGTAAGACGACTGACTTTATTGAGAAATTAACTTGGGGTTTAGCGGCCTTTATGGTGGTAGTTAGCATTGCTAGCTCTTACTTTATTCCTACGGCTCATGCTGACACTTCAGTTATTATGGAGCAAGCAATCAAAGAGGGGGCTACAAACCCACTGAATGTGCCTGCTGGTTTGAGTACACCTATTGGTGATGCACAAGCAAATCCTGCTGAATCTACTACTGATTCTGTAAAGTAAGAAAACTATTTTATTTAGATAGTAATGGGTGTAGTTTTGCTTAATGGTGAAACTACGCTCTTTTTTATACAAAAAAATTAAAAGAAAATGAAACTACTTTTGAATATCATTTGGGTTGTTTTTGGAGGATTCTTAATCTTTCTAGAGTATGTAATAGCTAGCTTGTTGCTTATGATTACGGTTGTAGGTATTCCTTTTGCCTTTCAAACCTTAAAATTGGCGGGATTGGCTCTCTTTCCTTTTGGTAGTGAAGTTAAAGATGCTCCTAGTAGCGGTGGATGCCTCTCTATCTTAATGAATATTATTTGGATTTTTGTAGGTGGTATTTGGATTTGCCTTTCGCACCTTGGACTTGGCATTCTGTTTTGTATCACAGTCGTAGGTATTCCTTTTGGCTTGCAACATTTCAAGTTGGCAGGATTGGCTTTGACTCCTTTTGGGAAAGAGATTCATTAATCAGCTTTGTGAATAACCTTGATGTTCACACTGCTTTGTGTGATTTTGCAATACCTTAAGTGCGCAACCTTTTTTGTGTAATAGTATATACAGATAGTTGTAGGGATAGCTTTTCACCCAAATGGGTGAGAAGCTATTAGTAATTATTTGAAATATAATAGATTGCAAAAGATAGTTGCGGGTATTAGGTAATAGAGATGTTTACAAGTAGGGCTTTTTGTCTGAATGGATAAAAAGAGGCTGTAACAATCATATTGTAGGAAAATCAAGCGAATTTTTAAAGGCATTAAATTTTATCAGATCGCAATAAAAGCATTTGACCTGTTAAGTGACTTTTTAAGCTGATGGAAGAGCAGCTTTCCGCTAAAATGTATACTCTTACCCATTGTTGTTTTGTGTGATAACAGACTAAATGACTGGACTGAATCCTCAAACTGGAATCATCCTTAATTTATGCTATACTAAAAGTTTTATCGGGTGGCAATAATCTACAACTACCAACGGTAAAATGGAAGAACTTGTATGGATACACTGTATAACTTAAAAAATCCCTTGATAGTATTGACTATCAAGGGATTTTTTAAGTTATACAGTTGTTTAGTTAATTCAACATTGGTGGCAATAGTTTTGGAGTATTTTCTAGATTCTCATTGCTTACTGAAGAATTATTTTTGGTAGACCAACTATCTTGGAATAGTGTTACTCGAGCTATTTCAAAAGGAACCTTAAAATTGGATAAATCCCATTTCCATATTTTTACCTTGGCACCGGCAGCACCTCCTATTACAAGAGCAAGATCAGCTGATGCAGCGAGTTCTACTCCTGTATGGTCAACCGTTGCCTTTGCGTTCACGTTGGCTTTAATAGATGGGCCTATTAGAACGTATGGGCCAGCAGTTCCATATAGGTAAGCACCCACTTGGATATAAATACCTGCTTCAGCTGATAGAGAAACTTCGGCCTGTATTTGTGTTTTGTCTAAATTAAAACCATCACTAGAACTCTCGCTTTTATGGAATTCAGTCCATTTAGAATCTTCGTATTTTATTCCATTCTCAAATGAACGTTGAAAGTTTAGAGGAATACCTAGTTTTAATGAACCATCTACTTCAGCACTCATTTTACGAAAAACCTCGGGAGAAACTTCAATAGTTACAGGGATAAAGGAGGCAAAGAAAGTAGCATAGTAAGAGCTGATTTTTGTTACGGGTGTATAATCTTTATCTCCGAATACTACGCTCTTCTTAATTCTCATATTTAACATTGATTCGAGGCTGTATCCAGCATAGTAAGATGCTTCGAACTTTTTCAAGGAAAACCATTTTGTTTTTATAGCAACTTTCACCCCTACTTCAGCTGATAGAGTACCTTTATAGTTAAGGACAGAGTCTTCTGATAAATTGAGATCAAAGTCACGACTAAACTTAAGACCGAGTTTAGTCTCACCAGTAAGACTTCTTCCTTGTTGGCATACATCAAAAGCTATATACTCTTCCCCGTTGCTAGCCGATTGGAGATTAGCAGATGGAGAAACTTTTGTATAGTTCATTTGGAGTAACTCTTCTTTAGGGATATCTCTACTAGTACGTATAATGAAGGTTGGGTGAATCTCACCATCCTCACTAATTAAACGGGGGTCGGCATTAAGTGAATTTCCAAGGCTTAGACTATTAGGACTGGGGGCATCATTAAAATAAGGAGTGGTGTTTAGTACCGCATCGAAATTACCAATTGCCTCTTCTACAGTAGCTTTAGTTCCAGAAACTTCAATCCAATTTTCATCGATCTCATCTATACGTGTTACACGTAAATAGAAAGGTAATTCTTCGATTGAAGTCATTACTGTAGTGATATCTCCGGGAGCAATGGAGTAGTTCATCTTGCTTAAGTACTGACGATTTATGCGAAGAGAGGTTTTTTCACTATTTGAAGTAACATCATTTGGGGAAATAAAATTAAAAAAGTTGAGTGGGATTACTTGATAAGCAGGGATTGCCTTCTCATCTTTTTCGATAAAATCATCATTCTTCTCACATGAATATAAAGAGAAAGAAACAAAGCCACAGATAAGTAAGAATAATGTCTTGAATATATTATTAGCTTTCATGATTATCTATTTATTACATAAATTATTTTCTTATATAAGTAATCAACAATGATTATTGTCTTGTCCAGTAGTGTCTAGAAGCTTCCGTTATGGGCAAATGAATGACAGACACAGTTTTTTGACTAATGAATCAATAGAGTATATTGGATTCAGAATGAACTGTGCTACTTAAAATAGCTCATTATTTTATTCATTATTTGCGGATGATTAATCTCTTTAGCTAATGTGAAAAATAGACTGTTGAGAATCTTGAATCACATGAGTCAGCAATTACGATTGACTGATTATTAATCATTTTTGTCGGGTTTAAAGTTACCCTTGGAATCTGTCTAGCCATTTATAAGCCCGTTGTCGTTCTTATTAGTTACGCATTTATATAAATGGTATGGTTGCAGGTATAGAAAATTTCTCGCGTTTTAAATTTATGCCCGTGTATTAGCCTTTGTTTTTGTATTTAATTTTTACTATTTCGTAGAATTTAATCTATTTTTTAGCTACTGGGATGGCTTATCCCTTTGTAGTTTATATTTATAGGTTCTACTTATCACTCCAGTTATTCTTGCAAGTCTTTTGTTATTCACTGTATATCGTCAAAACATCTAGCCAACCTAAAACTGAATATGCATTGAAAAAGATGTTTATATCAAAGAGATCTTTTAATAAATTAGATTCTTTTGCATCTCTTTTAAATAGGGTGTTAAATGATTAGACTCTCTTCTATAAGAGGTTTTTCTTGATACAAAGCTAATTGCAGTTTGTACAGCTATCAAGTTATTTAACTAGATTAACCTCGATTAAACTAAAAAGAGTTTTTTAGAAGATAGTTTTGAATTTCGCAAATTAAATCAATATATGTTTTACAGCTTGTATATTTTATTTTATGCAAAAATAGTGTATTTTTTTACTATTTATGAATGGTTTGCACTGCAACTTTAATATTGTAAGTGATTGTTTAATAATTAATTATGAGTGTAAAGATATCCTAGCTAATAATATTGATTGTTTTTTTGTGTTATCAAACACGCGAATGTTTTTCCTCTAATTTTAAAACATTTTATTTCACACTTAAATCAGTTGGAATTAACTAAAATCAAAGCGTATTGTCTGCTTGAATAGCCAAAATACTTTACTCTATGTCTGTAAAATGTTTTTGTTCCCCCTATATTATCTCTCTTTTTTAGCCAAGATTTCCCTCTCCGAGTATATTGATTCTTCTTGGTCTAATTCCTATTGTATGACCATAGAGTTGTGGCATTGCCAACTTGCAGGGAAACTTATTTGCTTTTTAGTGGACTCTATATATAGGAGGACTCAAGCGATTTTCTAAAGGCGCTAAGTTTTATCGGATGGCAATAAAAAAAGAGGGGTGAAAGTTGAGCAAAGTTTTGTCGGATAGCAAGACTAAAAAAGCAGCGTTTGTTTTATTCAAAACAAACGCTGCTTTTAGTTAAAAGATTCGCCAGTTTCTTATAGAACTGGCGAATCTTTTTTTAGTGGGAAAACTTATTGTAGAATGAACTTTACAGCTGCCCAATTATTCTTTTCTCGATGGTGTAGGAAGGTCATACCCAAGCTCTCTGCTTTTTCGCGGATAGCAGGGATATCTTCTACATAGAAGCCACTCATAAAAAGTTCAGACCCTTGGTGCATACGCGCTGCATACTTCTCCATATCGGCAAGTAAGATGTTGCGATTGATATTGGCTATGATCACATCAAATGAGGCCTCTTTCTCTAAGAGTGCTGCATCTCCCCACAATACCTCGATGTTTGTTAGGTTGTTTAGTACAATGTTATCTCGCGAGTTGTTTACACACCAATCGTCTATATCGATGGCTACCACTTCGCGTGCCCCTTTCATTCGAGCTAAGATGGCAAGAATAGAGGTTCCACAACCCATATCGAGGATGCGTTTCTCTTTTAAATCAGCATCTAGCAACTCGTGTATAATGGAGCTTGTTGTTTCGTGGTGTCCTGTTCCAAATGCCATTTGTGGATTGATTAAAATCTCGTAATCGGCTTTGGGTGTATCCTTATGAAAGGTGCTGTGGATCACGCATCGCTCTCCAATAACAATGGGTTGAAAATAGTTCTTCTCCCACTCTTCGTTCCAATTCTTCTCTTCTACCTCTTGTAGGGTATAGGTTATGGCTACGTCTGGCAGTGGAAAAGAGTGAATAACCTCTTTCAATGCCTCTTCATCCAACAGTTCCGCTTGTATATAGGCTTTTTGTCCCTCTGGGCACTCCTCAAAACTTTCGAACCCTATTTCACCCAAAAGTGCCGAAAGCACATCGTTGGCTGCTTCGGTATGGGGAAGGGTGGTGCAAGTTACTTCAATGTATTTCATAAAACAATCATTATTTAAGTGGACAAAGATAACTCCTCCTATCGGTTTATCTCTTATTGGGGTTGAATAAAATATCGGGTTTTAATCATTTTGTTCAATCGTTGTTGCTTCGTACAAGTTTGGGGAAATTTGAAATGCAGAGGAGTAGGAAAAACAATGTAGCTTGTTGTTGCTTCATATAGGTTTAGGGAAATTTGAAATGCAGAGGGGTGGAGAAAGAGAAAGCAACTTGGTGCTATTTCATTCAAGTTTAGGGAAATCCCTACTAATGAATAGGGAAAAAGATATAGTATCTCTTTTTTCCTTATATATCTTTGTATCATCAATAAATATCTAAACCAAAAGATGGAGGAGCAAATATGAAAAAAATAATTTTAACTTCAGTGCTGATGCTGATTCTTCCCTTTGTGGCCTTTTCGCAAAGTCAAGAGGATGATTTGTATTTTGTGCCGAAGAAGAAAAGCGAAAAAACAACTTCAAAGTCGGATAGGTCAGCTTCTACACAACAAACTGCAACGACCTATAGAGGAACACCTTCGACTGTTGTGGTAAAGGATGTGTCTGGAAAAGAAAGAGATATTGATGAGTACAATCGTCGATATACCTCTCGTGATAATAACTTTGTAGTAGAAGACGATGTACTTTATGTAGAAGAGAAGCCTTTGGACGAAAGGGGAGAGTGGGTAAATGGGTTTGATGGCTCGCAAGATGAGTATGAGTATGCCATGCGTCTTGTACGTTTTCGCAATCCTCGTTATGCCGTTCCTGTAAGTAGTCCGCTTTATTGGGATATTATGTATGGTTCTCCTTCGTGGAACTGGAATGTCTATAGCGATGGAATGTATGCCTATGCATTTCCTACATTCTCCAATAGACTTTGGTCTGATTGGCGTTTTGGCTATTCAGGATGGGGATTTGGATGGAACTCTTGGTATGGAGGCGGCTACTGGGGTGGCGGCTATTGGGGAAACTCATGGGTGTATAATCACCACCATCACTATCCTGGGGGTTGTGGTTATTATAGACCAGCATACAGAGGACATGGTTACTATGGGTCAAGTGCCCGTAACCCTGGAATCCATGCAGGAAGATACAATGGAAACTATAGAGGGGGTGGACTTTCTAGGGAAAATAGCCTTTCACGAAGCAGTCGCTCCAGTGCAGTGCGTAGTTCGCAAGATAGAGTTAACCGCACGTTAAGTGATAGAACAAGAGATGCTCGTAGCTCTAGAGAGGGTACAGCAACTAGACCTTCTTCGAATAGAGGAGGTACTACAGATAGAACAACTAGGCCATCGGTATCTGATAGAACATCTTCAGGTGGCAGAGTGGTTACTACAAGAGAGGGAAATAGCTCGGTGCGCCCTACAACTCGTCCTGCTACCAATGGTACAGAGGGTTCAACAGACCGAACTACAACAACACGTCCCTCATCGGGGAGCTATACGCGTCCTAGTTCGACAACAGGTGTAAGATCATCTTATGATAGACCCAGTAGTACTCGTTCTGCTACAACAACTCGTAGCTCTGCTGGTAGTTCTGAAAATACTCGTTCTTACCGAACCAGTAGCGAAAACAGCAGTCGCAGCAGTAGTGTAAATTCACGTAGCAGCGAAAGCAGTTCACGCAGTAGCTCTTACGGTGGTGGAACTTCTCGTGGTTCTAGTAGTGGTGGCTCTTACAGTGGTGGCTCTTCTCGCAGCTCAAGTGGCGGTGGTGCTTCTCGTAGCAGCGGTGGAACTTCACGCGGAAGATAAACCTTTTTCCTTCGCTTTTTGTTTTACTTAGGGAAGGGGATAGAACTTCGATGGATATGGATTTCTATTGCACCGAGTAGGATGATTATACCCAAAGTAGTGATGATAACCAAAGGAGTTTACTCTCTATTTTGTATGCGGAGAGTGGAGAATTTCTTGTTTTTAGAGTATATATATATGATTAGAGTCTGTTACTCTTTTGAAAAGAGAGAGAAAGCAGATGGTTGACAATAACATAAAATAATATGGCAACAAAAATATGGTTGACAGCTTGTGCAGCAATGGCATTCTCAGTCGCAGTAGGTCAAAATCAATATGATGCAGAACGCATGATAGGTCATGAGTTGAATGGTACAGCGCGTTTTGTAGGAATGGGTGGAGCAATGAGTGCCTTGGGAGGCGATATGTCGGTTATGGGAACAAATCCCGCGGGTATAGGTCTCTATCGTAGTAGCGATGCTGCAGTCTCTTTTGGCTTTCACAATCGGAGTACTAAAAGCAATTTTAATGGAACATCGATGAGTGAAAAAGAGACCAAGGCATCTTTTGACCAAGCAGGCTTTGTCTTTTCAATGAAATATGGAAATAATACTTCGCTGCGCTATATGAACTTTGGGTTCAACTATAAAAAGAGCAAAGATTTTAGTCAACTCTTTTCAGCAGGTGGCGATTTAGATGGTTACTCGCAAAGTTGGCAGATAGTAAACAGTTTAAAATCATCGGAACAACTTGATACTTCTGTTGATTTCGATAAAATATGGGGTAAGAATCCTTATCGAAATTATTATAATGAAATTGGTTTGTTAGGTATAATGGCTGCACGTACAGGTGTGGTTGATTCCTACGATAATGAAATTTACGGTTTATATGGAACTCAAAATAAATTCCATAGTGAGGAGTCAGGTGGTATCTATCAGTACGATTTCAATATGGCTTTTAATATTGAAGATCGTTTCTATCTAGGAGCAACCTTGGGTTATTACGATCTTGACTATAGATTAACATCCTCTTATGAAGAGCTTGTAGCGTGGGGTGTCAGTGAAAGAAAATATCGATTGGATAATTATTACAGACAGACTGGAGGTGGTATTGATTTTAAGTTAGGCTTTATTTTGCGTCCTTTTGAAAATGATCCTTTCCGTTTAGGTTTTGCTGTTCATACCCCTACTTGGTACAATATACGAGAGAGTTATGATGCGGTTATGTCATCAAATATATCTAAAGAATACTTTCCTGAGGAGCGCTTAAGTAATTATTTAAATGATGATTACCTTATTTATGATTACAATTTAATCACCCCTTGGAAATTTAATGTAAGTATGGGAACGACTTTGGGTGGAATTGTAGCATTGGGTGCTGAGTGGGAATATCAAGATTACTCAACAGCTAAGTTCAAGGATACAGATGGTTATAATTTGCCAGGTAGTAATTCGGAAGTGAAACAGTTCTTGAAAGGTGTTCATACCTTGCGTGTAGGTATGGAATCACGTTTAGGAGATTCGGGCATGAGTTTACGTGCTGGATATAACTATTCGACAGCTTCCTTTAAAAGTGACTCGGATAACTTTTTGGCAAACTATTCGACTCGTACAGACTATATGAATAGCAAAGAGAAACAAACAATAACTTTTGGATTAGGCTATAAAGGACGTTTGATTTATGCTGATTTAGCTTACAAGTATGATGTGTATAAATCGGAATTTTCACCATTTACGGATTCTTTCGATGGTGTTAAACTGTCACCGACAAAGGTAGATAACGAACGTCATCAAATGGTATTTACCTTGGGTGCTCGCTTCTAATCAATTTTGGTAAAATCTCCTCTTCTCGTATCTTTAAGCGAATCGTTTAGGAGAAATAGATATTTATAGTGTGTGTGTTTATATTTGAAATATCCCAGTCACCTCTTTGTTATAAAGGGTGCTGGGATATTTTTAGTAGTTGGGAGGTGCTTGCTCTATGCGATTCGTTATTGAACTATATTGCTGTCCGATAAAACTTAATGCCTTTAGAAAGTCACTTGATTTCCCTATGATCGAATCTAATAGAGAGCAAATAAGCTTCAATTTAGGTCTGTTTTATTGAGCTTATCAAAAAACAATTAGCTAGTGAAAAGAGAAGCTCTTTTTAAAGGAGTCTTATCAATCAAGAGGTTGATGATCAGATAATACGGTGGTTTGTTTCCTTTTTACCAGACTACAATATTATTGAGTGATCATCTGTAACAAATGGCTAAAGCTGTTGATGTTCTACAGTTTGTTTAGTATTCTATCCATAACCCAATTGGTTGGAGTAGCACTAATACCATCGCATGAACAGACTGACTTTCCTTGTAGGTGCTCTACTACCGATTTAATAAGCGGAAGCTGTACATGTTTGGGATTGGGTGGAAGAATCTCCTCTCGTCCTCGTTCGGTGTGCAAAGCAATGGGGTCGAATGTAAAAATAGAGAAACAGATCATCCCCTTGTCTCCAATAATCTCTATTCGGTCCTCCTTAGCAGATTCGTGAGCAACAAAGCACCACGACCCCGATCCAGGTAGTCCTGATTCAAATGTAAAACAGGCACTTACTGAGTCTTCAGCGGCATAGAGCCCGCCACGGTTGGCTAGATATCCTTCTGCCTTAAGTATACATCCAAATATATCCTGCAGCAAGTCCAATTGGTGAGGAGCTAAATCGTAAAAATAGCCACCTCCTGCTATGTCTGGTTGAATACGCCACGGGCGGTTTATGCTGTTGTAGTCTAAGTTTCGTGGAGGCTGTGCAAAACGAATTTGAACATTAATGACATTGCCTATCTCTCCGCTCTCTACCAACTCTTTTATTTTTTGGAAATAGGGCAAGTAGCGTCTGTAGTAAGCCACAAAACAAGGTACTCCCGTTTCTTTTGAAATTCGATTGATACGTGCACAGTCGTCGTAGCTAGCTGCCATTGGTTTTTCTATGTAGACCGGCTTTCCCGCTTTCATCGCCATGATAGCAAAAGTAGCATGTGAGGAGGGTGGCGTTGCTATGTAAATAGCATTAACATCCTCATCACCTATTAGTTGCTGTACATCGGTGTACCAGCGCGGTATGTTGTTTCTTTTGGCATACGATTGGGCTTTTTCTTTATCTCGGCTCATTACTGCGACCACTTCAGAACCTTCGATGAGGGCAAAGGCAGGACCACTTTTCTTTTCGGTAACCTCTCCGCAACCGATAAAGCCCCATTTGATTGTTTTCAATTTCGTCATATTAACAAGGGATTTCAATTTTATGATATGCTAAGCAAAGGTACTACGCTCTATCTATTTTTACTCTATGCTAGCGGAAGTTTTTTTGAATATTCTTATATGTGCAATCTTTGTTCGAGAATTGTACGATGCCGCTAATTATTGGAGACGTTTTTTGAACTCTTGTAGAGCTACTTCTTTAGCTTCTTCTCGATTTACTTTACCTGTTTCAGTTAGTGGAATCTCTTTTGTGACAAAGATCTCTTTGGGTTGCCAATAGGGGGGGAGTAGTTGTTGGCAAATAGCCTTAACCTCTTCAATCGTTGTTTGAGTGGTAAGTAGCACCATCTTATCTCCCCACTGTTTGTCAGCTATGGAGGTTATGGCAAAAGGATTTTTCAGTTTTGTTTGTAGCAAAGTTTCCACCTCTTCTACCTGTATCTTTACACCACCACTATTTAAGGTGTTGTCTTTGCGTCCTCTAACTAAAAACTCACCCACCTCATTGAAGGAGACAATATCGTTTGTGATTAACTGCTCTTTGCAGAGTGCAGGGGCGTCGATAATGAGTTGTCCCTCTTTGTTCGTCGTGAGCTCTATGCCGGGTAGTGGTTTGTAGTTTTTTGACCGATGGGTACCATTTATTTGACGCAAGGCAATGTGAGAGAGGGTTTCGGTCATACCGTAGGTGGACCATACTTGGTGAGGGAAATTGCGTATCTCTTCCTCTATCTCGGGGTGAATGGCACCACCTCCAATGATTAACTGTTTTATTTGAGTGAGCAACTTTCGCTCTTCAGGTTGTTGCAAAGAGTGGTGAAGCTGCATAGGAATCATAGCTGCGAAGGTTGGAGCCTCTCTTACTTCTGCTAGGGGATGTGAAGAGGGGGGAACGGTAATTAAATTGAGCGAGGCTACCAAGGCTCGAACGACCATCATCTTTCCTGCTATGTAGCGTGTAGACATACAGAGCAAGGCACTATCCATCTCCTTTAGTTGTAGGAATTGACAGGTAGCTACAGCACTCGCCATCATTCTCCTCTTTTCTACAAGTAGACTCTTGGGACTCCCTGTTGAGCCAGAGGTTTGTACCGTTAGCGTAGGGCTTGAATCAAACCATTCGGTGAGAAATTCTGCCAATTCACCCAACTCGGGTTGCTCTTTTACCATCCGCAGGATATACTCCTGCGGATTCTTTTGGTAAGGAGCTGGGTAGTGCACTCCATTTAAGATGAGGCTTTGTGTACGAATGTTGGTTTTGTAATCCATTCAGATGCTTTTGCTTCGGTAGTAAAATTAGGCTTTGTTAGCCAATAGAGCCAGCACTTCGCAATAAATGGGTAGATCTTTTTTGCGGGCTACCACCCCTTCTTGGTTGTGCATTTCGCCCAATACAGGCACGCTTAGGGTAAGAGATGCATACTCCATATCTCCGTAGCTCCATGACTCGTCTGGCTCTGCTCGGTGTATCAATGGATATTTGTAGGGTGTCAGCAGGTTGACCAATCGGTGTGCTTTCCATAGATCGATGTTTAAATCATTTTCGATGGTAAAGCTTGCATTCTCTTCCCATCCCTCTTCAGTAACTTCAGTAACGATTACCAATTGGGGTGAACAGCCTACTTCTTGCATCTTTTCAGCCACCTCTACCGCTCCTTGTGAACCTACCTCTTCATCTCCCGTAAAGGCAATGATAACATCATCAGCAAATAGGTTGTTTCGCATGTTCTCTATTACAGCAGCATTGGTTAGGCTGTTGTCAAAGGTTCCTTTCCAAAGTGCTTCTGAAAGCTCTTGACAGAAGAGCCCGCTGTATACACAATCGATGTGCGAAGATATGAGTGTACGTACGGTTTCATCCAGTGGCTTCTTACCATAGATAAGGGCTAACTCTCCTTCGTAAAGTAGTGTATAGTCAGTATCTTCTAACCATTTTTCGATTGCTTTTAGTCGTTTTTTCTTTTTAAAACGTATTCCGTTGTCTTTGCAATCTACGGTTATCTCACTAAGGAGAGTTTCAAATTCATTCATATATTTTTATTTTAGGTGCCTAAATCGAATAGGCTTATTTTATATTCAACTGGATCTATTTTTTGTTTTCTAGTAATGTCTTAAGTTCTCAACCTTTTTTTGTACAATAGTAGAAAAGAGCTGTTTAGGATGATCCTCTCTTTTTCTTTACTTGTTAGAATGTGAATTAGCGAGGAATTCCAAGCCATCTTTCAACCTCCTTTTGATTGACCTTCTGCTCTGGATGGAACCAAAGTGCATCGCCTTCTATCTGCAAAGGAAGGGGTAGATTGTCGGTAAAGAGCAAACCTGTTCCTAGTCCTTGCGGTAAGGTGGGGTGCAAGGTGGCGCACCATTGGGCTATCACGTTTAGCCCGATGTTTGATTCCAAAGCCGAGGTTACCCAAGAGTTAATACCCCTTTCGGTAGCTAGCCTTATCCACTCTTCTGATCCAAAGATACCTCCGTGTAGTGATGGCTTTAGGATGATGAATTGGGGGCAAATGGTTTCAAGAAGTTCTATCTTTTTATCGATGGTGTCTATACCTATCAGTTCTTCGTCGAGAGCAATGGGAAGTAGAGCCTCTTGGCAAAGCCTACCCATCTCTTTCCACGACCCTGCCGCAATGGGTTGCTCAATGGAGTGAATTTTGCAGGCAGCCAACTCCTGCAAATATCTTCTTGCTTCGGCTGGTTGAAAAGCTCCGTTAGCATCTACCCGTATCTCTAACTCTTCTGGGGTGAAATGTTGACGAATGGTTTGCAACAATTCCAACTCCTTTTGGAACTCAATGGCTCCAATCTTTAGTTTTAGGCAGCGATATCCTGTTGCCAGTTTCTCTTCAATCCGTCTCTTCATCTCCTCAAAACTACCCATCCAAATGAGTCCATTGATTGGTATGCCTTCCTCTCCTCGACTAAATGGAGTATCCCACAACTGCCAACTATCTGTTTGAAGTTGTCTGAATGCACTCTCCAATCCAAATAAAATAGAGGGGTAAGGTTTTAATGCAGCGTAATCTATTTGCCCACTCATAGCCGCCTTGCTGCAAAGCTCTTGCAGCAGTTCTTCGTAGTTGGGTAGATCATCGCAGCTCAATTGGGGCAACGGTGCACATTCGCCTATGCCGGTTTTACCTGTTTCTCTATCGGTTAATAGGAGGTACCACACTTTGCGTGTAGTGTAGACTCCACGTGATGTTCCAGCCGGTTGTTTAAACAGCAACTCTTTGGGGTGGATGGTTAGTTGATAGTGCATATGGATTGAATAAGAGATGTTTGAACTAATCTGTAGTGTTCTTTAGTAGGATGATACAAAAACGATTTGAATAAAACGCTCTGCAGCTCATCTATCCTTTTGTACCCTATTATAGTTCCTCAATTCTTTTAGTTCCTTACGTCCGTAACCTTTTGTGTATATTGGTAATCATTTGAAATATGACATATTACAAAAACAGTTGCGGATATTAGGTTGTTGTTCTTTGACTGTTTGGCTGAGAGCTTTCTCTGCAATTCTCCGTATAATACAAAAAAAGGGATTATAAGGAGAGATAGCAAAGAGAACAGCTCTTGACCAACTCTTGTCTGATTCCACTTGAAAAGTTCACTTTCCATTTTTATCCCCTTACAGAAATATCTGTAGGTTGTTAGTATCTGATAAAAAAGAGTTTTTCAAGTGGATTCTTTTCCCTTTATGGAAACTTTGGATAATCTTTAAAGCGAGGTTTCCGTTTTTCGAGAAATGCTTTTCCTCCCTCTTGTGCCTCTTCAGTCATATAGTATAACATCGTGGCATCTCCAGCCAACTCCTGTATCCCTGCTTGTCCATCAAGTTCAGCATTTAAACCAGCTTTAATCATGCGTAGTGCTAGTGGACTGTGCTCCATCATCTGCTCTGCCCATGCCACTGTCTCATTTTCGAGTTGTTCGAATGGAACCACTTTGTTGACGAGTCCCATATCAAGAGCCTCTTGTGCTGAATATTGTTTGCAGAGGAACCAGATCTCACGTGCTTTCTTTTGCCCTACAATGCGAGCCAAATAAGAGGATCCAAATCCTGCATCGAAGCTGCCTACTTTAGGTCCTGTTTGTCCAAAAATAGCATTCTCTGAAGCAATTGAAAGGTCGCACACCACGTGTAGTACATGTCCTCCACCAATGGCAAATCCATTTACCATGGCAATGACCGGTTTGGGTAGTGAGCGGATTTGCTTTTGTACATCGAGCACATTTAATCGAGGTACCCCATCAGTCCCAATGTATCCGCCGTGTCCCTTTACATTCATATCTCCTCCGCTGCAAAACGCCATATCTCCTGCACCTGTAAGTATTACTACGTTGATGTCTTGGCACTCGCGGCAAAAGTGGAGTGCTTGGCTTATTTCAGTTGTTGTAGTAGGGGTGAATGCATTGCGATAGCGTGCACGGTTGATTGTTATTTTTGCTATCCCATTGTAAAATTGAAAAAGAATATCTTGATATTCTTGGATGGTTTCCCAGTTTCTTGTTGCTTCCATAATTTCTTTTCCTAAAGGGTTTGTTATTGTTAGGGGGCAATCTGGTAGCGCAACGGACTCTAAACGGGTTCTGTAGTAGAATAAGATAATAAAAAAAGCCCATCTACAAATCCTGTAGATGGGCTTCTGATGAGGTTCCTGGCGGATTCGAACCGCCGTACGCGGTTTTGCAGACCGCTGACTAAGCCACTCATCCAAGGAACCAGTCTTTCAATCGTTGCGTTATTTCCCGATTGCGAGTGCAAAGGTATAGCTTTTTTTTAACTCTGCAAATGTTTTGCCTTTTTTTTTATTGACAAGGTCGCTTTTTACCCTTTTTCTTTCCCTTTTCGGAGTGTTCTTTTTTTAAAGAACACTCTGACGAACAACCCTCACATGGCGATTCTCCTTTGCTTATATTCTTGAAAGAGTGGTAGATACGAACTCCTATCCACGTGATACAAGCGAAGAGAGTTGCAAAGACAATAATTTCTTGTAGGTCCATTCTTTTTTTTTGTTTAGAGCGTTTTTTTATGTCCCGTTGAAGTGAATCAACACTTTCTTGGTATAGACTCTTTCACGCGTGCTTTTTAGATCAAAAGATTCCCTATCTGATAGACTATAAAGGCCATTACCCAAGCCAAAATAGTCGTGTAGAGTGCTGTAAAGATAGCCCACTTCCATCCACCCGACTCTTGTTTAATAGCTACCAGCGTGGCTATACAAGGGAAGTAGATAAGTGCAAAAATCATGTAGGCCAATGCAGCTTGAGGGGTAATGGGGATGCGCCCTGATAGATTGATATTCTCTTCATTACTTTCGTTGACATAAAGTACGCCTAGTGTACTAACGACCAACTCTTTTGCACCTACACCTGACAAGAGTCCAATACCTAATTTCCAATCAAATCCTAGTGGTTTAATGATGGGTTCTATTCCTTTCCCTATTTGTCCGATGTAAGAATTTTCTTGTTGTTCTGCTAGTGTTGACTCAGCGGTGATGGGGCGGGGGTAGTATCCCAAGAACCAAATCAAAATAGATGCCACCATAATGATCCCTCCCATCTTTTTAAGATATTGAGACCCCTTCTCCCAAGTGTGTCGCACAATGCTTTTTAAAGTGGGAAAGCGGTAGGGAGGAAGTTCCATCACGAAAGGGGTGCTATCTCCTTTGACTAGAAATTTGCTAAAGAATCGAGCAAGTAGAACTGCCAATAGAATGCCCGTTGTATAGATGCCTAACAATACCCAACTTGCATGAGTGGGAAAGAAAGCACCCACTAATACCAAATAGATAGGTAGCCGTGCACTGCACGACATAAGTGGATTGATGAGCATCGTGACGAGTCTCGATTTTCTATCCTCAATCATGCGTGAAGCCATAATAGCAGGTACGTTGCACCCAAAACCCATGATAAGTGGTATAAATGATTTTCCGTGCAGCCCCATACGGTGCATAACCTTATCCATAATAAATGCAGCTCGAGCCATATAGCCCGAATCTTCCATGATGGAGATGAAAAAGTAGAGGATTAAGATGTTGGGCAAGAAAACAATAACGCCTCCTACGCCTCCTATAACCCCCTCTACGAGCATATCTTTGAGTACACCCTCGCTCATATAGTGTCGAATGAGATTACCCAATTGCTCTACTATCCATTCGATACCCTGCATGGGATAGTTTCCCAATATAAATGTACCTTCAAACATCACATAGAGGAATAGGAAGAAGATAGGGTAGCCCCAAAGGCGATGTGTCACCAAGCTATCTATCACTTTTGTAGTATGCTCTTTCTCTAGTTGATTGTCTGTGTAAGTCTCTCGAAGTGCACCGCTTATAAAACCATATTTGGCATCGGTAATAGCCTGTTCACTCTCTTCTTTCAGTGCCTCTTTTATGCGTAAAACCTCTTTGTTACGAAGGGCTATAATTGCCTTTCCATTCGGTAGATGTTCTATTTCATTAGCTATATCGGTATCATTTTCTAAGAGCTTTATGGCTAGAAAACGGGTAGAAAAGCGTGCACGAATGCTTTCATTTTTCTGAATCTCTTTTTTGAGTTGTTCGATGCTTCTCTCTAGTTCAGGTCCATGATTGATGTGAATGTGACGAAGAACTGTTTTTGTGCCTGTTTGTTCCCCGTGGTGGCTTCCATACTTGTGGTCGGCATAGCTGTTATGCCACTCTTCAATCTCTTGAAAAATTTCTCTTCGTACAGAGTCGTCCGTTCCCTTGGTAACAAAATCGCTCCCCTCATATAGACCAATAATAACGTGAAAAAGTTTGTCTATTCCCTCTTTTCGTTTACAAATAGTAGGTACCATGGGAATCCCTAGCAGTTCGCTTAGTATTGTATGATTTAATTTGTTGCCACTGGCCTCTAGTTCGTCATACATATTAAGTGCTACTACCATCCGTACATTCATATCAATCAGTTGCGTGGTTAAATAGAGATTTCTCTCCAAATTGGCAGCATCCACTACATTGATAATAATATCGGGTACCTCTTCTATAATGAGTTTACGTACATAAATCTCTTCGGGGGTATAGGCTGATAGGGAGTAGGTTCCTGGTAAGTCAATTAGCTTAAAGCGATAGCCTTGGAACTCAAAAAAGCCCTCTTTAGCATCGACCGTAACCCCGCTGTAGTTGCCCACATGTTCGTGCGAACCCGATGCAATATTAAAAAGAGAGGTTTTCCCGCAATTGGGGTTTCCAACAAGAGCCACATTAATGGTTCTTCTTTTTCCTTTTGCAATATCCTTCAAAGGTATTTCAGGAGCATCACTCTCTAATGTTCCATGGTAAGGTGTAGCTGCGGTAGCTACCTCTTCTTCACTTACAACCTCGATTAATTCAGCTTCTTGTCGGCGAAGTGAAATCTCGTAGTTCATAAGTTTATATTTTATCGGGTCTTTCAGAGGAGCATTTAGTATGACCTCTACCATTTTCCCTTTGATAAAGCCCATCTCTACAATGCGCTTGCGGAAGCCGCCGTGTCCTAATACCTTGATAATGATAGCTCTCTCTCCCGTTCTTAATTCGGATAATCGCATAATGCTTTCTTTTTTGCAAAGATAGAGTATTGAAAATAATTGTGCAACTTATTTAGATTCTATTTAAATAATGATATTTCGGGTTGTGATGCTCTGTGCAGTTTTATCTTCTCACTCTTTTTTGCCTACTTGGTCTTTGTCTTGAATGGTTTCCCATTCTTTACCATTTTCTCAATGATGATTCGAATATCCCTTTTGAATATTATGGAATGGGCTTAGCAGAGAGGTTTCAACTATAGTTGTAGAAAGCATTTAGGAATATTATAGAATCAGAGTTTTTTTTCGTCACTTCAAAAGAGACAATTGGTAAGGTGTGAAAATTTTTTAAAAAGAAAAGCTTCTAAAAAAAAAGAGGAGCTTATAAAGATATTTGCGGATTTAAGGAAATATTATCTGCATAATTGTTCTAACTTTGCCGAAAATATCAAAAGTAATATAATGAGCGATAAGTTTAAGGGCTATCTACTTGCAATAATAGCTGCCGCAACATATGGTATGAATCCATTATTTGCACTTCCATTGTATGAAGCAGGCATGGATCCTGATTCAGTGCTGTTTTTCCGTTATCTGTTGGCATTGCCGATTATAGGTGCGATGATTAAGTTAAGAGGACGTACCTTTAAGTTGCATCGCAAAGAAATTATCCCGTTGGTGGTAATGGGGCTTCTTGTAGCAACCTCATCATTAACTCTCTTCCAAAGCTACACCTACATGGATGCCGGAATAGCGTCAACTCTTTTGTTTATCTATCCGATAATAGTGGCTATTATTATGGCTGTTTTTTTCAAGGAGAAGATAACGTTACAAACGATTTTCTGCATCTTCTTAGCACTAGCAGGCATCGGATTGTTATCTCAAAATCCTCATGGTGAAACCTTGAGTTTAGTCGGCACTCTTTTGGTTCTGTTATCGGCACTCTCTTATGCTGTTTACATCGTAGCCGTCAATAAATCGGTGCTGAAAGAGACTGCAACATTGAAACTAACCTTCTACATCTTACTATTCGGACTCTCTCTCTTTGCTGTACGTGTAGGTTACGATAATAGCCTTTATATCATTCGCGATTATCACTTGTGGTTTAACGTATTGGCATTGGCCATTTTCCCAACAGCAATCTCTTTTTTGTGCACCACACGTGCAGTATCTTATATTGGATCAACACCCACATCAATATTAGGTGCATTAGAGCCTGTTACTGCGCTCTTTTTTGGGATAACAATTTTTGGTGAAGTACTTACAGTCCGAATCTCGATTGGTGTTTCAATGATTATACTTGCAGTAACATTTATTGTTGCTGAGGGGCATCTTAAGAGCTATTTAATTCGCATCAGAAAGCTATTTCCTACGCGCAGCTTAAAAGAAATTATATTGAGGAAGAGCGGCAAATCCCAATAGGGAAAGGATCTACTTCATCCTCATTGGTCACTACCTGATGGCTATTAAGATTTAAGGTCTGGGATCAATAAAGCATTTGATTGCGATATAAGAGGTCATTAAAATGTTACGAGGGGGCGTGCTATTCGTTTCCTTATATTGGGAGATATGTAACGATAGAAAGTGAGTTTACCATCCTCTTAGAAGTGCGAGATAGCTTTTATAGAGAATTTTATATATACTTATTTCTCCTGAACATAAAACGAATCAATCAGTTAATTTACAAAGATTATGAGCTATATTCAAGAAAACTTACAAGTTGGGGAAGAGATAAAATATAAGGCCGATCTTCATTGGTATATATTTATATATCCAGCAGTGATTTTATTCTCGGCAACGTTGTTATTACTAGGTTCTCTCTTTCGTTCTATTTTTTCAGATATCTGTTACTATGTCGGCTTATTTCTCCTCTTTTTGGGACTGTTCCAACTGATTAAGAGAGCTCTTATGAAGGTGGGGAATGAATATGTGATCACCAATAAAAGGGTCATTCTAAAAACAGGTATTATCAGCCAAGATGCTCTTGAATTGATTTTAAATAGATGCGAGGGAGTTCGCGTAACTCAATCTTTGTTGGGACGTATTTTAGGTTTTGGATCTATCTTCGTGACTACGGGTGGAGTAATGAATGACTTTCATTATATTGCCAATCCTATTAAGTTCAGAAACGAAATCAATGCACAAATTAAGTAAAACTCTTAGAGGCTTCTTCGATAACCAAGGATAGTAGATTAGTTGTATTTGATCTTCCATAAGATGTGAAATAGCACTAAACAGAGGCAGATAGTCTGGTTCAAAGAGGTTTATTGGGCTTTACAAGAATAGATTCGTGGAGAAGGGTTGATAAGTATAAAGGCGTTGTTTTTACTTTATTTGCAATATATGTTGGAACTCCATCAAACAGAGTGGTTGTTTAGGTAAAGTAGTAAGTCATTTTTGTAACTATCTGAAATGGGAATATACTCTTTACCAAACACAATGCGTCCGCGTTCCACCACCTTAATTTTCTCTTTTTGAACAATAAAAGAGCGATGTACACGTATAAAACGAGTTGCAGGAAGTCGCTCCTCCATATTCTTCATACTAATAAGTGAAAGAATGGCCTTCTCTTCTCCCTCTAGATAGATTTTTACATAATCTTTTAGCCCCTCTATGTAGAGTATGCGTTCCAACTCTATTTGCACCAACTTGTAGTCGCTCTTTACATAGATAAACTTAGCATCATTCGCAGGCTGCTCCGTAGAGTCAGTGACTGCTTTCTCTTTTAATTCGAACCACTCTATGGCTTTATTTACTGATTTTAGAAACTCCGTATAGCTTATAGGTTTCAGCAAGTAGTCTAGGGCATGCACCTTGTAACTGTCTATAGCATATCGATCGAATGCAGTGGTAAATACAATTCGTGTTTCGGGAGAGACCATTTGTGAGTACTCCAATCCATTTAATTCAGGCATCTGAATATCGAGAAAAAGCAATTGTATCGGTTTCTGGTTGTCTTGCTTTTGAAGGGCTTCTATGGCACTTCCATAGCAGCCTACTAATTCGAGTGAATCTGTTTTATCTACATAGCTCTTTACAAGCTCCCTAGCGAGGGGCTCGTCATCTACTATAGCGCAGGTTAGTTTCATATTTATGATGTCTGAATGGTTAATAGAGAGTTGTATTTTTTACCCTCTTCACTGAGATGTTGTTCCCAACTGTACTTTTGTGGGTAGAGTAGTTCCAAGCGGCGTTCTACCTGTTCTAATCCAATGCCACTACCGCTTTTATCATCATTTGTCTTTGGAAAATAGCTGTTCTGTATCTGGAAAACGATGCTTCCTTCTGCACGCCCCTCTATGGTGATAGAGATAAAAGAGGGCAAGGTGCTACTTATTCCGTGCTTGAATGCATTCTCGATGAGTGAGATGTAGATAAGTGGAGCAATGCGTAGGCTCTTTCCTGGATCGACTGTCAGATTTACATCTAGCTTTACATGCTCTGGTAGGCGAATGCGCATAAGTGCAATGTAGTTCTGAATAAACTCAAACTCTTTCTCTAAAGGAACCGTTTCGTCTTGGTTCTCGTATAGTACGTAGCGAAGAAGCTTGCTTAGTTCCTGAACAGCCTCTTGTGCTTTATCGGTATTGAACGTAATTAGTGCATAGATGTTATTGAGGGTGTTTAATAAGAAATGGGGGTTAAGCTGACTCTTTAAGTTCTTTAATTCAGCTTCCGTACGTGCCTTCTCAGTCTCAATAAGTTGCTGCTCTGTTTTCCGCCAACGCGTACTGATACGAATTGCTGCACCAAGTGCTGCTACAAAAAAGAGCATAATAGAATCGCGTAAGATGAACATCCAATGGGGAGGCATCTGTTTAGACAACTCATTGGGTGGAGGAGAATGGCGCATATAGTCAAATCCAACTTGCAACATTACGGATACTACGATAATCAACAGTAGGTTGTAGAGGTAGAAGTAACGATCACGTTCACGAAAGAGGTAGAGGGGAACTAGCTTTATGTAGTTGGCATAAAAGACCAAGAAGCATGAGAATGGTATCGGTACGTGTCTAAAAAAGTCCACCCAACTTATCTGCTCGTTTGTGCGATTCAGAAATATAAGTGGAAAACCAAAGATAAGTGCCCAACTTATCGTGTGGATGGTTAACTCCAGTGGGCGTTGTTTCATTAAAGATGGCTTCATATTGCAAGATACTATTTCTTTGTTGATATTCAAATAACTATGGGCTATAACTCTCTTTTTTATCTCTTTTTTTACTTCCCCAATCTATGGTGGCAGCTATCGAACAGAAGATAAATTGTAATCATTAATATGTCATATCAGTGATTCGATTTCTAGAGAATACCCTATTATAATAGATAAATGGGTGAAAAAGATATTAATATCAATATCTTTTTTTGCCTATTTCTGTTGTAAGTGATATTAATATTAATATCTTTGTAGTGTGTTTTAATAGAGAAAGGAGGTATATGAAATATTCAGAACTAGAGCGTAAGCTCAAGAAGGCGGGTTGCTTCTGGGTAAAAGATGGCAAAAGACATCCCATTTGGGAAAGTCCCATTACAGGTAAACAGTTTCTATTAAGTTTTCATGGATCAGAAGAGGTCAAAAAAGGAGCACTAAAAGCTATTTTGAAAGATGCAGGGGTTTAATCTATCTTGCATCTGTAACTATTAAAACCCTAATGAATTAGTAACTATTAAAAGATGAAAGAACATGAATACGAAGCAATTGATAAAAGTTCACATTGAACGCGGAGGAGACGGAAGCTTCGGAGCGTACATAGAGGAAAATAAGTTACCCTATAGCATTATAGGAGAGGGTAATACTGTAGCCGCTGCAATCGAAGATTTCAACACAGGTTATGAGGATATGAGAGAATATTATGCCGAGGAAGGCAAAGAATTTACAGAGGCTACTTTTGAGTTTGTATATGATGTCCCCTCTTTTTTACAATATTATGTGCGCTTCTTCAGCTTAGCTGGATTAGCACATATTACTGGCGTAAATCAAGGACAATTAAGTCACTATCTAAATGGGCATCGTCGTCCATCGGATAGAACGGCTAAGAAAATACAAGATGCATTAAATAGATTTGGTGAAGACATAAGTCATGTAAGTCTTGTTTGAGTAGAGAGTCAGTATTTCAAAGAAGAGAACTACATGGTATGTTGAGAAAACCACTACCATATTAAAGAAAAGCGGAGTAAGAAACTACGCTTTTCTTTTTCTTTTATAAAAACAATTATTGTTGTCTAGTAAAAAAGAGTACGAATCATTATATCGACTGATGCTCAATGGCTTACTGATAATTCTTTAAGATAGGCTTGCGTTTTCGCTAGACTTTTTTTGATAAACTCAGCAATAGATCTAATTTGAAGCTTATTTGCTCTCTACTGGATTCTATTATAGGAAAAACAAGCGATTTTCTAAAAGCATTAAGTTTTATCGGATAGCAATAAAAACAATCACCGATAAGAGCTGATAATAGTACTCTTCCTCTTGTTGATTGATCTATTCGTAGCGTATGGCCTCAATGGGGTCTAAATTGGCTGCCTTTTTAGCTGGATACCAACCAAAGAATACACCTGTCATGGTACAGACTATAAAACTAAGTCCCACACTCCAAGGTTGAACATAGATGGGCCAGTTGGCAAATATATTGACTGCCATGGAGGCACCAATACCAAAGAGTACACCGATTATTCCTCCCGTAATACTGATGAGGATCGATTCTATTAAGAATTGGTTTAAGATATCAACACTTCTAGCACCCACACTCATACGTAACCCAATCTCTCGGGTTCGCTCGGTAACACTGACGTACATAATGTTCATAATCCCAATACCCCCTACGATGAGTGAGATTCCGGCAGTACAAGCCAGTAGAGTAGTCATCAAATCGGTTGTAGAGTTGAGCATGCTACTTAACTCTTGTTGGCTGCGGATGTTGAAGTTATCACTCTCTCCCTCTCGTAGTTTATGATTATGTCTCAATAGGGTAGTAATCTCTTCGATTGCTGCTTGCGTATCGTTTTCGGTCAATGCCGATGCATTGATTCCACTTAAGTAGGTAACAGCCAAGATACGTTTCATAATGCTGGTGTAAGGTGCAAGTACGACATCATCTTGGTCCATACCCATGCTGTTGTAACCTTTTGATTTCAATAGCCCAACAATACGGAAGGGGATGGAGTTAAAGCGTATGACTTTACCAATTGGGTCGCCACCATCGGGGAAAAGATTATCTACTACAGTTTTTCCAACGACACATACTTTGGCTGCCGTTTGTATATCTTGGTCAGTGAACATATCTCCCTCTTCAATTGTCAATTGGCGGATAGTAAGGTAGTCTTGGTTTACCCCGTACATATTCGATGGCGCATTGTTGGAACCATAAATGAGATGTCCTGAGCTGGTTACTGTAGGGCTCACGGCGCTAAGTAGCGTGGTCTCGTTTTGTAACGAGAGAAAGTCCTCCATCTTCAAGGTTTGCATGGCACTCGCATCCTGTCTTACCCCACCACGCATATCGGTACCGGGTTTGATCATAATCATGTTCGATCCCATTTCAGATATTTGTGCCTGTATACTTCGTTTGGACCCTTGACCAATGGCTAGCATAGTAATCACCGAAGCTACTCCGATGATAATACCCAGCATGGTGAGAAGTGCGCGAACCTTATTGTTGTTAAGTGCGCGTAGGGCTATTTTAAATAGGTTTGTTCCGTTCATATTGTCTTTTTTTATCTCCTAATAGGATTGAATAGCTAGTAGAATAAATTGTCCTCTCGATATTTCACGATGTCAGTTATTAGGAGCTTATAACTCCTCAGGGAGCGGCAGTGCTTTAAGTGCTTCCTCAGCTGAAAGTATATTTGTGTTGAGGCTATCCTCTTTTATTAATCCATCACGTAGCACGATGTTTCGACTGCTGTATTGAGCAATCTCGGGATTGTGCGTCACAAATATAATGGTACGTCCCTGAGCATGGAGCCTTTGAAACAGCACGAGAATATCGAATGAGGTACGCGTATCTAAGTTACCAGTAGCCTCATCGGCTAAGATGACAGCAGGATCGTTTACCAAGGCACGGGCAATGGCAACACGTTGCATCTGTCCACCTGACATTTGGTTTGACTTGTGCATTAATCGGTCGCCTAGACCTACTGCTTGTAGTGACTTTATAGCACGTTCACGACGCTCGCTCGCCGATACCTCGTGGTTGTACATCAGTGGGAGCTCTACATTCTCTATGGCTGTCGTCTTGGGAAGTAGGTTATAGCTTTGAAAGACAAAGCCAATCTTGCGATTACGCAATACCGCTCGCTGGCTTCTAGAGATGCTACGTACCGAAACTCCATCTAAGAGGTATTCTCCTTGGGTAGGTGTGTCTAAGCAACCCAATGTGTTGAGTAGTGTCGACTTGCCCGACCCTGAGGTTCCCATAATGGTTACGAACTCCCCTTCGTGAATGGTGAAGGAGACTCCCCGAAGAGCCAATACTCGCTCTTCGCCCACAAGGAATTCTCGTTTTATGTTTTGCAATTCAATAATTTTCTTCATGGCTTACTTCTGTTTCTTTCCAGGGTGTGTAGGCATAAATGGGCTGCTTTCTCCAGATCTACCGGTTGACACCTGTGGGGTAATCTGTTTAACCGTTGCCTCGAGTACTACCTCTCTATTAGCCTGAACACCCGATATGATTTCGGTGACGCTACCGTTGCTAAGACCTGTCTCTACGGGAATGGCTGTATAGGTATCTCCCTCGCGAACCCAAAGTTTGTTTTTAGATTGGCAATCTTCTACGTGAATCGCATTGCCTAAAAGTGCAGTTGTGGGAGTAAAACGGAGGGCTTTGTTAGGTACAATGAGTACATCTTTCTTGTCGACTGTGTAGACATTTACATTGGCAGTTAATCCTGGTTTTAACTTCAAGTCAGGGTTTTTTGCCGAAATGACCACTTCGTAGGTTACCACATTACTAGTGGTAGTTGCCTCAAGGCGCACTTGGGTAACATACCCCTCGAAGAGATCGTTTGGATAGGTGTCAACCGTAAAGCTTACGCGTTGTTTCTCTTTAACTCCCCCTATGTCAGCTTCGTCCACGTTGGCCACTACCTGCATCTCTGTAAGGTCGGCTGCAATGGTAAATAGGGTAGGTGTTTCGAAACCTGCAGCTACCGTTTGTCCCTCTTCTACAGCACGGTTTATCACAATTCCATCAATGGGCGATGTGATAGTGGTATAGGATAGGTTGCGTTGTGCTTTGTCTAATTCAGCTTTACTACTTGCTAGCGTGCTACGGGTGCGGTTGTAGTTGTATAGGCTTTGTTCGTAATCGATATCGCTAATCAACCCTTTTTCATGCAATGTTTTATTGCGGTTATATAGCTGTTGTTGATATTCAAATTCAGCTTTAGCACCGTCGTAGGAAGCTTGTCGTGATGCCAATTCACTCAGCAAAGTTACTCGATCCATTTCAGCTATGAGCTGCCCTTTGGTAACGACTGAATTATAATCGGCATATATTCTATCGACAATACCCGATACCTGCGTACCTACGTTGATTTTAGTAACTGGTTCTACTGTCCCTGTAGCAGTAATAGCGTAACTCACCTCTCCACGAGTTACTTGCGTAGTCTCTATATGATTTAGAGTCTGATCCTGGGGTTGGTTAAAGAACCACCATGCCCCAACTGCTCCTGCAGCAATCAATGCTACAATTAAAATTGTTCTTTTCTTCATATCTTATTTATTCTTAGTTTGAACGATTTGTAGTGAAATTACTCGGTAACTGTAGAGAGATCCTTTAAGCTCTCTTCAAAGGAGCCTCCCCCGTAGAAGTTAAGCAAGAGACGATTCATCACCGTCATATATTTAGCTTGGATGTATGACTGTTGTGCTGCTAAAAGATTGTTCTTCTCGGTCAGTAGCTCGACTATATTTTTCATGCCCAATTGAAACTGTTCATTGATCATTTTATAACTCACCTCTGCACTCTTTAGTTGTACCTCAGCTGCCGTAAAATGTTGTTGTGCATTGTTGGCATCTAGCCAAAGATTCTCGATGGTTTTGTAGAGCTCTTTCTGCGTACTAATCAGTGCTAATTCACGGTCATCACGTTGCAATCGTGCTTTTTCCACGGAGCTTTTCACCGTACGATTATTAAAGATAGGTACACTTAAGCTAAGCTCAATGTTGTTGTTCCATCCATATTTTAATTGACTGCCCAACCCATTTGTGCTGCTGGTATAGTGGTTGGTACCTGTACTTGCATTCAAGCTGAGGCTAGGATAGTAACCTGCTTTGGCAATGGAAATGGCTAGATTAGCACTTTGAATACTTAACTTACTACTCTCCACTTCGGGACGAGAGGCAAGAGCGTTTAGGTATATATCGCTCTTGTTGGGGAGTGGTGCAGTGACCTGCTGGTTGGTTAATGAGAGATCTTCTATGGTAAAGGGAGCCTCGCCCTCTATCTCTAATAGCTGCTTTAGTTGTAGCAGATAACTTTGTAGTGATGATTTTGCCACAACGACTTGGTAAGCGTCGTTACCTACTTGCGACTCCAATTGGGCAACCTCTGCTTTCGAGAGTGAACCAACTTCCAGTAGCTCTTTGCCACGTTCTAGTTGTGCTTGGCTCACGGCGAGTGTGTTTTCATTCATTACAACCGACTCTTGTGCATATAGCACTTGCATGTAGAACTGTGTCACCTGCTCTTGAATGGAGTTGGCACTCTGATGGAGCGCTAGCCCTGCCATCTCTTCGTTTATCTCCCCTTGTTTGATTGTATTTATGCGTTTATTCCCATTCCATACCATCCATTGTGCGTTGAGGCTGTAGTTGCCATTGTAGGTTGTTTTACTATCACTCGTTCCCGCTTCACTGCCGTTTGTGGTGGTGTTGTTCTCTTGAAAGGGGCGATTCATTATACTTTGTGTCGTTCCCAATGAGAGACTAGGAAAGAGTGCCGCTTTGGCTGTTTTAACATCCACTTCGCTGCTCTTGAAGGCTATTTGTTGCTGTTGTAATTGAATGTTCTCTTCCAACGCGTGATTGATGCAATCTTTTAGCGTCCAAGCATGCTGCATCTCTACGGTAGTCTCTTCTTTATGGCTGTCTTGTGGAGATATTTCTTGCGCATAAAGTGCTGTTGTGGATAGCCAACCTATCATCGCTATTGCATATAAAAAGTTTGTTTTCATCTTCTCATTCTTTAAATGTTCACAACAAAGGTAGGGTAGTGGTGATTCTTTATCAATTTAATTAGACTTATGGGATGAATCTATAGACCAACATTTGCTTTTTACCGATAAACGGGCTTATCCCAATCACCTATTTATGCACTGACGGCGTGTTAAATGGCTCCATGCTTTTGGCACTTCTTGTTTTAGAAAGGTGCTGAGAGTTGCTTATGAGTGGGGAATGGCTCATGAAGTCAACTCTTTGCATCTGTTTAATTCGTTTTATTGATTATCTTTGCCTATTATTTCATTAATAGGTCTAAAAAGAGGTCAGTTGTAATCCTTATTGTATCATTTTAGAAGTCGCTCTAGAAACATTTTGTAAATCGTTACTAGCATCGTACCCTCTATCTGTCTATGAACAATCATTGACTATGTCACTTCTTATAATTAAATTCGAATAAAAGAATGAGTAAAACTTGGATGTATAAAAGTTTTTGTTGGATTGTAGTTCTCTTACTCATCCCAAGTTGCAAATCAACTAAAGAAGAGAACCCGTCTGTTGTTTTTCAAAACGGTGTAATCTATACCTGTGATGAGCTATTGCCTACTGCACAGGCAATGGTCTTAAAGAATGAACAGATTCTTTATGTGGGGAGCAATGAAGAGGCCTCTAGCTATATAAATAAGGCTAGTAAAGTCATTGATTTGAAAGGGAAGTGTATCCTTCCTGGTTTTGTAGAGAGCCACTCACATCCTACCACAGTTGGTGCACTCAACTTTGATAACCTTCTATTTTTGCATACAACTCAAAATTTAGAATCTGTGTTAGAGATGGTAAAAGATTACCATGCCAATAATCCCCAAATCGATTGTATTGTAGGGTTTGGTTATTTGCTTGATGCATTGGGACTCTCTCCGGGTGAAACTCCTACAGCAAAACCTTTGGATGCTATATCTGAGGATATACCAATTTTCCTTTATGATGAATCTTTGCATTCAGCTTGGTGCAATGGTAAAGCATTGGAAATAGCTCAAATTGATGAGCATACTCCCGATATTCTTCCAAGAGTCTCTTATTATGTACGTTATCCAAATAGTCAGGTACCCACTGGATATTTGTATGAAAAGGCTGTATTCTCCGTTGCTTCTCACCTTCCTAATAATGAGGAGGGGCGTTTGTATACCAATATTGAGTCTGTTTTAAAGGACTATTCAGCCTTTGGATTTACTTCGATAGTAGATGCTGACAACTACTTTGAGCTTGGAACCAAAGTGTTACATCGTATGGCAGAGAGTAAGAATCTTCCTTTTTACTACCAAAAATCTTGTGTGGCCGATAATTCTTTTTCAGCAGATCTTAATGTTCAGAACCTAGAATTTTTTGATAAGCGATACAGTGTAGATAACCTTTTTTGTAATACCTATAAACTGTTTGCTGATGGAACGGTTGAACTTGAGAGTGCAAGTTTATTAGAGCCTTATAGCTCCTCGGGTGCCATGGTGAATCCGCACTATACAAAGGAAGAGATGTTAGCGCATATCTCGGCTTCACTGCAAGCGGGCTATTCTGTGCACATTCATGCCATTGGCGATAAAGCGCAGCAATATGCGCTGGATGCCTTTTATGAAACCAAGGATATCAAACCCTATGTAGCTCGTACCATCGCTCATAATCAGGTTTTTGAGCCACAGGCTGTTATGAAGTATGGAGCTCTCAAAGATAACCTTTTTTGTCAGTCTACTCCCTCATGGGCACAAACAGAGAATGGTGATCCGACGCTATTTAAATTGGGTCCCATCCGTTTCGTGCATCAGTTTTTATTGGGTGATGTTGCTGCACAAGGTGGAGTGTTGACCTTTGGTTCTGATTATCCTGCCAATGAGTGGGAGGAGGTAAATCCTTTTTATCAGATGTATCATGCCGTAAAGCGTGGAGAGGGTGCAGATCATTATTTACTCCCTCATTCAGCAGGTGTAACCCGTGAGCAGGCTTTGAAGGCATATACCATAAATGGAGCTCGTCAAATGGGAATTGGCCATCTTACTGGAAGTTTAAAGGTTGGTAAAACGGCTGATTTTATAGTGGTGGATCAAGATATAATGCAAGTTGATCTGGAGAAATTTAAGCAAACCAAGGTTGAGCAACTCTTCTTTAGAGGAGAGCGTTTGTATTAAATGTACATTCAATTCTTTGGAGGAACTTGTTTGATAGACTAATATCTACCGATGTAGATACAGAACTTTTTGCACTACCGGTATGAGGTGTGTCTGCTGCATAGAAGCTAGTTAGACATCCTTAATGAGGGGAGGTAGTGTACAAGGGAGGGCTACTCTTCCTGACAGGAGAAAGAAAAAAGAATAGAGTATAAGGAGGGGGGAGTTATTTTAAACTCAGATGAATAGACTCAAATTATGCCAAGTAAGCATGTTTTCTGTTCTGTTTTATAACTTTTAGTATGGGAAAGATGGGGAAAAGCTAAGCTAGGAGTAAGGTAGAATGGTGGAAATGCTTACTCCTAGAATGAAATGTAGTTTTCTACTATTTTTATGAGACAGATTGCCTACCTTTGCATATTTTTCAGTAGACCCTATTTAGAAGAACTTTAAACCATTCAAACCCATACCACCCCTCTACTTTATCCCCAATGCCTTAAATGCTGCATCTACAGGTTCAGAATAGACCTCTAAGCTGAACTTTGAAATCAGATCAGCAGGAACTTTGGAGTAATTCATCATATCTACTACGGGTATCAAAATCTTTTTAGCTCCCGCATCGCATGCTATTTGTAATGCACCTGCCAAATCGCTTGTTGGTATTATCGTTCCTCCAATACTCATGGAGCCCAACACACACATTTGAGGCTGTACACATCTCCCTGTAAGACCTGATACTAGAGAGATAAACACGCCCAACTCTAAGCCACCCAGAGTACCTATTCCGTTAATGTCGGTTGCCTTCATGTGCATCTCATTTTCTGAAAAGTGTGCACTTTGTGAGATGCGACTAAGGTTAGAACGGCAGTAGTTTACGGCCTCTTTTAGTTCATCACTAATGGCACTACCACTACCAAAGCCAGTATGTGTAAACTTCCCATTGCCAGGCATCACCTGCAAGTCAATTCGCACTAGCCCTAAATTGGCATCACCTCCAGGTTGATGAGCAACTCCATACAACGAACCGGGTTGTAGCTCTCCTTCAGGAATTAGGGCAGAGCCACCATTCTCTGGGGTACTAACATACCGCTCTTCGCCATCCTCCAAGTCAATGTAACTAAAGTGTACATCATAAAACTCCAATCCACCAATCTTCTTTAATTGCTCCTTGATTCTGCGGCGTCCTATTAACGCATACTCTAGACAGAGTCTTACCTCCTCCTTCTCAAACTCCCCATTCGGGAAGAGCAACTTTAGCAATCCACTTACTGTCTTCTTTACCGCAATCACATCTCTTTGATTCAAATCTTTTCCTAGACGGAAATATTTCTGAATGGCATCACTGAAACTACGTTTTCGCATCTCTCGCAAACATTCAGAGAAGTAGTCAGAGATAAACCCAAAAGAGTCTGTAAAGAACTCTGGGCGCATCTTTGGAATCTCCCAACCAGGCAAGTAATGATGAAAGCGGTCGAAGAAGGCTGCATCAATCATCTCTTTGGGGAATGGAGAGAGTAAATGACTCACCTTTACTAGGTTCTCAATGCTACCGTTGATATTGCCCACAAAAACCATGGAAGCATTGGCATTGATACTCTCTTTTCCCCGGCTGAAGGAGCCATTGGCCATATAGCCTTTCATAATTTGAATACCATCCTTATCCTTCATGTTGATACCTGCCACCTCATCAAAGGCCACCACATCCCACGTACCTACCAGTCCTACCTGATGCCTACCCATGTTGTAAAAGAGATTAGCCACCGTAGTTTGACCTCCCGAGATAAGGATAGAGTAGGGGGATAGCTCATCATACACGTAGGACTTACCCGTTCCACGCGGTCCCAGTTCACAAATATTGAAGTTGTTCTCTACAAACGGAATCATTCGAGCCACCAAGTGCCAGCGACTCTTTTCATCCAGATTAGAGGGTTCCATACCTACACTGCGACAAATAACCTCAATCCACTCATCTAGGCTGAAATACTTTCGGTTCTCTATGTACTCCTCCAAATCAGTAGCTGGCATTTGTATGGGTTTCAGAGAAGCTATTTTAAATGGACTTCCCTTTATATTCTCCTCGTAGATATACTCCATATCGATAATAGACCAAACCCCACCACAGAGCAACTTTTCGTAGCTTTTGATGTAGCTATCATCTATATCGATACGGTTGATATTAATATTGAAGATTTGCCCTTCGTAGCTGTCCGTACGTTCATTTAGCTTAGCCGTTACCTTGTCTATGATTTTGTACCGTCCTTTTTCTCGAATCTTCGATTTAATCTTTTCAGCTTCGTCTGGACGTACAAAGTTTTCGGCAAGTACACGCTTCACCATGGCCGTACCATTCTCAATATCCTCTTCGTTATCGGTTGCACAATACATACCAAGTAGATACTCCAGTACATAGCTAGGTACATTCGCCCCCTCTTTAATACTTTTAGTCAAATCCTTACGAACTACCTTTCCTGTATAGTACTCATTTAGTTTTCTATCTATCTCATTCATCTGTTTATTACCTCTTTAGAATTCTGCTTGAAACATGACACTCACCTTATAGGGCACCTCTTTGTACTTTACAAACTGTTCAGAACCTTCTGCTTGTCGTTCCATTCTCAGTACCACCTCTTGACCATTCAATTTACTCAGCTGGCTTTTAAATATGAATTGATGCTTTTGCTCTCTTTGTGAACTTTCACCACTTTGGCTAGTGAAACTCATGCAGAGCGAATCGGAGATAAGGTTTCCTGCAGCATCATAAAAACCTAATCGCAAGGTGATGCCTTTCACCTTTTCTGTGACAGCCTCCGATTGGTAAAAGCTAATTGTTTGGTTGTTGGTGCTCAATCGAGCTCTTTTATTGAGAATATCGACCTCCACCTGACTGGTTCCTGCCGCCTTCTTTATTTTCACATGCAGTACGGGCACCACCACCTCTTGCAGCATACATCCCCCATGTACAAACCTACTTCCAGACCCTTGTTTGCGTATACGGTTCATTGCTTTGGCTATCTGTATCTGTTTCCCAGCCTTGAGTCCCACCTTTTCGCTCTCCCAAGTTTTCACCGCATTACCCGGTTGTAAGTTGTTACCAATAACAAAACGCCGTGTTCCTGTGATTACATCTCCCATCACTTTGAAGTCAGTAAAATCACTCTCATCAAGCAGCTCGTTTTGGTAGAGATATCCATGGTCAGAAGTGATTAAGATATTCGAACCGTTACCATTGCTAATGATTTTAATCATCCGCAGAATGCGTTCAAACTCCTCCTCCGTCGCATCAAATATCTGACTCTCCGAATCCTTATTATCACCCCGTTTATCAATCACATTGCTATAGATGTAGTAGAGATCGAAATCTTTAAAATAGGCTTTCGGTTGGGTGATATCCAAGAACTCATCTGCTCGAATGGCTAAGCTTCTTGGCTCTTTCTTTGCCAACACCTTTTTCCTTGCCTCCGTTCCTTTCGTACTTAGTCCATCGGCAAATACTTCATCGCTATCCTTCTCATAAGATAGTTCTCGATTGGGTAGCAAGGCAGCCATCCCCAATTGCGTGTAGGAGGGGAGTGTAGAAAGCATGGCATCCTTCATTGTACTCTCCATGCGCTTCTCCCTAGCAATACGTTGCGCTAACTCTACCATCGTTTCATAGCGCAAAGCATCACTGATGATGACAAATATCTTTTTCCCTCTCTGTACAAAGGGGGCAACATAATAGTCATAAAATGAGGCTTGAGAAATAATGCGATCCATCTGCCACCTATCCATTCCATCCACCACCTGTTGCCATTTCCTCCCTAGGGGCATTAAGTAGCTGTTGGTATAGCTGCGCTGCACCCTCTCGGTGACCTCACTCAGTAGCGAAGTGTTTTCGGCTTGGCTTGCCTCTCTAATGTAATGGCGATAATGCAAGTCGATGCTATATAGTTCGTTGCAGTAGCGTTTAAATCCCTCTTCAGGGGCATCTATAATCACTCCACCCATCTTTTGGTCAATCTCTTCTAGCATTCTGCGAGCTTCCAACAGGGCTGTTAGCGTGTGCGCTGCTACCGAGAAGAAGAGTTTTCCCTCTCGTTCATCTACAATTGACTCCATCTTCTCTACCTGCATCGTACCATTCAATACCTCTATTTGCAGATAGTGTGCTATAATTTTATCTACGCAAGGGAACGTCTCGATACCCACTAACTGCTCAAGCGGATGTTCTTGAAGTAGATTAACGATATCCAACTCCTGCTCTAAAAGCTTGGCCCACTCTCTGTACAGTTCACCCTGTTGGCGACTGTCTCTCCAATCGCGCATAAAGATATGTGCTTCGTTGCTCAACTCACTGGGTTGAAACTGTTGTTGCAGGTCATCCTGAAAGAGTACAATCAGTAGATCTTTTACATTCCGTTTCTTTTTATAACCGAAGAGGCTCTCTATCTCCTGCCAATAGAGTGCACCAAGGTTGTATTGCTCCAGCTTCTCTTGCAGCTCCTTCCCACCCTTTAAAGCCTCTTTAGCCAATGCGTAGGTAAGCTGTTCACAATTGGGTTCTGTTTTGCAAACCACCCCAATCATCTGCTTCTCTATCATCTCCACATCCATCCCTGTGCGCAACCTTGCAGCCAGTTTGCTTCGGTTGGTAGCTGTTTTAAAGAACTCCAGATGATTATCCACCACCTTCGGTTTTAATTCAAGGGGGATACCACACTCTGCCGCATGAAGTGAACCCATATCTGCCGAGAATAGTGTAGCCTCCATCTGTAGGTCGAGCAACCAATTGTGCTCATCTTTGGGTGCAGCTTCTGGACTATAGATTACAAAACCCCGTTCGGGTTGCTCTCCCTTTAGGATCCGATATTTCAGTGTAAAAGCATTGTTCTGTAGCGTGAGTACCTCTACGCCAGGTATCTCTAGTGAAGAGGCAAAGTGCTGCATTTGCCCACCCTCATCATACCAAAATACCAAGCGACGACGTTCAATCAGATTGCTTAGTATATTCTCTATTTTTAGTTTGGTAGAATCTGTCATATTCTTTATTTATTCCCTTAAGGCCTAATGACCTTTTTATATTTCTGTTTACTACTTGTAGGTTTGCTTGGAATGGCGAGTTCTATATGTCCACCTTCGATTGCAGGAACCAAATAGTGCTTTCTAAAAAACGTTCTATCTGCTACACCCAACAGTTTTTGCAAAGTATCCCTATCCATCTCTCCATTGATGACTTGAAGAAGTTTTTCAACTTGCGCGGTAACATGCGCGGTAACATGCGCGGTAACCTCTCCATTTGCAGGAAATATCAATCTCGTAAAGTTATCCATAAACTTAAAGCAATCCTTTCCGTATACCCTAACAATACGAGGAACCCCAAAACCAAGCGATTCAACCAGTTCTAAATCACGGTAGATCCTCATCAATTCTTTGTTGCGAGGGATAGATATTCCTTCAAAGAACTCTTCCTTACTCATAGTTTCAGGCAGTCTGCCAGCAGAAGTAATTTCTAATCTATCTGGAAATATTTCAAACTTGGGCGACACTTCAAAAGAGTAATCATTGTGTACAATGGCATTAATAACCGCTTCACGCAAAGCCCGCTTATCCCAATCTTTATAATTAAGAAAAGCGACAACCTCTTTTTCGAGATCCACTTCTGGAGTGAGTTCTCTTTTGAGTTCTATGCGGTTTGTTTCTATCATTTTAGTTTATTGATTTGTTGAGTATAAGTAGGTTCTATGAGAAAAATAAGGACTATATTATTGCCTTTTTTGATTTGTCTTTCTTTCCTTCATCCAATACACCATCCATATTCGCTTCACCCAAATGCTTTACTCCATTAGAGTCAAAAACCTCATAATGCGTTTTATGGAGCATATCTTTGTACCAATATCGTCCTGTAATTTTCTCCCGATATACCGGTGCACCTTGAAATGGACCGATACCACTACATTTCTCAAACCGAGTTGGATTAGAAAGTGAAAAGGAAAACACTCCCTTACTATCAGCATACTCAATTAAATCCTCATAATTACCGAAGCAGGGTATCTTTACAAATGCTTGTGGGAGTTCTGTTTTATGTGTTGCATCTTGAAAAAGAACTAGTTCATTGCCACAATGGTTACTGCTATCAATACAAACGAATGCTGTAGTTTCGTTGATAGAACGCCATACTAAATGCTCCAACCCATCGTATTCAGGGAGTATATTGCAAGCCTCAATATCCCAATTGTAACAACCTACACTTTTATCAATATCCTTGTGCTGTATTAGCTGTAGGTCTCTAATAAAAGCCACACTCTCTTTATCGCTTTCTTTAAACCAGCATTTTATATCATTGTGCCTAGCCCCTCTTAATTCTAATAAGATAGGACGTGTAACCTCATCAATTACCTTAAAATATACATTTAACATACACTCCTATGCTTCAAATAACTTAAACATATCGCTTTCAGCTTGGTCAAAGAAGCCTTTGGGCTGGTGTTCCAATCTACCACTATCTAATATTTTCACTTCATCCATTTGCAGCGAGTGATCCTCTTTATTATAGAAGTTGTAGATAGAAATATCCTCTGGTGATAATCCTTTCGTCTTATTCAAACCGTAATCTTTGCAGGCCAACTGAATACCCGATATGATGTGATCGCTATGTGTCTCTATGAGTACTTGGACTCCTTTGCTGACAACCATTGTAATAAGTTTTGCTAGTTCAGATTGCCCTTTAGGGTGAAGATGTGCCTCTGGATTTTCAATGATAATCAAAGCACCAGGTCTAGCCGAAAGAAGAGCCACTACAACAGGCAGGGTATATGAGATACCATAACCTACATTTTCTGCCCTCAAGTCCTGAATGGATCTAATATTTTCACCACCCTTGTAGCCATAACTGATGGCATAAGAATTGTTATCTTTACCCGATTCTACACGAATGGTAACATTGGGACTAATTTTTCGTTCCCAGTAGATGGTTTGATTCAATAAACTCAAATCCTCCTCACCTCCATTGGTATAGTCAAAAGTATCTTCTCCACCAAATTTAACTAGAAACTGAGCCACCAATTCGCCCTGTCCACACTCTAATGATATTTGCCGCTGACTTTCTGCTGCATAGGTCTCTTTTGGGAAAATACTTTTTCCACCCCAACGTGAAGCACTGACGTACTGAAAATTGTTATTAAAGAGGGGAAGTTCGGTTAGTTTATCTGGATTAACATTATTACTATATTTTTTTTTACTTAAAAAGGAATCATTAAGTACCCTCTCGTCAGCATCGAAAACAAATTGAAAATGTTCTTCATTGTCTAACGATACTCTAAATAAGATTTCACCTTCTGAGGCTAGCCTATAAAGCGCATCATTCCCAATACCGATATCACATAATGGTTTATTTAGATCTAAGCCTGCCATTAATCTTCCTTTTTGAAAGGTCTGTCTCAACAGCAATAGCGATTGAATAAGGCTTGATTTACCACACCCGTTTACACCCGTTAGTACAGTTAAGCCTTTTAATTGTATATCGGTATCTTTGTGACTCTTAAAGTTCTTTAATTGAAGTTTTGCTATCATTTTCGTCAATTTTTATGCCGTTTATACTTTTAGTAAGAATATCATTAAAAATAGAAAAACGCTTTATTACGGTATCTCTTTTTCCTGTACCCCCGGAGAAGGCACTGTTATAAGGTTTGTTCTCACGCATCACTGTTATAAGATTCGTTTTAAATAGTTCTTTGTTTTGCAGTAACCGTGTAGCTTCTGAATCGGACATATAAGCTAACCCCACTGATACGACCTCAAAATAGGCTTTGTTAAGTGGTTTCCTGACTGCCGCTTTATCGTCTCTTTTTCGAAAAGCGTCCGTTTCAAATATCTCAAATGCTAAATTCATTGCTTTTACAAATTGCATCCTCATCTCTTTTATCCGATTCTCATCAAACAACCCCTCCTTTATACCCTTCATGGTATCGTTTATGAATTTATCTAAGTCGGGCGAGTAGTTTTTATACCCATTCAGGTAGAAGGCTACAAACCGAGAGATAAAATCTTGGTCCTGTTTGCGCAGTGTAGGGATGGTTTCTTGGGTAGCCTTTAAGAACGAGGGCTCCTTCGCCATGCTCTTTACGACATTTATCGCTTTACCTATGTAAACCGCATTCCTTATCTCTTGTGGTGTTAGTGTAATCCCCCCTGTATTCAGCCGTTTGAACAAGATGTACTTCACATCATCTGGAACTCCCTTTTCGAGCACATTCACTGTTACAGGTAGCATTCGTACGTCTCTTTTAATATCAAAAGGGAAGTCGTCATATCTTTTTGTGTTGAAGTTTGCCAGAAACTCCAAATCTTGAAGTTCCAATGACTCATCTACACAAAAGTTACGAATGGCGCAACAGCGCTGTAGCCCATCAATAATGCGCCACTCTCTTTTAGACACCTCCTCGAAGTAGAATGCAGGTAATCGTAACCCCAATAAAACCGATTCTATCAATCTACTTTGCTGTGTATCATCCCAAAGATTCTGACTACGTTGGTATTCTGTGTCAAAATCAATGTAATTATATTGTATCATATCGATGATGTCGCCCAAATTCATGGGAGGTGTAGTCAATCGTATATCACTAGGCGAAAAGGGCTGTGTAATTAACTCACCTGACGATGTATCTTCAGGCTCTATTTCAGGAGATTCTACCGATATTATTTTTTCTGTCATATTATTATCTTTTAATCCTCACTACTCTCCAATCCCTTAATCGGCTCTACCAACGGATAGAACTTAGGATAGTTCACCTTTACCCCATCATCTAAATCGAGAGTTAAGCGGTGGCTGGCCATCTCTACCAATTGTAGCTCGAAGGCACGTACCTCACGCACTTTGTTGCGTATCTCATCCACCGCCTTTAGTGCTTTGTTCTTTTGGGCTTGTGTCAACCCTTCACGGTCGGTTTCGTGCTCTGCCTCTTTGAGTTGTTGCTCTACCTTGTTGAGGTAGGGGTGTAGATAGTCGGCATGCAGTTTCGAGAGGGTATCGGGCTCAAGGCGGTGCATATAGACTAATGCTTTGAAATATCCCTTCTTCTTTTTATCTCCCATTCTAGAGGAGAAGAGCCAATAGATAGGACGCTTCTTATACATTTGCACATGGTCGGTATAGAAGTTCTTGTAGAGATAGTCACGTAGGTTGTCCCCTAAAGCTGCATTGATAAATTTAAGATTATCATTGTAATGCGCCTCTCCAAAGATACGTTTGATAGCCTCTTCGATGCGTTTGGTCATATCATCGGCAAAGAAATCTTCCTCTTGGATGAATGGGATAATGCCATCATCATCTATGGCAAGGGTGCTTTGTGGAGTATCCTCCATTCCCTCTATTTGCAAATCGAGTGCAGAGAGGTCTTGCCCTTGACTAGCAATAATCAATCCGGGTTTATCTACGGAATACCGACCCATATAGCAGCCTACCAGGTAGCTGATAAATTGTTTGATCACTACATCTTTGTGCCAAACAAGCTGATTCTCTTCAATGCTTATTTCCCCTTGTTGAAGAATGGTTATCTCTTTGAGGGGTACATCGGGGGTTAGTTCATCTTGTAGTCCGTATATTTCAATAAACTGTCGGTTTAGCTCTTCTTCGTTTGTGTGAAGTTGGCGGAAATGTTCTTCCCATACGTTAGTGTATTCAGAATATATAGATTCTAAGGAAACGTTAGTGTAGTGATATGTTTTATGTAGTCTTATTAATTCACTTTCTGTAAAATCCCATGATGTTTCATGAGAATCCCAATCAGTTTTGGAAATATAAATATTATCATTAACTAGTTTTACTGTAGCAGAACTATCATTATTTTTATATGGAATTTTAATAAGATCTCCGACTTGAGCTCCTAAAGTAGGAGCAAATAGATTAATAAATAAATTCGTTATTTTGGTGTTTAATAATGCCAATATATATAAAAGGGATATGTGGTCATTTGCAAAGAATGCAGGACTAGCATCACCTGGTATAATACCATTCATTTGGAATCTAAATGCCATTTGACCAGAAGTAACTTTATTCCATGAAATACATTCCTTAAAGTATAAGTGTTCACTTGGAATAATTCCTTTCCCATACTTCTTTATATCAGTACCATTATTCCTCCAAATTACCACCGAGTCATATATTCCAATCCATTTCCTAAATACCCCACCACTATTTAGAATAAACCATTTTTTTGTAGTACAACCATTTAAATACTCTTTTGGATAACAAAACTCTTGAAGATTTACTTCGTGCCATAATCTAATAAATAAATCTTTATTCCCTGTTTGTAATCCACGTCTAGCTATTCCAACTTCCCCTATTTGCTTTGAAACCATTATTATTTCTAATGAACTAACACTCAGCCAATACCCAATAGGACTCCCAGGAATCTTCTCAAAATTTTTCTGTAAAGCCGTATAAAACCATCCACACGAGCGATTCTTAATAGCTTCAAGAGCTTTCGTATCTTTCAAAGTTGCATCCCCAAAATCCACCAAACGAATAAACTGTCCTTTATCCTCTGAAACTGCATTGCTCAATACAAAAGCTGCACACTGCACCACCTCACCCCCAATCTCAGGAAAAGCACGAGGCCCTAAATGCAGCAGTGATTCAATATGAGAATGTTCTATCAGTTTCTTACGCAGGTTTTCATAACTACTCAAGAACATCCAGCTATGCATGTTGATCATACCCACCTTACCACAAGCAGTGCTCATCTCCAAACAACGCTCCATAAAGGTAGCCATGATGTCCGCTTTAGAGTCTGGATACTCCTTCTGCACATAGCTTTTCAATGCATCCCCAAACCCTTTCCCCAAATAAGGAGGATTCGTCACCACACAGTGATAACTTTTCGATAAATATTCCGCTTGATTTTTTAATACCTGTTGTGCTTCCCCAAACAATCCACTCTCCACCTTTATGGTAGCACACTCTTCAGGCGTAATCTTTAGCAATGAACCAATGGTATCAATATTTTCAAACTGCCATACCAACGATTTAGCAGGCCAGTTGCCAGTCGATTCAATGGTATCACGATCCACCTTTTGCAAAGCAATCACATGGGGGGGTACTGTACGGCGAAGGTAACGACTGTAATAAGCACGTGCTTTCATCGTAAGCGCAAAGCTAGCTAACTGATAGCAACGTGGGTCAATATCTATCCCATAGAGGTTGTGCTGCAAGATAAGCGCAGGAATATCTTTGTGCAGTACCCCTTCTTCTTCGTACATCTTGGTCAGTAGGTCGAAGGCATAGACCAATACGTGTCCACTACCCATACAAGGGTCGATAAAACGAATATCTTGCACCGAACGAATACCTTCGGGAATAGGGTCAATTTGTCCTTCGGGAGAGGCTATGTAGTAGGGCATCTCCTTTATCACTCTACTATCGGGGTGTAGTGTCATCCAAATCTTTCCTAAACTATTCTCCACCATGTAGCGTACCACCCAGTGAGGAGTAAAGAGTTGTGTAGCTGCTGCCTGTTCGTCACTCTTTAAACCACCCTTCTTGCTCTTCTTCACTTCGGCATCCGCCTTACGGTCGATGATATAGAATTGATACAACCATCCCATCAACTCTACATTCTCACAATCCTCCACACTCATCCCGTTGCGAATATCACTCACAAAGCTCTGCTCCGAAAGCAAATCATCAGGCAATAGCAGTTCGGTATAGTCCGTAATGCGTTCAAACAAGAAAGGCATGGCCCCATTCTTCTGGTTACATACGGCTACCAATAGTTTGCGGTAGAGTTTCGCTTCGGGCAGTAGTTTCTCTTCCGCAGAGAGATAAAGCTCCTCATCAATACTACCTCCCATAGCATCCTGCAAGATCTCGGGGCGTGTCTGCCCGGGGGCAGGTGTAACTACCATAGGAGCATTGTAGCCATTGGCATCCATAAAGCGGAGTGCCATGACCCGATTGAACCAGGTGTAAGCCACCTCTTCAACCACAATTTTTTCGGTCTTAGCTGCAATCTCTTTGCGGAGTCTATCGAGCTGTGCGCTGTAGCCTCTCAGCTCGGCAGTATCTGCAGTAAGCACAAACTGCATCTTGGTCGTGATGAGCGAGATGAGCTTGGTACGTGTTTGCTGTGCAAACGTTTTTAGGGTGGCGGTATTGGTTGCCATATCTTGTTTCTGCTTTTTTTAGTTCAACATAATGTTATTGTTCTGCTCGATATATTTTAGCAGTTGCTTGCGGAGTGACTCTACATAGGCCTCTACATCCTCTTTCGTTTCGAGTAATGGTTTCTCAAAAGGTACACTCATCGCCTTTTGCTTGTTTACCATTTTGCGCACCTTTTTTTCGGGTGGGGGAGGATTACTACCCCCCTTTTTCTCCGCCTCTTGGTGTTTGCGTTCCTCTTCCTCCTCAATCCATTTATTGATAGCCTCAATAGACTTGTTATATTCCTTGGTTACCTCATCCTTTTTAGCGATTAAGTTCCCAATGTATCGTTCCTCTTGTGCTAAACTTTTGTATGTTTCAAACTTGGCACTGATTTGGCTCTGTTGATTGGATGGAAGTGTAGCAAAAGCTGGGAAGGTAGTAAGGCTCTGCATCTTTGAGTCGATTAACTCGATTAACTCCGTGCGTGCTTGCTCTTGTTTCTCCTTGATTTCAGCACCAATGGCATCCAATGCCTCTTTCGCTTGGGTCATCTTGTTCCAAGGAGCAGCAGCTATGTAGATGCTGTCGATGGTTTCACGAAGGGCAGTAGATAGGTACGAAAGGTTGGCTTGATTACCACGTTTCAGTTGGTCGATCCGCTTAAATATCTCAAATTGACTATTGCTAACGAATTGGCTGATAACATCGGCTTCATCCACTTTCCCATCAAGTGCATCCTCTAGTGCTTTCCCTTTGGTGTAGAGTGCAGGATAAACGGTTCCAGCGAGTTGAGTAAGCTGTGGCAGTAGCCCATCTAATGGCTTCACAAATTCAAAATGGAACTGGTCCTTTATGGAGCGAAGTTCTGCAATCTCTCTCTTTAAACGTTCGATAAAGGCCGTGTGTACCTCTTTGGCACTTTGTGCAGCACAACTTTCATCATTAAAGAACTCTTTGTATAGGTTCTTTAATTTGGTAATCTGTGAGTTGGTAATGGTCTCTTCGATATCTACAATCAACACCGATTGTTGGTTGGTGTTGGTCATGGCTACATACAAATCCCTATCGGCTACGGGTGCTCCACTGCTTTGGAACGAGATTTTATCCATTTTATAGAGCTTGGCCAGAATGGTAAGTGTAGCCACTTCGTACCATCCATAGTTATTTCCTTTGAACAAATCTACCAAATCCTTTACTTTGGTGCGAATACTCTGTGACTTATTACGGCTTATTTTGTTCAATATTTCAGTGGTACAATTGTCCATCTGATAACCAAACTCACCACTCGAAGGTACCGTACTGTTGATTACACTCTTTAGCATAGCATCGTCATAATCAATAGTCAGCATCTTTAGGTTGGTATAGACCTGCTCTACCAAATTGGTCATCCCCTCTGTCAGACGTGATCTCAACTCTGTGGTGCGAACCATTAACTCTTGACCACCCATATAGATGCGGCTAGATTTGGTAAGTTCAGTCAAGCGATTTACGATACTGATTCGACGATTTGCATTCACCCGACGCTTATCGGTTACAATTTGTTGACGATAATTATCGCCACTCCCTGAAAGAAGACGAGTAAGGCACTTGTCTGCTTTCTTAAACATAGCGATATCTTCTGTCATAAAGGTATCTTCGCCCAAGACTACGCAAAGTTGGGTAGGGTGCTGCAAAGAGTACATCAACATGGTTTTTGGGTCGGTGCTGAGTAACTCATTGAGTGGCGTAATAAAATGGATATACATCTCTGCATCCCGTCCATCTTGCTGCTCATCCACCATGCGACCATACGAGAATATCTTGTTGGCAGAGAGTTTTATTTTGGAGTCAGAGAAGATCTCATCACGGAAAATCTTTTTCAGTTCGTTGTTGATAGCATCGGGCTGAATCTCCTCGTTCTTGATCTCTAGCTCAATATCTTTCTCCTCATTGGTTTGGTAGTGGTACTCCTCATCAGCCCCTTTTTCGATATAGGAGGTGCGTGCCAACTTATTCAATGCCTCTTGAATGCGACTCTTAAATTCAGGGAAGTCGGTATCTAGTGTAGGCAATAGTATCTTTGTAAGGTTGTCGGTAGTAGAGGGGAACCCTTTTACATATTTGATGAGAAAAAGCGTTTTTAGCACCTTCAAAGCCATCTCGTCATTTAGGGTACGCTCTGCTTGTTGTATGTCGGTTTGAATCTTGGTTTGCAGAATGCCACGGATGCCCTCGTACATATCGCAAAACTGTACAATCTGGTTCAAATCTTTGGTTTGATAAGCTTTCGCCACCTCTTGCGTAATGGTCAATAGCGAACGTTCGCCCACCGATTGTTGTTTACCGCTGAAGGCATTGTTCTTGCTCAGTTCAATAATGGCTCGTTGCAACAGGTCAAATTGATAATCAATAAAAGGGAAGGTAATGGCAAATTGGGCATCACTCTTGTAGCTCGTTTTAAATTGGCTCTTCTCGCCAAAGTTAAAGAGACTCTTAATGATGTTTTTTTGTTTGTCATAGACTGCACAAAGCATCTTTTCTGCCTCCTCCTTTTTCTCCAACAAGCGGCGTTGAATCACCTCATCCGCATTGGCGCTGGTAAGGCTGATACGAGTGGTAAAACGTCCTTGAATACGAGAGAAATCATACTCCTGTTGTTTTTCCAAGTTACCTAGTGTAGCATCGATATCCATCTGTGAAGTCACAATGATAGAGGCTCTACCATCTGTTTTGTCCAACAACCCTTCTGCAATGGTTTGCAAGCTAAGCATACGGTGTACATCCTTGCCTATAAATTGTCCCACCTCATCTACAAAGAAGATGAAACGGCAAGTCGGAGCTTGTTTCTCTAAGTGCCCCTTTACGAGGGCTACAAAGCCATCAATGTCTAGCTTGTAGTTCTTTATTTGAGCTTGGATATTCTGGTAGGCAGTCTCTTTGGAGATCCCCTCTACATCGGCCAATATCTCTGCTAACTTCTGTAATTTAAGCAAAATCGATTTACGTGCACTCTCCCAAGTTTCGCCAAAGCGAGCTTGGTACTCAGATTTTAAGTAGTCAAATTTCCCTTTGTTGTCGAAGTAGCGTTCAATCTCAGCAATCTCAGGCTTTTTATCGTCAAACCCCATCTTGCGATTAAACTCTTTCAGGAAGATATTTAGTACAGGGTCAATGCTCCCTTTGGCCACTCCATCCAATTTCTCTTGAATGTTGAAGAGTACGCTTTCAGTAGTAATGCGGCAAGCTCGTTGTATATCTCCTTTTAGCTCAAAATCATCGCCCGCCTTCTCTGCAAAAATTTCTGCACAGGTAGAACCATTTACATCAATTTCATTTTCTAACAGATAAGAGAGTATCTTCAATAAGTGCGACTTACCGCTACCAAAGTCACCAGATATCCACACACAAGTGGGCTTGGCAGGTGGAACCAAGGTCTTAAATAGAGAGGGCAATAATTTGGGTTGCTGCTGCTCTGCTGTAATTACATATTCAGTAATTTCATTCGCCAATTCCGCCTTGCTATCTGCCTTAATGACCCCATTAATGGCCCGATTTATATCTTTCTTGTAAATTTGCTCTTGGTTCATCAGTTCTGTCTATTAGATTGTTTTTATCTCATTTAAGTTGTGCCCCCGGTAGTAGTTTTCGTCAGAGATCCTACCGAAAAGATTCAGCTGAAGGTTGTTATACTCTCCAGGGAAGAAGAGTAGCATGGTACAATTGTTGGTCAGTTCATCCATGTTGTTAAGAATACCGTGTGAACGGACAAATGGATAGACCGTTCCTACACCACTAATGAATAGGAATGTAGGGGCGTGTGCTCTAATCATCTCCTGTATTTTGGGTATAACTACCGTTTTAATATCTAGGATGCTATCAAATGTGGCCATAATGTCCTCTTGTGGAAGATTGGGTTCCTCTTCTAATACGGTTTCCAACACATTCTCTTCTTCAAGAATAGTTATGCATAGGTCGTATAGATTAATGGATAGCGATTCAACCCCTTTTTTCTTCAAGCGATTTGTGAGTCGTTGGAGTTGTCCATCCACGTAAGATTGTGATTCAGCCGGAATGGGTTGGATATAGAGCGGTAATTCGCCCCCTAGCTTTTTCCCAAAGTCGGGTGCCAGTAGTTTGTTGTATACGCCTTCAAAAAGCATATCCATATCGTGTAGTCTGTTAGGCATAGAGTTCGTTTAGATTAGCAATTTCATGGTTTGAGTAGAGATAGATTGCTAGCCACTTAGCATCATCTTTTACAATAAGTCGCTCTAACTCTTCTGTAAGGTAAGGGCGACGGATAATACCTGATTCAGCCGATTCTACGAGCTCCGTTTGTTCCAAGATGCGAAAGATAACTTGGCGCATCTTCGCTACGGTCTGTTCGGTCACTTGTTCAATCTCGGGGTGCTCGTATCTCTTTTCGTTGTAGAACTCATTAAAAGCACTATGTGTAACCTTTTCATGTAAATTGTAGAAACAATCACGTAGCTGTTCCGCCACAAAATCATAAATAAATGCGTATGCTTTACAGATAGCTAGGAGCACCAGTTGTCTGCGTACAGCCACTGTGCTGTTTACTAACATGGCAATCTCCTCTTCATTGAGAACCTCGATGCGTTGTTTCATCAAAGCAAAATAACGTTGATTGGATGACCGTTTTTCCTTCTCCATCAAGTTCTCCTTAAATGTCTTTTCTTTGGTCAAATTCCAATCTTTTCCACATTCTAAATAGGCTTTAGCTACTGCGTATGTTTCATTGAGCATAGCAGCACCTGCCGTAAATGACATGTTGTATGTCTCCTTCTTTTTCATCCTTGTATGTACTTGTATTTTATTGCTTTGATGAATTCAAAAGCTCCTTCACATCTACCTCTAGGGCATGGGCTATCTTTAAAAGCGTTTCAAGCCCAGGTTGTGCACTGTTGGTACACCATTTGGAGACTGTTGCAGGGTCTTTGTCAAGTACATCTGCTAACCATTTGTTGGTTCTCTTTTTTTCAGCTAATACAACTTTTAGTCGATTGATGTCTCTGTTCTTTTCCATTCTACTCTTAAATTATCTAAAAACCATACATACAAAAATAATGAGAAAAAGCTAGAATAATGCAGAAAAACGAATATTTATATCGAAATTATTGTGAATTAGTTCAACTTTTTTGCGTTTTTGCTTCTGGAACTGTTTTTGCAAGTAATCTAGTGATCCTCCTCATCGCTTTGTCCCCGTGAAGTAAAGGCTTAGTGTTCGGTGGTGCAGTGGGTTGTTGCTGCAACGGAGAAGCAATCTGAAACAGTGCTATTGGAATGTGTAAGGAGTATAAATTGTTCACTTTTTCAGGTTGTTAGATGGCCTTTTTTATAGTGATCATTGAGTTGAATAGGGTTTGGATGAGAGGCCTATTATTTGCAAAAACAGCATAATCTTTTACTGTTTAAGTTTTCCGTTTCTTTGAAGAATTGGTGTCAAAGTGTCAAGGTATCACTAAGGGTGGTTATTTTATATAGTTATTTTTATAATAAACTGATTCTCTTTCATTTATTGATTATTTCTGAAAAAAAGGTGACACCAAAAACAATAATTTGTTTTTTGGGATTTCTGCTATGCTTCTGTTTATTCATTGTTTGTTTTTATTGATATCAACTCTGATAGACTCCTTGTCAATCCATCTTATTCCTAAAAGTATTGTTTCAGATGAATGTAAAGCTTATTTACTAAATAGATATTATTTTATTTCCTTTTATTTCTAAATCCAAAACTAAGTAATAGCAGAGCCTTTTTTTTACATGGACTTACATCTAATCCAGGTAGTTTGAGAGGTTGTTTATTTAAAAAGAGTCCTCTTTCTCTCTGGAATTAAATACTCTTTTAAATGCTGTTTTATTGTGCTAATATCCTATTATTCAGTCTATTTGTTGATCTATTTATCATGCTCCATAGAAGAGTAATCGATCTTTCCATGCAACTCCTTTTTGACTTATTCCCTATAAAAGTGGTACAGTGAATATTTGCTTTGATTTAATCAATTATAGCCTCTGTTTTGAGCAAAAATCAGTTATAAAAATCTAAACAAATTTCGTTTTTTATAAGAGTGGTAGATGAGGTTTTCTATAAAAAAGAGTCGGTATGCTCTTTTTTATAGATTTTTCATCTAAATAATTGTGGTATAATAGTTTAGGTATGTGTGCGTGGCATTATAGGTATATATAGTGACACCTTGATACCTTGACACCAAAAGGAGCCCTTTTTTGCTCTGAAAACAGTTTTATTTTTGGTAAAAATAATGGACAAATAGGCCTATTCTTGCTCTCTATTTTTGCTCTCTCTCTTGCTGTCAGATAGGCTGCCTCTCTGGGAGTGGTGGGGGAGAGGGGGAGAGAAGTGACTGAAAAGGTGCGTTTGTTTCATTCAAAGCATACGTATGTTTTGGATGAAACAAACGCATGAATTATTTGATAATATCGTTTGGATGGTTGTGGCTCTCTCCTGTAGCAGATAGAACCTCTTTTCATAAGGTCTTCTGCTTTTTCTGGATCTCATGGGGTGGAAAGATTGCATATAATCTTGCAGGGCATTGGTATGAATTAAAGGGTCAGCTTCCTACGGTTATTATGGGAGATACCTATTTGATCCGGTGGTAGCCCGTTATGTACTCAACTCAGCGGAGTACAATCAAGTGGTGAGCAGCAATAATCCCGCTGTTGAGTTTATCATCCTGTGGATCACAAAAGAGCTCTCTTATCATTGGCAGAAGATAATGATAAGAGAGCTCTTAAAAGAGAAGTTGCTGAGTTATATTATAAAGATATACGAATTGGATTTAGGGGGTTATATTCTATCTGCATTACTAAGAATAGATAGAATTATTTCCCACATTTTCTTTATCGAAGAAATTTCGACCCTCTCATTAATCGAGTGACCCTCTTCTATATTAAATCCTATGGAAGCTATATCTGCATCGGGATAGGTATCTTGTATATACCCACATTCCAAGCCAGCATGTATTCCTGTGACTTTTGCATCTACTACTCCTGCAGAATGAAAAGAAGATTCTATCAAAGAGATCATCGCCGATTTTGGGTTACTACTCCACCCAGGAGCAAAGGGTCCTTCAGTCGATATGATCTCATTATCAGAAAGTCTCCTCCATCTCTTTTTCAGAAACACGGTACTTTTTCAAGTATAACAGAAAGATATAGTCGAAGAGTGAATACACTCTCCAGGGTGGGTAGGAACATCCGTAATAGCCAAGCCAAACATTAAAGAACGGTCTTAC
>JBOFMR010000131.1:0-2313 GCA_051658485.1 Phocaeicola sp.
AACAAGGACCAATTAATATGAAAGAGCTAATAACCATTCAGTCAAAACTAAAAGCACCAAAGAATCAGTATAACGGATTTGGAAAGTACAAGTATCGCAATTGTGAGGACATCTTAGAAGCAGCTAAACCTATCTTAGCGGAAAACGGTTGTTACCTTACCATAAGTGACGAGATTATCGAGGTAGGCGGTAGAATCTATGTAAAAGCAACGGCATCTCTTAGAAATTCAGAGGGAGCAAGTGTTACGGTAGCAGCATCAGCGAGAGAAGAGGAAACGAAAAAAGGAATGGACGCTTCACAAATAACGGGAGCAGCATCTTCTTACGCTAGAAAGTATGCTTTAAACGGTTTGTTTTGCATTGACGACACAAAGGATGCTGACACAATTGAGAACAGCGAGTTGGAAAAAGCTATTCAAGAGATTAACAAAGCGAAAACAAAGGCTGAACTTCTTGCAATTTGGAACAAGTACACTTCACTTCAACAAAACAAAGAGTTCACAAGTGCATCAACAAATAGAAAGAAATGTATTTAGCAGATTCAGGTGTGCAGTTTAATGACGAGCTGCACACGTACACCCTAAATGGCGAGAGATTACAAGGTATTACTTCGACACTATTAAAGTCACTGTTCCCAGACACTTATAAAGGTGTAGACGAGGAGGTCCTAAAGAAAGCAACGGAGCGAGGTTCCTTAATACACGAACAGTGCGAGCTAGCAGATGCGGGGATGATAACAGATACCTATGAGGTGCAAGGCTATTTAAAGCTAAAGAAAAAGCACGGATTAACCACGCTTGCAAACGAGTACATTGTTACAGATAGAGAGCTGTTTGCTTCACCCATTGACGTAGTGTTTGACGATTACAGCCTAGCGGACATAAAGACCACATATACGCTAAATAAAGACTATGTAAGTTGGCAGCTATCCATATACGCTTATTTGTTTGAAATGCAGAATCCGAGTTTAAAAGCGAATAAACTATATGCGATCCATTTAAGACCCACAGCTTGTAAATTGGTCGAGGTGCAAAGAAAAACAAATCAACAAATCGAGGAGCTTATAGAAAATTATTGTAAAGGTTTGCCTTCACGTAAAGAAGTTCCATCTTTAATCATAGACCTTCAACAAGCGGTTATAGACATTGAGAAGCAAGTCAAAGAACTAAAAGCAAAGCAAGACGAGTTAAGAGCGGGCATCTTAAAAGAGATGGACAAGGCGGACGTTAAGAAATGGGAAACGGATTCTTTAATCCTCACTAGAGTACTACCAACCACAAAGGAAGGATTCGATACTAAAAGATTCAAAGAGGATTATCAAGAACTGTACGAGTCTTACACGAAAGTAACTAATGTAAAATCATCTTTAAAAATCACCATAAAATGAAAACAAGAGAGGATATAAAAGCTATGCTGAATCTAAAAGTAGATGCGCAGTATTTAGGGTTGACAAGAAGAGCGGTTAGTAGTTTATTAAATTGTGATTTTGAGTACCTTCACGAAATCATCAAGGTAGGTAAACACAAGTTCAGAGGAACACTAGGTATCGGAACAAGTTGCTTCACGGAGGTAAACGAAATAATCGAACGATTTGGTTTAACTTGGGATATTGATGTAGCCGAGTATTTAAAGTCTGAAAAAGTAGCAGTTAGCGATTTAATTTGGGAACAACGAAGATACGAGCTTGCAAGAAACGCAATGAAAACGTATCACTTTATAGACGATAGCGGAGATATTGAAGCAATGGCAGAATATTGCGTAAATGTAGCGGATGAATTAATTAAACAACTAAAAAAATAGAGTTATGAATTTACAAGGAAGTATTGATTTATTGAAGTTAGAGAGAGCTGGAGTAGCAACAATCAAGGGGTTAAAGTGTTTAATCATTCCCATCGAGGAAAACGACATCTACATTACAGCAGACGAGGACCTAAAAGCGAAAGGTGCGTTTATTAGTTTGTCTGTATGCGAGCGAAGAGAGATTAGCCAGTACGGGAAAACACATTATGCTAAACAATCGGTAGGAAAGGATTTCAGAGAGAATAACAAAGAAATTGCAGAGCGTAAGAAGTCGGTTTACCTTGGAGATTTTAAACCATTTGAGTTTGAAGCCGAAGCACAACCAGAGGTATCTTCACCAGAGGTTGAGGTAGAAAGCGATGATTTACCATTTTAAAAAAAACGAACAATGAAAAATAACGTATATGCTGTTGTAGAAAATATAACACCAGATGTTGCTAGAGAGTATTTGAAATTTAACAATTCAAATAGACCCGTTAGGAAGCAAACGGTTTCATTCTATGAGAAAGAGAT
>JBOFMR010000132.1:0-1869 GCA_051658485.1 Phocaeicola sp.
TGGCATGGAGGTGATCAGTTTGTGGCACTGCTGAGGTGGTATGGAAGCCCAGGTTTCTTTGACAGTGGCCTTCAGCTCATCTGCATTTTTTGGTCTCTTGTTTCTCATTTTCCTCTTGACAATACCCCATAGATTCTCTATGGGGTTCAGGTCTGGTGAGTTTGCTGGCCAGTCAAGCACACCAACACCATGGTCATTTAACCAACTTTTGGTGCTTTTGGCAGTGTGGGCAGGTGCCAAATCCTGCTGGAAAATGAAATCAGCATCTTCAAAAAGCTGGTCAGCAGAAGGAAGCATGAAGTGCTCCAAAATTTCTTGGTAAACGGATGCAGTGACTTTGGTTTTCAAAAAACACAATGGACCAACACCAGCAGATGACATTGCACCCCAAATCATCACAGACTGTGGAAACTTAACACTGGACTTCAAGCAACTTGGGCTATGAGCTTCTCCACCCTTCCTCCAGACTCTAGGACCTTGGTTTCCAAATGAAATACAAAACTTGCTCTCATCTGAAAAGAGGACTTTGGACCACTGGGCAACAGTCCAGTTCTTCTTCTCCTTAGCCCAGGTAAGACGCCTCTGACGTTGTCTGTGGTTCAGGAGTGGCTTAACAAGAGGAATACGACAACTGTAGCCAAATTCCTTGACACGTCTGTGTGTGGTGGCTCTTGACCCCAGCCTCAGTCCATTCCTTGTGAAGTTCACTCAAATTCTTGAATCAATTTTGCTTGACAATCCTCATAAGGCTGCGGTTCTCTCGGTTGGTTGTGCATCTTTTTCTTCCACACTTTTTCCTTCCACTCAACTTTAATATTTCACAATATTACAGTTTTTTTCTGTATTTATCATCAGATAAAAGGCAGGCTTGATGAGCATAAGACATAATGCTGCATAATTATCAAAAATGGCAATATAAGTCCTTTCACGCCACCATTTCGCCAGCCTACACTTCATATAATGGGCCTGTAGGTGGCACTTGGGCTTCTGTTTTATGAAATAGTAACGGTGCATCATACATAAATATAAGTGAATTGAATACTGATTACCATTATTACGACTTTTGGCGCTGCTAGGTTTTGTGCAGTGCTTTTGTAGTCATTTAGCATCTATTTTGTCAGCGATGTAATTTGATTTATAAAATGAGACAAACCGCAGATCGCTCCACAAATAAGCTTGTCTGTCCCATGTAATTTTCAACTGATTTATAAGAACGGAAAATGACCGCTCCACATTGTTGTCCGATGAAATTAGAACTTGTGCCAGATCATGATTGGTGTATTACAGCCTGTATATAGGACATGACAAACGGGCATCATGTAATATTCTAAAATATATAGAATTAAATTGACATGAGCTGTGATTGAAAAAAAAAAAAAGTGATATTTTCATAATAAAATATTTTTCCCCATGCAACACGCTTTCCTTCTGATCTTGAATAGCTGATAACTGCATCTATACATTTTTACTTTGGTTTTAAAAAGAGGGGGAGTCATTCTTCTGGGAACGGGACGGGATTCTTCCCTCAGTTTTTATGGGATCAGGGCATGGTTTTTTTTTTTTTTTGGGTGGGAGTGGGACGTGGGAGGGTTGAAAACCCACTTCCATGTCACCCTCTAGTCCCCATGATATGTGGTATATTTTGTGTAAAAATGGGCTAATACGGTCGCTAAATTGCCAGGTCTCAGGGAGAGGAACTTAAAGCACTGATGCCAGAAAGCAGTTATGTGAGAAAACAGCCAAATGATACCAAAAACTAATTCAATCACGCAATTCTTTTTATTTTGAGGAGGTAGGTGGGGGGGGCAACATCTTTGTAGACTGTTTGAACAAACAGGGAAAACATGCCATAAGAAAAGCACTGAATTG
>JBOFMR010000133.1:0-24210 GCA_051658485.1 Phocaeicola sp.
AGAAAAAATCAAACAAGATTCTACGGAAGAAGAAATTAAAAAGCTACTACCAAAAAACTATCGGACAGACTAGAAATAGTACCGGAAGTACTATTGAGGCGATATTGCACAGGCAACGGCAGAATTCGGATGGATACATTAATAGTGCTCATTTGCAAAAGAGTCACAGTCTATAGTAGACTGTGACTCTTTTGGGTTGCGTAACTTTTAAATATGACATTGATACTTGCTTGTTGTTTACTAGCCTAGTTCAATTGATTCTATAAAAAGCTACAACGGAGTTCAGGAGATGTTAGGAATGGTAACAGTTTAGGTTTAACTTTCCCTCACCCTGTGGGTTCTCTTTATTGTTCTTTTTCTTTTTCTCTACGATGGCATCAATAGCAGCAATGGCTGTGATTTTTACAATGTCTCGAACAGAGGCTTCGAAGTCTGTAAAGTGAATAGGCTTGTTTAGTCCCATTTGAATCGGGCCTATCACTTCGCTACTTTTGCTCATACTTTGTAGTAGCTGATATGAAGCATTAGCCGAACTCAAGTTGGGGAATATCAAGGTGTTTACATCTTTACCCACTAAACGGGTGAAAGGATATTTCTCATCTCGTAGTTTAGTATTTAATGCAAAGTTGACTTGCATCTCTCCATCAAGAGCCAATTCGGGATTGGTTTGTTGCAAATACTCTACTGCCTTGTGTACTTTGGCAGGGCTGCCTGTGTTGTCTGACCCAAAGTTGGAGTAAGATAGCATAGCCATAACGGGAGTATGATTAAAAAAGCGAACGGTTCTCTCTGCCAGGTGAGCTACGTCAATCAAAACAGAAGTGTCAGGATGGCGGTTAATTAGCGTATCGGCGAGGAAGTAGGTTCCTTTTTTTGAATTGATAATGTGCATAGTACCAAAGGTGTTGTAACCTGGTTGGATGCCTATAACCTCTTTGGCTACTTTAATTGTATTGCTATATTTGGTATAAAGTCCTGTAATGAAAGCATCCGCTTCACCTGTTTCGACCATCATCATACCAAAATAGTTACGCTCAAACATCTTATCATTTGCTTCTTGGAAATTGGCTCCTTTTCGCGATCCTTTTTCTACTAAGATCTGTGCATATCTTTCGCGTCGTTCCGCTTCACAATCATTGCGTAGATTAATAATTTCAATTCCCTCTAGACTTAAATCAAGTTCTTTAGCCAATCGTGCAATTCGATCTTTGTTTCCTAGCAATATAGGAAGACAAATACCTTCTGATTTAGCCTCTACTGCTGCTTTTAACATAGTGGGGTGGATACCTTCTGCAAAAACGATGCGTTGTGGATCACGGCGAGCTGTATCGAATAGTTGTCTAGTAAGTTGGCTCTCCTGTCCCATTAATTCACGTAGGTGCATTTTGTAGCAATCCCAATCTGTAATCTCCTTGCGCGCTACACCTGATGCCATCGCTGCTTTGGCTACTGCAATGGATACCTCTGTAATAAGGCGTGGGTCAACGGGTTTGGGTATGAAGTATTCGGGGCCGAAGGTGAAGTTGTTAACATGGTAGGCTTCGTTCACGACATCGGGTACGGGTTGTTTAGCTAGTGCTGCAATAGCATAGACAGCTGCTATCTTCATCTCTTCATTAATGGCGCTTGCTCGGGTATCAAGAGCACCACGGAAAATGTAAGGGAATCCAATAACGTTATTTATCTGGTTGGGATAATCTGAGCGTCCTGTCGAGATAAGGATGTCGGGTCTTGCAGCTGTAGCTTCTTCATAGGAGATCTCTGGGGTAGGATTGGCTAATGCGAAAACGATGGGGTAAGCAGCCATACTTTGCACCATCTCTTTAGATAGTACATTCCCTTTTGATAGACCTAGGAATACATCTGCACCTTGAATGGCTTCGGCTAATGTATGAACATCTCTTCGTTCGCTAGCAAAGAACTTTTTGCTTTCATCCAAGTTGGGGCGATCGCTTGTTATTACTCCTTTACTATCTAGCATTAGGATATTTTCTTTCCGTGCTCCGAGCGATAGGTAAAGTTTGGTACACGAAATAGCAGAAGCACCTGCACCATTTACTACAATCTTCACGTCACTAATCTTTTTCCCAGTTATCTCAAGGGCATTGAGTAACCCTGCTGAAGAGATGATAGCCGTACCGTGTTGGTCGTCGTGCATTACAGGAATGTCCAACTCCTCTTTGAGTCTTCTCTCTATTTCAAAGCATTCAGGCGCTTTGATATCTTCTAGATTGATTCCCCCAAAGGTAGGTGCGATCGCTTTTACCGCTTGAATAAACTTTTCTGGATCTTTTTCATCTACTTCAATGTCAAATACATCAATCCCTGCATATATTTTAAATAGCAGTCCTTTCCCCTCCATAACGGGCTTTCCGCTGAGTGCGCCAATATCGCCAAGTCCTAAAACAGCAGTACCGTTTGAGATAACGGCTACTAAGTTTCCTTTTGCCGTATAGTCATATGCCGTTTGTGGATCCTTTTCTATCTCTAAGCAGGGCTCTGCTACTCCAGGCGAATAGGCGAGGGATAGGTCCGTTTGTGTACTATAAGGTTTTGTTGGTACTACCTCTATCTTGCCTGGCTTTCCTTGCGAGTGGTAGAGTAGGGCTTCTTCTTTGGTTATTTTTTTCATCAGTGTTTCTTTTTTAGATAGTTAAGAAGGAGATTGTATCTTTAATTTTTTACTCGTTCTTCACTCTCTCTATTGGTTGATAATCGTTTTTTGTTTCTATGTTAGAATAAATAAAAGTCAAAGAGATGTTGTGAATTTGTCTAATTCAACACTCTCTAAAATCGGCTTTTGAGTTTTTTAGTGTGATGAGCTCTACTCTATTTATCTGAGAATAGAGAGGCAAAAGGTCGATGAACGACAAAAGGAGTCTCTAAAAACGTCAAAATAGTGGATGAGTACTCTTTGCTGCTTTAGAGGTACTACAATAGTAGGTGGTTGAATTGGTTCGTTACTCTCTCTATTGATAGTTAGCTATTTATCTCTTTTGCAGTTGACACTTTTAATGTTCAGCACATATCCGATAAACAAATGTATAAAAAATAAGTTTAAAAGGATGGAATTTCTTTCTTTTAATCAGCAAGGTGATTATTGATTGTTTGCAAAACAGCCCCTTTTAATAGGTATCCCCCCCCTTAATTATGTAACCCAACAAATGCTCTTTGAATTTTAATAATCTCTTTTAGCCCCACTTTTACCTCTAAAATGAGTTGTCGTAATTTCCCTGCTGATTTTATTTTTATATAAAATTACAATTCGCTGATACTCTATGATTCCTTTTTTTGATTCTTGCTAAATGCACTTTGTAACATACTTTTGGTTAGAACATTGTATCTACCCTATGTGGGCTGCACTTTAATGTGTAGCTCCGTTTCAATCCTACTCTTGGGAATAGAGAATCAAGGTATATAGTATCGAATTGAGACTGAAAAATGAATCATTTTAAGGAAATAAAGATTTATAGGACAAAGCATCGACCGAACGAATGCGTTACAGAGTGCGACCGAACGAAATAGGGGTCGTTGAAAGTTGGATTAGATTGGACAATGACCTTAACGTGCCATTCGTTTATTTACTCTCATGCATCGTGAAAGATTAAGGAAGCGTGCTTTTAATGAAAAACATGGATTAAAATCTTAAAAATGGTTGGTGCACAGTAGCTTCTAAAAGAGATTGTAGCTGTTATGGTCTGTTTTAAATAAAATTTTGCCTCTCTATTGGAGAGGCTTTCCTAATCTTTTTTGTAACTTTGACCCCAAAGACCATCAATATTAGAAACGTTTATGAAAGAGTTTATACGCATTTTTCGCCGATTTGTTCCTCCCTATAAGAAACACTTAATACAAAACATTATTTTCAATATCCTTTCGGCTATTCTTAATGTTTTCTCGTTTACTTTACTTGTCCCTATCTTGCAGATTCTTTTTAAGATGGAGGATACCAGTTATACATTTATACCTTGGGAATCTGCTGAATCATTGAAAGATGCAATTGTGAATAACTTCTACTACTATGTATCTGAGATGATTAATACATATGGAGCGAGTACAGCTTTGTTGCTCTTGGGACTTTTCTTGGCATTTATGACCTTTTTCAAAACGGGTTGCTATTTCTTATCCTCGGCAACTCTGATTCCTATGCGAACAGGTATTGTACGGGATGTTCGTATGCAAATCTATGATAAACTCCTTAGTTTGCCCATAGGCTTTTTCTCAGAAGAACGTAAAGGAGATATTATGGCACGTATTAGTGGTGACGTGAATGAGGTTGAAAACTCGATAATGTCATCATTGGATATGCTCTTTAAGAATCCAATCTTGATTCTTTTCTATTTTGGAACGCTGGTTGCTGTTAGCTGGCAATTGACTCTCTTTACTTTAACAGTTCTTCCACTGATGGGATGGATTATGGGAGAAGTGGGTAAAAAGTTGAAACGAGGTTCCTTGTTAGCACAAGGGCAATGGAGCGATTTGATGTCGCAAGTTGAGGAGACTCTTGGGGGGCTACGTATAATAAAAGCGTTTAATGCGGAGGGTAAGATGAGCTCTCGCTTTTTGAAGACAAGTAACCTGTTTCGTGATACGATAAATCGTGTGAATCTACGCCAGCAATTGGCTCATCCGATGAGTGAGTTCTTAGGAACTCTTCTTATTGTTATTGTATTGTGGTTTGGTGGTGTGTTGATTCTTAATAATCACGACTCTATTACTGCCCCCTCTTTTATCTTTTATTTGGTTATACTTTACAGCGTAATCAATCCTCTTAAAGAGTTTTCAAAAGCGAGTTATAATATCCCTAAGGGATTGGCTAGTATGGAGCGTATCGATAAAATATTATTGGCTGAAAATAAGATGAGTATAGTCGATAATCCTACACCGATAGCACCAGTAAAAGATAAGATCGAGTTTCGTAATGTGAGTTTTAAGTATGAGAATGAGTGGGTGTTGAAAAATATCAACTTGACTATACCCAAAGGAAAAAGCGTCGCTTTGGTGGGACAATCAGGTTCGGGTAAGTCAACGTTAGTCGATTTGCTTCCGCGCTATCACGATGTACAAGAGGGAGAGATCTTGATTGACGGGGTGAATGTAAAAGATGCCACACTTCATGATGTGCGTGCCATTATGGGTAATGTCAATCAAGAGGCTATTCTTTTCAATGATACGTTCTTTAATAATATCGCCTTTGGAGTCGAGAATGCTACGTTAGAACAGGTTGTGGAGGCGGCCAAGATAGCCAATGCACACGAATTTATTGTGGCAACTGAGGCTGGTTATGATAGTTTTATTGGCGATAGAGGTGGAAAATTGTCGGGTGGACAGCGTCAGCGTCTTAGTATAGCTCGTGCCATATTGAAGAATCCTCCTATCTTAATTTTAGATGAAGCTACTTCAGCTCTTGATACGGAAAGCGAACGCATGGTACAAGATGCATTGGAAAAGTTAATGAAGAATCGTACAACCATTGCCATTGCGCACCGTTTGTCTACTATTCGTAATGCAGATGAAATCTGTGTAATGAATGAAGGTACTATTGTAGAACGAGGCAGACACGAGGAGTTATTAGCATTGGATGGTTATTATAAGAAATTGTGTGACATGCAGTCATTCTAAAAAATAGTTTTTAGACTTTGGAGATGCATCTTAATGTTGGCGTCTTTTAAACTCTAAAAAGGCTTTTGGCCAATCTTTAAATAAGATTTCTCTCTTTACTCAGAAGAATGAGTAGGGAGAGAAATCTTTTTTTGTCTCTGCATCTAACCCTATGAAAGAGGGGGTGAGTCGCTTTTATTGAGTGGAGTCGTTTCTCTGTTCAGTTATCTACTTGTCATTCTCATTCAAAAAAGTTACTTTTGCACAAATAAAAAGATTCACTAAGCTATGGTAGATAAACCTTATTTAGATAACTTCGAGAAGAAGATAGAGCAAGAGTTGCTTCGTTTGTGTACCTCATACGGTATGTTGAATGGCGTACTTCTAACCACAGAGGATATTGATAACCACTGGAATGAATTGGCACCCGAGTATGTAGCAGATGCTGTGCTACAGATCAGCGAATATCCTACAGTATCTGTCTCTTGGGCCTCCTACTTGGGGTTAGCAGTTGCTTTTGGGTGGGATACACATTGGGCTACCTTTTCGAAAGCAGGTTATACCTATTTTTACGGAGAACAAGGTTTTGACGATATGGACGAACACATTGTACGCGATCTTTTGGGCTTGCCTTTGGATGGCAAAGAGGCCAAGGATTTAGAAAATATGATTCGCAGCTGTGGACAAACGGTGGTTACGCTTATTCGTAGAGAAGAGATAGAGCCACAAAGCCCGATGGCTTTTCATGCTTTTGCTCGTGCTGTAAAGGTGATGTATCGAATTGGTGCAGCACTTGAATTGAAGCGATTGGGGTATAAATTTGAAAAAGTGAATCTAACCGATTGTTGATGTGTTCCCTTTTTATCTATGTAAAATAACAATAATCACCTAGGAAAATAATTCAATATCAGAAAAAAACACTTACTTTGTAAATTGTTTTGAGAGATGTTAATCCGGAAAGTAAAATCCTATAATAGAGATACAAAAAGAAGATATGGCACAAGAAGATGTTTTTAAGAAATTAGTATCGCATTGCAAAGAATATGGCTTTGTATTCCCATCGAGCGATATATATGATGGTTTGGGCGCAGTTTACGACTATGGACAAATGGGCGTGGAGTTGAAAAACAATATCAAACAATATTGGTGGCAGAGCATGGTGCTTTTGCACGAAAATATTGTGGGTATTGATTCATCTATTTTTATGCACCCTACTATCTGGAAGGCTTCTGGACACGTAGATGCTTTTAATGACCCCTTGATTGATAATAAAGATTCTAAGAAACGTTACCGTGCTGATGTGTTGATTGAAGATCAACTAGCAAAGTACGATGATAAAATAAATAAAGAGATAGCTAAGGCTGCTAAACGTTTTGGGGAATCATTTGATGAGGCTCAATTCCGTGCTACAAATGGCCGTGTACTTGAGAATCAAGCCAAGCGCGAAGCGCTTCACCAACGTTTTGCACAAGCATTGAACGATGGTAATTTGGAAGAGTTGCGTCAAATTATTATAGACGAAGAGATTGCTTGTCCTATTTCAGGAACAAAGAACTGGACAGAAGTTCGTCAGTTCAACTTGATGTTCTCTACTGAAATGGGTTCTACAGCTGATGGTGCAACAAAAATATACTTGCGTCCAGAAACGGCTCAAGGTATCTTTGTAAACTACCTAAATGTACAGAAAACAGGTCGGATGAAGATTCCTTTTGGGATTGCACAAATAGGTAAAGCGTTCCGTAACGAGATTGTAGCTCGTCAGTTTATTTTCCGTATGCGTGAATTTGAACAAATGGAGATGCAATTCTTTGTGAAGCCAGGAACGGAATTGGAATGGTTCAAAACGTGGAAAGAGATTCGTTTGAAATGGCACAAAGCTTTGGGCTTTGGTGATGACCACTATCGCTATCACGATCACGATAAATTGGCACACTATGCCAATGCAGCAACAGATATTGAGTTCTTAATGCCTTTTGGATTCAAAGAGGTAGAAGGTATTCACAGTCGCACAGACTTTGACTTGAGCCAACACGAATCTTATTCAGGTAAGAGTATTAAGTACTTTGACCCAGAGATCAATGAATCATACACTCCCTATGTAATAGAAACATCGATTGGAGTAGACCGTATGTTCTTAAGTATTATGAGCTCATCCTATTGCGAAGAGACGTTGGAGAATGGTGAAACACGCGTTGTATTACGCCTTCCAGCAGCTTTAGCACCTGTTAAAATGGCTATTATGCCATTGATTAAAAAAGGAGGATTACCCGAAAAGGCACGTGAGATTATGAACGATCTTAAGTTCCAATTTAACTGTCAATACGACGAGAAAGATAGTATCGGAAAGCGTTATCGCCGTCAAGATGCTATTGGTACTCCTTACTGTATTACGATTGATCACCAAACACTAGAAGATAATTGTGTAACTTTGCGTAACCGAGATACCATGCAACAAGAGCGTGTAGCTATTGCTGATTTGCGTAACTTAGTTGCTGACAAAGTGAGTGTAACCGCGCTTTTAAAGACGCTTCAATAAAATTAATGATGAAGAAATTTATTCAAAAGCTCGCAGTTTGTGTGCTTGCACTTCCCTTACTAATAGCTTCTTGTAGCGAGAGCAGTGTAGACCCTTATGACAATTGGGATGCTCGTAATAAAGTTTACATTGATTCAATCGCTGCTGTTGCCAATGCTAATCTAGGAGATGAAGTGGGACAATGGAAAAAGATTCGTTCTTATAAGCTACCTGATTTGAATATAGGCGAGGTTGGTGCTACAGATGAGTATGTATATTGCCAAATAAAATCGGTAGGTAATGGGACTGTAAGACCAATCTCAACGGATAGTGTATTGGTTAATTACCGCGGTAGATTAATCAATAAAAAGGTCTTTGACCAAAACTATACAGGGGAGTATGACCCTCGTTTTGCTACTCCTGTGAAGTTTGTATTGGGTGGAGTTATTACCGGCTGGACAACTGCTTTGCAATACATGCATGAAGGTGACTATTGGAACATCTATATTCCTTATACAATGGCTTATGGATCATCTGGTGCTGCTGCTATTCCTGGATACTCTGCACTTGATTTTGATGTAGATTTACGCAAGATTATTCCATTGAAAGGGCATGACCGTTTGATTGATGGCGAGTCAGAGCTAGAAGAATAAAAAAAGAATAGGATTATAGGAAAAAGGTCTATTTTTTCGTTTCAGAGCGAAAAGATAGACCTTTTTCTTTTTTTTTCACTGTACCAATCTCTTTTTTCCTATTTTTGTGTGGTAATATTCTTACTAATAACTGAATGGCATGATGGAAAAAATATCAAATTCAATACTCTCTATTGAAGTTTCTGCCTATGGAGCAGAGTTGCAAAGTATCAAAAAAGAGGAGAAAGAGTATCTTTGGCACGGTGATGCGTACTACTGGAATCGTCGCTCTCCCGTTTTGTTTCCACTCGTAGGGCGTGTGTGGGGTGATGAATATCGTCACAAAGGCGAGTCATATCCCATTGGTCAACACGGGTTTGCACGTGATATGGATTTTAAATTAATCTCGCAAACTGAAACAGAGTTACTCTATAAATTAGAGAGTACACCAGAGACAATGAGAAAGTTTCCATTCCCTTTTGTACTTTGGATAGGTTATAAGGTGGAGGCTAATAAGTTGATTGTTTCCTGGAAAGTTGAAAATCCAAGTGAGGAAGATCTCTTTTTTCAGATAGGTGCTCACCCAGCTTTCAATCTTCCTGATTTTGATTCAGCGAGTAAAGAACGTGGTTACTTTAGGTTCTCTCCTGAGAGTGAATTAAGCTATGTAGTTCCTGTAGAGAAGGGGTGTGTAAGCCCTACACGTTATCCATTGACTCTTTCTGAAGGGTGGATGCCTATCACTGCATCGACATTTGATTGTGACACCTATGTTTTTGGAGATAGTCAGGTGAAAGAGATTGTTTTGTATGATAAACAGAAGAAACCCTATTTAAAAATGGAGTTTGATGCCCCCTTATTAGGGTTATGGTCTCCTACGAATTCACGTCCCGATGCTCCTTTCGTTTGTATCGAACCGTGGTATGGCTGTTGCGATGAAGTGGGTTATGATGGCGATTTTATAGATCGAAAATGGATGCAGCATTTGGCTTCGAAAGAGGTTTTTGAGGCAAGCTATTCAATAACAATCGAATAATAGTACAATCCATAGAATGAAAAATTTTCATTCTATGGATTGTTTCATAAACTCTTGTTGGGCTGCTTCAAGGGGACTCCTAGCTGAAAATAGATTCAGATGGGTCTACGCAATCCCTGCCCTTGTTCAGTAGGGCTATGAATCTGCTACTTATCAGCTGCTTGCTACATGTCTAGAGTCTGTAATCCATTGATAGTTATTGACTACTCCAAAGGTGCGTAATCCGAACTCTTTTTATCCTAAATATAACTCATGAAGAATAAAATAAAACTCTTTTTTTTACTCTGTTTCTGTTGTGTAGTATCGCTGCAAGCAGCAAAAGTAGATACACTTCAGGTTCATAGCCTATCTATGAACAGAGAAGTGACTGTTCTCACCATTACCCCCAATAAAGCTCTTCAAGGAGAAAAATGTCCAGTAATCTACCTGCTGCACGGCTATGGTGGAGATGCCTTTACTTGGCTAGGCATGAAAAAGAATCTTCCTGAGATAGCAGATAAAGAGGGGATTATTTTTGTTTGCCCAGATGGGAAAAATAGTTGGTATTGGGACAGTCCTTTGTGCCCTAATTCCCGTTATGAAACATTTATATCAAGCGAACTTCTCTCTTATATAGATAAGAAATTACCTACCATAGCTGACAGACGTGGGCGTGCAATTACTGGTCTTAGTATGGGTGGTCACGGAGGATTGTGGCTCTCTTTTCGTCATACCAATTTGTTTGGTGCAGCAGGAAGTACTAGTGGGGGAGTAGACATTCGCCCTTTTCCTACTTCGTGGGGGATGGACAAATTATTGGGAAAGTTTGAAGAGAGTTCTTTGGCATGGGAATCACACACAGTTATTAATCAAGTGGATCAGCTCCACCGTGGTGAGCTTGCTCTGATTATTGATTGCGGATTAGATGATTTCTTTTTAGATGTAAATAAGGCATTGCATAAAAAATTAGTTGAAAAGGGAATCTCACACGATTTTATACTCAGACCAGGAGGACATAATAGCAAATATTGGAGAAATTCGATTGACTATCAAATCCTCTTCTTTAAGAAATTTTTCGCAAAAGAGAATTGAACGATGAAGAATAAAATAGTTTTAATTACCGGTGCTTCTGCTGGTATCGGAGAGGGATGTGCCCATAAATTTGCCAAAGAGGGCGCACGCATTCTTTTAAATGCACGGAGTGTAGACAAGTTAGAGGCTTTAAAAGAAGAACTAGAGGCAAGCTATAAGGCTGAGGTCTATCTAGTTCCTTTTGATGTACGTAACCGTTCTGCTATGGTAGAGGCCTTGCAAGGGCTTCCTGATGGGTGGAGAGATATTGATATTTTGATAAACAATGCGGGTTTGGTGATCGGTGTAGATAAAGAGCACGAAGGAAATTTGGATGAGTGGGATGTCATGATTGATACCAACATTCGTGCACTCTTGGCAATGACTCGCTTGGTAGTGCCAGGAATGGTGAAGCGAAATAGGGGACACATTATCAATATTGGCTCCATAGCAGGCGATGCAGCTTACCCCGGCGGCTCTGTATATTGTGCCACAAAGGCGGCAGTAAAGGCATTGTCGGATGGCTTACGCATTGATTTAGTGGAGACGCCACTTCGTGTAACAAACATAAAGCCAGGTTTGGTAGAGACCAACTTTTCGGTGGTTCGTTTCCGTGGTGATCGAGAGAGAGCGGATCAATTGTACAAGGGAATTCGTCCACTTACTGGTGCAGATGTAGCTGAAACGGTCTATTTTGCAGCATCACTTCCAGAGCATATTCAAATAGCTGAGCTTCAAGTTATGCCCACTCACCAAGCAAATGCAATGGTTTCCTATAGGAAGCTATGAGCTCACTTCTCGTCTTCTTGCAATTCTTGCTGTCCGATAAAAAGGGAACGAGCCATTTTTCTATCTGAACATCAGCGACTTGCTGATGTTTTTTTAAGGGGGTTGTCTTTGCGTTGGATAATGATTTTGTAAGAAACTCAATTATTGCTGTCCGGTAAAAAATGGTACGAGTCATTATGTTATCTGATAATCAATACGTTGCTGCGATTCCTTAAAAAGGGGCTTGTCTTTTCATTGGCTAATGATTTTGTAAGAAATTCAACGGAATAGACCTAAATTGAAGCTTATTTACTCTCCAATAGATTCTATTATAGGAAAATCAAGTGATTTTCTAAAGGCATTAAGTTTTATCGGACAGTAATAAAACTAAATAGAATAGACCTAAATTGAAGCTTATTTGCTCTCTAATAGATTCTATTATAGGAAAATCAAGCGATTCTCTAAAGGCATTAAGTTTTATCTTGCAATAGCTTTTTATGAATCATGGGGTTGTTTCTAGTGTTGTACAGCCGTACGACGCCTGTTGCACGGCTGTGCGACACCTGTTGTACGGCTGTGCGACACCGATTCTTTTTTATTGCTGTCTGCTAAGAAAGGGAACTATATCCTTTTGGGCGCATAGCAGAAATTGTAGATCTTTGTTCTACGGCTAAGTGTTTCATATCTGCAGACTAAATCTTTGGACGGACCATAGGCGGAGATAGAAATATTTATCCATTCAGAGGAGTGAAGGGAGAAATTCTCTCTTCACTCCTCTGAAAGAATTTCTTACCGAATTCTACGTGACAATCACAAGCGAATTGGTTGCATTTGTAAGTTGAATTCAAGAATGAAGTTTTTTGACTAAAGAGCTGATTAAATGTGCTATTTTTCTTTTAATTTTTTTCCCTAATGGTTCTATGACTACAACATCCCCAAAACAGGATTTGGGGTCTTGATAGTATCTGCTATAAACCTCTTTATTATTTTCCCAGAGTTTATTGAAGAGCATCGGATGATATTTTTTTTTTATTATAATAGCATTTCGTGATTTCTTGGGTTCTTTGATACGGTATTTAAAATTAAAGCCACTTAAATATGCAACACCCCCACCATTTGCTAGTAATTTGATCCAGAAATCCCAATCTTCGTATCCCAATGTCATATTTTGGCTTATCCCCCCGCATCTACTATAATCCGCTTTTCTAAAAACAGAACTATTCGTGAAAATATTATTTTTAAGAAGTTTAGGTAATGAAAATTCCTCCAAGTAAACCTCTTTATCAATCATACCAAACAGAACATAATTTGTTGCAACGACTGCTATTTGGTCATTTGCTGTTAGAATTTCTACCGCATCAGATACATAGTTTGTTGTAATTAAGTCATCAGCATCAAGCGGAAGAATATATTCACCCAATGCCTCTTTTATTGCTTTATCCCTACTATAACAAACCCCTTTGTTTTCTGCATTGCAAATAATCTTTACTCGATCATTTGCGATTTCTTTCAAGATATTACGGGTTTTCTTATCTCTCGAACAGTCATCGATGATTATAATTTCTATATTTGAATAGGTAGAGCTTAAAGCCGATTCTAGGCATTCTAATAGATAATCACCATCATTGTAGCAGGTTATTATTATGCTAACTAGTTTTTGTGTATTTTTTTTGTCGTTCATTTCTTTCGTATTAACAGTGCTGCATTCATTTCTGTGGTATGATTGGGATTGTGAAGATTGATCACTAAAATTTCAGTAAAAGTTTTGATAAAAGTTTAGCAATTCTAAGCCCATTATACCTCATAGAGCTAATTATTCCTTGAGAGAATATGGTCTGGAAAAGGTAAAAAATGCGTGTTTTCCTTTTTACTTTACTAGCTTCTCTATCTATTTTAATCAAATGTAATATGCATTGGTAGTATCCCCTAAAGACAGTTCTTTTATAAAAACTTTTTCGTTCCGGGTCTAGTGCAATGAATAACAATTTTGATTGACGAATATATTTAACATAATTCCAGCCTACATTGGGGTCGTGTTCCTCAATAAGATTTATATCTGAGAAGCAATATTTTGTATTTTGGTGCAGTTCTCCATACTTTAAGACGAGGATAAGCGTACCAAACATACTTGTTATTGTTTCGTAGTAAAACCTTAAAAAGGGTTTTAGTTTATTCATGTTGTAAAGACAATAAGACATGGTAAAAGCTCCACTAAAAGTTTCCACCGTCGTTAAGTTCTTGCAGAAATCATCATAGCTCTCAATTTCTATTTTTCTATTACCCCAAAAGCAAGTAAATAGATTGTCATTGTTTTTATCTATGTAGTCTAAAATAAGACCAACTGAATTATCTTTTACCCAATCATCATCCGATAATGTCCACAACCACTTTGTGCTACAATTCTCAAAACATCTGGCAATGTTTGCATCACCACCGACATTACAAGGATTTACAACTAGCTGAAATTTCGATAACTCTTCATCAGTAAATAACGTTTTAACAGGAACTGTACTATCATTGTCGTAAACAGTTAGAGTAACACGATCTGTGAGCTGAGGTAGAAGAATTCTGATCTGTTTTTCTACTTGTTTCGGCCTATTGTAAGTTGGAATACATATAGAAAGTAGAGGCATATTTTTTTCTAGTGCCATATTTTTTTCTTTGTTTTATAAATGTAGTAGCCCCAAGGCATTAGTTCCAAAGTTATTAAGAAATATCCAAAGGTAATACCTATAACGCCAAAATAATTTCCTAGTCCTACAGTAGATAGCATGCATAAAATACCACCTACAATCGAGTTTATCACAAAAAGAGCTATAGCTAGAACAGAGTACCAACGGATGCAAAAACGCAATAAATAGGCAAGTCTAGATTTATGCTTCTCGCTCCCTACTAATACTCCATCTCTCTCCTCCAAGTGTGCTTTTTCGTGTGCAACATATTGAGTAATAATTCCTGCGAGTCCAAGCTCGAAAAAAACTTGGATGGCTAGTATGCTTGCAAATGTATAGTAAAAGCCCTACTCTACACCCGTTAAATGCGTAGCAACTAGGGTAACTGAGATGATTCCCCCAAATGCTTGAAAGATTCTTGCAGCTGATGTAAAAAAAAACAGCTTTATCTATGCCTGCTTTTTTTAGAAGTTGTTTTATCACTCTTTATTTATCATCTGTTTAATTCCCTCTTTGAATGTTACTGTGGGCTTCCACTCTGTATCCGTTATTAATTCCGATATATCTGCTACCAAATACATGGGTTGATGAGGGTAATAATTTTTATTTCCAAAGCCTACTTCACAGGTTGCTTCGCACAGTGTGTAAATTTCATCAATATACTCTTTCAATGGTTTACCTACTCCTGATCCCAATACATATGTTTTCCCAACAATACCCTTTTTGGCAACAGACCAAAAGGCCGATGCAGCATCATTTACATTTAAGTAGTCCCATATCTGTTCACACTTTGTCAAGGATGGGCTGTTATCTGCTTTTAACTCATTTGTAACGTATGAGATAAGTGAATTTTTATTATCACCCACTCCATAGATACTTAATATTCGTATCCAGTTAAATTTAATACCAAGTTGACTGGAAGTAAGATTACAGAGCTTGCCTGCTGCCAGTTTGGCTATGCCATAACCACTTGTTGGATAGCATGGAGTTGTTGAATTAAGATTTATTCCTGTTTCAACAACACCAAATTCAGCTTGGCTTCCTGCTCCTATAAAACTTTTACATCCCACTTTATGAGCGAGGTATAAAGCGTCAATGGTGTACTCTATGTTTCTTATTTGGCTGTATGCATTATCCCGTTCTATACCTGTAGTATTTGCCCAAGCTAGATGAAAAAAGTGTTCGTACTCTCCTGGAAGAGTTGCACGATCTAAATTTTTATATTCATCCATAGAACACTCCAGAATCCTCACCTTTGGAGATTTTGTGATATAGTCCTTCCGTGTAGAATTTGGATTAACTAAGCAAACAACCTCATATCCTTTGCTAAGTGCAAGTTCCAGTATGGTTTTTCCTATGTATCCTGTTGCTCCTGTTATAATAATTTGTTTACTCATTCGAATAGAAGTTTAGGGTACTGTACAACTCTGATACCTCATCAATCACTATATCACAGGTTGATTCCAGCTCTTCTCTTGATCCAGTTCCCCAGGTTACGCCTATGCTATAGATACCATTTTCTTTGGCTGCTTTAGCATCCGTATCCATATCTCCTATCGAGATAACCTCCGTAGACTTTAATTTAAAACGGGTTAAGATATTACTCATTAACTCAGTTTTAGAGGCAAGAGAACCATTTTCTCTTTGCGGAGAAGAAACGGATATAAATCGATTCTCCCAACCCAATTTTTCTATTATTCGTTTTGAAGGATAGTGTGGTTTATTGGTAACAATATGGTGTTTTATTTTAGGGTCTAATTGAGAGAAAAAGAGTTCTATACCTTCAAAGGGTAGTGTTGTATCAAACGAAGAGTTGTCGTATGACTCTCTAAACTCTTTCGTAACTCTCTCTATTTGATCCTCTGATAGTTGCGAATAGGCATTACACAACACCTTTCTGAGTGTAGGACCAATACGAAATTTAGCTATTTTAAATTTATTATCAATTCCACTTACCTCTGTGGCTCTAGTTAGATGTTTTAAAATTTCAGGTTCTGAATTTATCAAAGTTCCATCCAAGTCCCAAATAATATGTTTTACCATAATTCTTATTTATAAATAGTAGGAGTTATGAAGCAGGTATTACATACTTTTTCAATCTTTTCGAGCTCTGTTTTTATCAAACTATTTCGCTTTACTACATCTGCGTCGCAATACAAAAATTCCACGTAATCACCGATGTAATTGCTACATTCTTCTGCTGAGTATCCATCAAATCCTGCTATTGCTATATTTTCGATATCCATTTTACTTAGAATTCTAAGAAGCATAAGGGTAGGGTTGTCTCTGATTAGCTCCTGTTCGAACAGCACATCTTTGAAATTAAATAGAAAGTCAATAGGAAATAAAGAGGCAGTAATATTCGATGTACAAATCACCCTCTGTTTTCCCTTCTCTGTATACATCTTGTGAAAGAATTGGCTATAGCGTTTAGGATTTCCCATAAAAACATAATCTACATCATATCCTCTATTCATAAAGTTGATGCTGATTACTTTTGGAGAATTTTTTGCTATATAGCTGTTTATTTTCTCAGATGCTGTTTCCAATGATTTTCCAGGAGCCATTATTAAAACATTAGCACCTTTTAATTCGCTAGCTAACTTTTCGTAAGCTTCATTGTCATTTATTGCTAGTTGAGTTTGGTAGTTGTGGTATAGACTTTCTAGGAGTGCAGCATTAAATGTTAATTTATTCTCTCTGGGTAGCTGGCTTAATATTTCATTAATAGCTTTAACTGAGAGATTTTTCTTATTCATCAAAGTAGAAACAAAGTCAGGGTGACAATCTTGTGATGCTGCAATGAAGAATTTTAAGGAGTACCCCCAAGGTGATTTAGCATACTCTTTCAAAATATCTGTATCGATAGACTCTAGCAATTGAGATATTTCGTACTCCTTCTGTTCGTTTTCATTTAGATATTGTGCTAAAAGCTCAGTGGCAGCATTACCTGCACCCTTACCCATGCCATAAAGTGAAGCATCAATAATAAGTTTACGCTTGCTATTGTTCTCAATAAGGGCAATGGAATTAGCGTAAGCCATTTGAAAGTTATTGTGTGAATGGAATCCAATCGCACAATCCTCAAGAAGGTTATCTTCTAAGGACTTATAGTAGGTTAATACCTCCTTATTGTGCATAAGTCCGTATGTATCAACAATAGCAACGGAATAGGGAGCTATCTTGTTAATCTTTGCTATCAGAGCTTCAAACTCCTCTTTTGTATAGCTTGTTACCGAAACGGGTTGCACAGATACTTTGTATCCTTTTTCCATGATTGCATTGCAGTATATCAATGCTGCATCAATGTCTTTTTTCTTGAAGATTACTCGTATTATATCAATACTTGTTTGACTCTTCTCTTCAATGTTTTCAATCCTGCAAGTACCAAAATCAATCATAGCTGAGATTTTGCTATGTTGAAGTTTGATATTTTCCAATATGGGTGCAAAAGATTTTGTATTAGGAAGGATTGAGCGATTTACATCATAGGCTCTACGATCATCTATCAAACCGATTTCGATTACATCAACTCCAGCCTTATCTAGGCGGCTTATTGTACTCTTTAAGGTACCAAATCCAAATAGCCAATCGTTAGTAAATCCACCGTCTCTAAGGGTACAGTCTAAAAGTAATGTTGCTTTCATTTTTTATTGTATTTACTATGCCTATATTCATTTTCACACAGTATGAGACTTTTTTTTAATTATAAATATTTTCTGTCATCTCATCGGCAGGGATGAAGGGAAACATATCTTCGAGGCTTGGTGAAACCATTTTTCCATCGGGTAATCTTTTTGCTGATAACTTAGGCTCAAAGCTCTGTTCAGGGTCAATTATTACCTCAATAATTGCTGCGCTATTATCTTTTAGCACCTCTTTTAAAACCTTATCCATCGTCGATATTTTGTCTATTTTGAAATAGTTAATCCCGTATGCTTTAGCAATAGCTTCTGCTTGTGGAAAACTGATTCCATTTGGACCATTTACACCACACAAAGGTGGCTGAAAGAGATTGGTTTGTGTTTGACGAATCGAATGGTATCCATCATTGTTTAACCAAAAAATCTTTAGACCTAACTTGTTATGAACAACCGTTTGTAGCTCTTGTATATTCATCTGAATACTTCCATCACCCTCCAAGCAGATTACTCTTTTGGAGGGGGTGCATAGAGCTGCCCCAATGGCTGCTGGTAAGCCATATCCCATACTTGCGCAACCAGAATTTGTAAAAAGGCGTTGTCCTTCTTGAATTATAGCCGACTGAAACGAGCATACACAGGCACTACCATTGCTAGCTACTACCACATCGTCTTGCTTTAACTGCAAGAAAAGTTGATTAAAGAAAGCATACGGATTTATAGGGGTTTGTTTGGTGAAAAAGCGACTTTGAACAATTGGGTACTTTGCATTAATATTTTTACTCCAATTTAGCCATTTAGCATGTACATTACTTTGTTGATAAGGCTGGCTTAAAAGTTTCTTCATTACGATCCTTACATCTGCGCAAACTGCCATATCTGGTGATATCGTAGGCTTCTTCAACTCAACAGGGTCAATATCTACAATAATCTTATATGCCTTTTTAGCGAAGTTTTCCCAATTATAGCTGATTTGTCGGATGTTTAATCTAGATCCTAAAACAAGTAGCAAGTCGGCATTTTGAACAACAAAATTACCTCCTCTGTTTCCTATCGTACCAGGTCTACCACAATAGAGCGAGTGATTATCCCAAAGTAGATCGTGTGCATTCCATGCAGTAACCACTGGTATTTGCAATTTTTCAATAAGCTCTATAAACTCTTTGTGTGCACTGCCCACTCTAATACCACTTCCAGCAAAAATAACAGGAGCTTTTGCCTGCTCAATGTGACTGATTATTTCTCTAGCTTCTTCCTCAGAGAAAGATAGAGCGCTTTCTTTTTCAATTTCTTTTTTATCGAAGTGTGTCAGGTCATCTGTATCAATGATTGCTCCTTGTACGTTTAGTGGAATGTCAAGCCAAACAGGTCCTGGTCTTCCATTTTTAGCAAGGTACATAGCTTTCTCTAGGTGATAAGCTATAGTATCTGCCTCAGTGACCATTACAGCATACTTTGTCATACACGCTACGGAGCGAGTTATGTAGAACTCTTGATCTCCCAGTTGTCTCATAGGAAGAGCAGTAAAATCGACGGTCGTTTCATACTTAACTTGCCCCGATATAACAAACATAGGGATAGAATCTAACCATCCTCCCACAACTCCTGTTATGGCATTTGTACCACCAGGTCCTGATGTAACACAAACCAATGCGATCTCATTGCTTAACCTTGCATATGCTTCGGCTGCTATGGCAGATGCTTGTTCGTGATGATTGTATGTACATTTTAGTGCAGTATGATGACCAAAAGCATCATTTAGATGCATAGCTCCACCACCTGTAATGGTAAAAACATCTTTAATTCCATTAGCAGCCATAAAGTCGGCTATATAATCTGCTACTCTCTGTTTCATTTTTTAGTATTGCTAAAATTTTATCTACAAACCTCCCCAATTTTCTCAATCATACAGTCTAGCATATCTTTATCCATACCAGGATAAACCCCAATCCAGAACACATCCTTCATGATTCTATCTGTATTCTCCAAAGAGCCCACTACACGGTATCCTTCGCCCGTAGCACGCATCTCGTCAAAGCAAGGGTGCTTAATTAAGTTACCTGCAAAGAGCATACGTGTTTGGATGTTGTTCTTTTCAAGATGTGCCACTAACTCATTACGTGTAAAGCCAGCATCCTCTTTTACGCAGATTAAGAAGCCAAACCAGCTAGGGTCTGAATTCTTCTCAGCTACTGGAAGTATCAGTTTATCAGCATACTTTTGCAAGCCATCTACCAAGTAAGCAAAGTTATTTTTACGTGCCTCGATAATGGCAGGAAGTTTCACCAACTGTTCGCAACCAATGGCTGCTTGCATATCGGTTACCTTGAGGTTGTAGCCAAAGTGCGAGTATACATACTTGTGATCGTACCCACGGGGCAGTTCTCCAAATTGCTGAACAAAGCGAGCCTTGCAGGTATCATCTTTGCCCGATGGACACCAACAGTCACGTCCCCAGTCGCGGAAAGAGTTTACAATGCGGTGTAGCTTGTGGTTATTGGTATAGACTGCACCCCCTTCACCCATAGTCATGTGGTGGGGAGGGTAGAACGATGAAGTTCCTATATCGCCGATGGTACCGCTGTATTTCCACTCCCCATCTATCAGGTACTTACCTCCTAGGGCATCGCAGTTATCCTCTACCAACCAAAGGTTGTGTTTGTCACAAAAAGCTTTCACTGCACCCAGGTCAAAAAGATTACCCAAGGTGTGAGCCACCATTACCGCTTTCGTTTTGGGCGATAATGCCTCCTCTAGTTTCGTTACATCAATGTTGTAAGAGGGTATGGTTACATCTACAAATACAGGGATAGCACCAAATTGGATAGCCGGTGTCACCGTAGTAGGAAATCCAGCAGCTACCGTTATCACCTCATCGCCACGCTTAATAGCTCTGTCGCCAAGCTTGGGTGAGGTAAGTGTCATAAAGGCCAATAGATTGGCAGACGAGCCTGAGTTGGTTAATGAGCAGAACTTTACCCCCATAAACTTAGCAAAATCTGCTTCGAACTTATCGGCAAAACGACCCGTTGTCAACCAAAAGTCAAGTGATGAATCAACCAATGATACCATCTCTTTCTCGTCAAAGAATCGACCGCCGTAGCTTATTCTATCTCCTTCGGTAAATGGTTTCTTCTTGGCTGCAAACTCTTCGTTATAATATTGTTCTACTAATTCTAATATTTTTTCTCTTGTATTCATTGAGTATACGCTTTAATCTGATTTAAACACAATTCATAAACATCTTCCGTTTGGTACTTGGCATACCATTCCACTGTTTTTTCGATGGTTTGCTTTATCTCCCATTTCGGTTTCCACTCCAGCTCAAAACGAGCTTTCGTTATATCGAGTGCTAATAGTTTGGCTTCGTGTAGGGCGTTGGGATCGCTTACATCGTGTAGAGTACCCTTTCCATAATTTGCCACGACCATCTCTGCAATCTCCCAGACAGGTACGATAGAGTCAAGGTTGGGACCAAAATTCCATCCATCGCAGTAGCGGGTTGGATTCTCCAACATCTTAGCACCGAGTGTTAGATAACCACCGATGGGCTCTAATACATGTTGCCACGGACGAATGGATTGAGGTGAACGGATCTCTATCGCTTGGTTTGCTTCGAGTGCACGGATGCAGTCGGGGATGATGCGATCCAGTGCCCAATCACCTCCACCAATGACATTACCTGCTCGAGCAGATGCAATGGCTTTACCATGCTTTTCGTGACTATTTGGATTCATATAGGAGCGTCTCCAAGACGAAATCGCTATTTCGGCTGCCCCTTTCGAAGAGGAATAGGGGTCATATCCACCCATTGCTTCATTTTCACGATAACCCCACAACTGTTCTCTGTTTTCGTAACACTTATCGGTGGTAATCAGTACAGCCACTTGGGTAGCCGCACACTTTCGCACCTCTTCCATTACGTGGATAGTACCCATTACATTGGTTTGATAGGTCTCTACGGGGCATTCGTACGAGAGTCGCACAAGGGGTTGTGCTGCTAGGTGAAACACCATTTCGGGTTGATGCTCTTCGAATATGGCATGTAACTTTGCTACATCTAACAAATCACCTCGTATATCTGCCTCTATTTTAGAGCCAATGCCACTCAATACGAAATTGTCATTTTCTGAATAGGGATCAAGGGAATACCCTATTACGCGAGCACCCAGCGAATGTAGCCAAATAGCCATCCACGAGCCTTTAAAGCCTGTGTGCCCTGTTAGTAATACCCTTTTTCCTCTGTATATTGATAAATCTACCATACTTTCCAAGGTGCTTTTCCGTTGTCCCACATTTCGTTTAGTTCTGAATTATCACGTAGCGTATCCATAGGCTTCCAGAAACCACGGTGTTTGTAAGAGTTCATTTTGCCATCTCGTGCTAAATTTTCTAATGGCGAGCGTTCTAAAATGGTATTATCACCTTCTGTGATGTAATCGAATAGGGTAGGCTCACACACGAAATAACCTGCATTAATCCATGAACCATCGCCAGCAGGTTTCTCTTGAAATGATCTTACACTTCCATCCTCTGCCAAGTCTAATGCTCCAAATTTACCACTAGGTTGATAGATTGTAACCGTGATCTCCTTACCGCTCTCTTCGTGTTTTTTTATGGTGTCTGAGATGTCTAAATTAGCCACTCCATCTCCGTAAGTAAGTAAGAAGCGTTCATTTCCCACATACTTTTGTATTCGTTTTACTCGACCACCGGTCATGGTATTTAATCCTGTATCAATGCAGGTAACGATCCATTTCTCATCAGGAGCATTGTGAACGGTGATTTTCCCATTTCTCAAGTCGACGGTAATATCGCTATTGTGACGAAAATAGTTAGCAAAATATTCTTTGATTATATAAGCTTTATAACCGCAGCAGATAATGAATTCATTAATTCCGTGTGCAGAGTAGCTCTTCATAATGTGCCACAAAATGGGTTTTCCACCAATTTCTACCATTGGCTTGGGTATCAAGTTAGTTGCTTCGCTGAGCCGGGTACCAAATCCTCCTGCAAGTAGTACTGCTTTCATAGTTGAAAATTGTTTTGTCGTTCATCTCTTTTGTAGCTGAATTCAACTCGCAAAGGCAACTGAATTCTGTTTTACAAGTTGTTTATATTTTTCATTTGGTGTGAGGTATCCTAGCCCCTTTCGAGCTCTATTATTGAGGATGTTTTCAATCCTTTTCATCTCTTTGTTGGTTACTTCACTAAAATCTCTACCCTTTGGGATCTATTGCCTAATAAGTCCATTTGTCTTCTCATTAGCTCCACGCTCCCACGAGTGATAGGATTTACAAAAGTAGAAAAATAGATCTAACTTTTGTGCTGTTTCTGGGTGTTTTGCAAATTCTTTTCCATTGTCCGCCGTAATTGTATCTATTTCTAAGTCACCAAATATCTCTTTATTATCAACTACACTTGGTCGCTGGTCAATGTCCACTCTACCAGGAATAAATCCTCTCCCTCCACTCTTTGAACCACGTTTGACATATTTACCTCCCTGTCATCTTAGGTATTTGTGTAACGAGCCTCCTTTGCGCTTATCCTCCCATATCCATCGATAGATTGTTTCGTAAGAAACCATCTATATACCATCTACCTGACTTTTACCAGCAATTTGCTCAGGGCTATATCCTTATCTTCAATAGCTTCTTTACTCGTCGCTGTACCTGCAAGGTACAGCGACTCTTTGTATCTCTTATCTGCCTTACGTTTGTCGGCTTTGCGTTGTGCTAGTTCCGTTACATAGTTACCACTACGCATATCGCAATTGCGTTGCAACTCTCGGCAAACTGTACCCTTGTTAACACCGATAGTGTTTGCTATTTCTTTTGGGCTATACCCTTTTGGGTGCATAGCAGAAATTGTAGATCTTTGTTCTACGGTTAAGTGTTTCATATCTGCAGACTAAATCTTTGGACGGACCATAGGCGAAGATAGAAATATTTATCCATTCAGAGGAGCGAAGGGAGAAATTCTCTCTTCACTCCTCTGAAAAAAAATCTTACCGAATCCTACGTGACAATCACAAGCGAATTGGTTGCATTTGTAAGTTGAATTCAAGTCATCTTTACACCGCCTATGCCCAAGAATGTAAAATGTACGCTATATGCCATGAATCGACAAAAAGGTGAATTTGTAGTACACAGTAGAAATACAAAAAAGTGTTTTGTGCTGATTTTATGAAAATTATAAAATAATAGGGGCAAAGTTGGGTTAAGTTTTATCAGAGAACAATTGTTCTTTCAAAATAGAGTGGTCGGTTTTTACTGTAATTACAGTAAAAACCGAC
>JBOFMR010000134.1:0-2629 GCA_051658485.1 Phocaeicola sp.
GAGAAACAGTTTCCCATGCATCACCCGTTTTGGTGACTTTTACATTATCCATCAAAAGAGTTGGTTTTTCTGAATCCCAAGCGATCGACGCATCCGCGCCAATTTCCCCTCGGTAACCATACACCTGAAATTCTTTAAATGTCTCTGCAGTAGTAGAGGCAGCTCTTGACTTACCTGCATAGGCACTAAAGTTTACTAAAGTAGGATCTACAAATCCTGATTGGTTGTGACTTAGCACATCGTGCTTGGTACAACTGCTGGCAGCTAATGCCAGAGCAACAATGGGAAGAAGAAATTTTTTACTCATTTTTTATGTGTAGTGTTGATAAATATAAAAGAAGAAGAGACAAACTGCCTTAGTCGCTCATCCAGCAACTTTTTACTTTAAACTCGGTATATACGTACGCCTGTTTGTGTCCAATTATTCTCTGTAAATATTTTTAAAACATAAATAAAACTTTACAAAAAGTAGGTTATATTCATATAATTAAACAAAGATACATGTTTATTTAATGAAAACAACAGTTTGCCATCTTTTTTATCATTTCACCACCCATACCGAATAAACAAAAAAAAGACCGCTGCTTGGTTAAAAGCAGCGGTCTAATATTAAATGACTATGGGAAAATTGTTATTCTTTCCATTCAGTAGCTACGGCATCTGAATTACTTGCTTTAGCATTTCTAAAACATTGCCTTTTAGATGGGTCTTCATGGTAGTCGTATTCCCACAAAGCTGGAAAAACACTTTCGCTTACATCGCTTAATGTAGATCCAACATTATAAAATGCCCATGTAAAATCAATTTTTGACGTTACCGAACTAAACCGAGTATTTTTCTCTGTTGCTTCATCACAAAAAATATTGACATTCGCTTTTGCTTTAGTACAACCTTGAAACACACCATAAAAGCTCGTTACTTTTGTGTTGTTAGCAAATAAACCTTCAGGGATAGTGGTGAGAGAAGTACAACGACGAAACACGTCTTTAAAGTTAGTTACTGCTGTGTTGTATTTAAATAAACCTTCAGGGATAGATGTGAGAGAAGAACAATCATAAAACGCATCACTAAAGTCAGTTACTGCTGTGTTGAGTAGTGGTGTGTCTATGGATATTAATCGAGTATCTTCTTTCCAGCTTACCATAGGCATTTGCGCTTTGGTATAATCTGTTTCCGAGCTCGTAATGGTAATGGTAAATTCTCCTGCTACTGCATAAGTATGCTCTATTTTACTAGTCAAAGGTGTACTTGCTGCAATTGTTTGGATTTCTGTTCCATCTCCCCAATTAACGGTCAATTCGTAATCACCAGTAGCACCGCTGATACCAAAGGGAAGAGAATATTTAGTGTTAGCAGCTGTTGTTTTAATGGTAAAACTAAATTCTGGGGCAGCTTGTTCGAATTTCGCTGTATAGGTTTTCCCTCCAGTTTCTTCCGTTAATTTCACCATTAGTGTGTTCCCAGTAATGGTAATATCGTCACCTGCTACTACTGGCTGACCTTCCACGAACCAGCCTTCAAACGTACAATTCTCTTTAGCTGCTGCCGTAGACTCAAATGGATCTCCAATAACCCCTGTTCCTCCAGGATTATCTACCGTTCCCAAAGTTTCGTCTGAAGACTCAAAGTGTATTCCCCCTTCTACCGGAGGTGTTGGTGTTGGAGTTGGGTCGATAGGGGTCTCTGCATCCCAATCAGTTAATTTAGTATCAAACTGAATCATATTTTTCGAATCAATAATGGGGTTACCACCATCATCATAACCACCATTACCAGTACCGAAGTTGATAACATAGTTAACCACTTGATTCATATCAAAAGCAACATCTACAGGAATATAAGCTACAACTTGATTTTCAACTTCAGAACCTTTACCCACAATCCAATCACCAATTGTTGTATTTTTCAACGAGTAGACCATCTTGATGTAGCTATTTTCTGTATTCCCTGTAAACAATCCCGGTGCTGGAGCAGAAACATTCACCTTCTCACGCTTTTGTGGAATAACCAAAGTAGCACCATCCTTCGCAGTAACATCTACAGCTTCCGTACTCGTGATAGGATTTATTGGATCACCAGAAAGTGCAATTGCAAAGCTGTCGTTTGCAGCTACTTCTGTATTCCATTTTCCCTCTACCGATTCTCCTGTAGTGTAAGCAAAACTACCTTCTTTACCCAAGTTGTGTAGAGAGAGTCCACTAAGATACAACTCTTGGTTGGGCTGAACTTTAGCAGAAAACTTAACCTTCGTCAACGCGTGGGTAAAAGTTAAATTCACCTTGCTATGAGCACCCGTAGCAGCTGCTTCCATCTCTTTCGACTGTGCATAAAGCAAATCGACTTGCTTGTCTACTTTCGTTTGCGCTGTAAAGCTAAGAGCAGGCTCATGAGTAATTTTATCTTTTGCATAGCCGATACCGCTTTCAGCACTTGCAGCAGGTGAAAAGGCAAAGAACTGTACGTGTGTACCTGCAGTAGGCCAAGGAGTAGGAGAAACAGTTTCCCATGCATCACCCGTTTTGGTGACTTTTACATTATCCATCAAAAGAGTTGGTTTTTCTGAATCCCAAGCGATCGACGCATCCGCGCCAATTTCCCCTCGGTAACCATACACCTGAAATTCTTTAAA
>JBOFMR010000135.1:0-1028 GCA_051658485.1 Phocaeicola sp.
GAAAGAATGGTATATCATTCACCCCTCTTAAATCGACCCTAAACTTTTTTAGCTTTGCATTTAAACATTCTGCCGATGCATTAGTCGCACGGTTGTTGAAGAAATTCGGCTCACCTGATAAAATTGGCCCCAAGCAAAACTGGGTCAATAAAGATTCTTTAGTGAAGGTTTGGTGAAGACTATTTTCTACTCTCTTCACCATAACCTATTGATAATTAGAGTGTGTGAAGAATTGAAGCTTTTTTTTGCTCTTTTATTTTAAGTAGAAGAGAGTTTTAGGCTCTCTAAAAGGGTAATAGCATACTAAAAAAGGGATTGGAAACAGACGACAAAATGAACAAAAAGAATACCATCCCACAACTTTTACGGGTGAGCCGTAATTGATATAGAGTTCTTCCTCTTTAGGCTAATGAAATTATATGTGTAGTCCCCAGGGTTTATCGGGTGAGCCCTTTACTAGGTATGTTTGCAAACATTTATTAATACAAGATGCGTAGAATTATATAATATTTTTTAATATATTTATTTTTATTACATTTGCACTGTGATAATCACAAATAATACACAAATACTATTTTAGTTATGTTTAAATTAATAAAATCAATACTTTTTGTTCTTTCAGTCATTCTAGCAATGAGTAGCTGCTCAGAGGATCATGTTGTGGAAGCACCTACAAGAATGAGTATTGCCTTTGCGGCAGATGATAACGGAACTGTAGGCCCCGAAGGTGTGCAGACTGGCAATGCGGGAAGTACAATCTCCTCTGTAGCCACACCAAATGATGGTTCTGTTTTTGATGGATGGTACGATGAAGAGAAGAAGCTCGTAACAGAAGGGGACATCACCGTAAATGGAAATACTTTAAGTGTTACATTTACGGAAGCAACTGCAGGTAATAATTATACTGCAAAATTTATTGTTCAGCATATCGTAACCTTTGCGGCAGGTCTAAATGGTACGATAACTAACCTAGGTCCACATACAGAGAATGTTGGTTCAACCCTTGAATCCGTAGCCACACCAAATAA
>JBOFMR010000136.1:0-26195 GCA_051658485.1 Phocaeicola sp.
GAAAAAATCAAACAAGATTCTACGGAAGAAGAAATTAAAAAGCTACTACCAAAAAACTATCGGACAGACTAGAAATAGTACCGGAAGTACTATTGAGGCGATATTGCACAGGCAACGGCAGAATTCGGATGGATACCTCTTTTCATTGGCTAATGATTTTGTAAGAAACTCAACAGAATATACCTAAATTGAAGCTTATTTACTCGACAATAGATTCTATTATAGGAAAATCAAGTGATTTTCTAAAGGCATTAAGTTTTATCGGAAAGCAATCTTTTTTTATCTAGCATGCGCTACTAGATTCAGCTTAGCCGCTTAGCGTTCATCTAATACAAAACGGCGCCGTGAGCTCGGCTCCGCAAATTAGCAAACAAAAAAAAAGCTCAACCACTTATTGAATAAGTAATTGAGCTTATGCGGTGCGTATGGGACTCGAACCCATGACCACCTGCGTGACAGGCAGGTATTCTAACCAACTGAACTAACGCACCAGTTCTTTTTTGTAACCTTTCGTACAACCTCTGTTGTGATTACGGGTGCAAAGATACAGCCTTTTTTTTAATCTGCAAATAAATTCTTGTTTTTTTTTGCTCAATCACGAATTTATCAAATCTACGAATTGTGTTTTTGTAAGAAAAAAGAGTATCAAAAGAAACTTCTTGTCAGAAAAGATGCAATTTAAACAATAATTCTCTATTTTTGCGCCATTAGTTAATGACAATCAGAAACAAAAATATAAAAACACCTCGGTATGAATACAACTGCAAAACTTTTGCTTTATTGCCCCGACCAACCTGGAATCTTGGCAGAGGTAACTAATTTTATAACCATCAACAAAGGAAACATCGTCTACTTGGACCAATATGTAGACCGTGTGGAAAATATCTTCTTCATGCGTATAGAGTGGGAGTTGAATGAGTTCTTCATCCCTCGCAATCGAATCGAAGAGTATTTCGATACCCTCTATGGACAAAAGTATGATATGAAGTTTCGCCTCTATTTTTCAGATACCAAACCACGTATGGCTATCTTTGTCTCGAAACTATCACACTGCCTATTCGATCTATTGGCACGCTATACGGCTGGTGAATGGAATGTAGAGATTCCACTCATCATTAGCAATCACCCCGATTTGCAACATGTAGCAGAGCGTTTTGGTATCCCATTCCACCTCTTCCCTATCAACAAAGAGAACAAGCTCGAACAAGAAAAGCTAGAGATGGAACTATTACAAAAGCACAAGGTAAACTTCATTGTATTGGCTCGCTATATGCAAGTCGTATCCGAAAGTTTCATCGAGGCCTACCCCAATCGCATCATCAACATACACCACTCCTTCCTACCTGCTTTTGTGGGGGCAAAACCCTATCATGCAGCTTTTGAAAGAGGAGTGAAAATAATTGGAGCTACTAGCCACTACGTCACTAGCGAACTAGATGCAGGTCCCATCATCGAACAAGATGTTGTGCACATCACTCACAAAGACTCTATTCAAGAGTTGGTGAGCAAAGGAAAAGATTTGGAAAAGATAGTCCTATCTAGAGCCGTACAAAAGCACATTGAGCGAAAAGTACTAGCCTACAAAAACAAAACTGTAATCTTTAATTAAATTATGAATGTAGCCATCGTTAAGTACAATGCAGGAAACCTCTATTCAGTGACCCACGCACTTCAAAGGCTGGGCATAGAGCCTGTAGTGACCGACAACAAAGAGCTGCTCAAGGCAGCAGATAGGGTTATATTTCCCGGAGTAGGTCAAGCTAGAACCACCATGGAGCATCTACGTTCCAACAAGATGGATCAGCTCATCAAAGATCTGAAACAACCGGTGCTAGGCATCTGCTTGGGGATGCAACTGATGTGTCAACATTCAGAAGAGGGCGATGTGGATTGCTTGGGTATCTTTGATCTGCCCGTAAAGCGTTTTATCACCAACAGCCACGAACAAAAAGTGCCACACATGGGATGGAACACCATTGAGAAGAGTAACACTCCCCTTTTTGAGGGATTCACTCACGAGGAGTTTGTCTACTTTGTTCACAGCTATTACGTGCCTATCCATTCAGAACATACCGCTGCAACAACCACATACATTCATCCCTATAGCGCTGCACTGCACAAAGATAATTTTTATGCTACGCAGTTCCATCCCGAAAAAAGCGGGAAAGTAGGCGAACGTATCTTGCGCAACTTTTTAGAAAGAACCTAATATTCAACCCAATTCAATAATTGGCCTCTTCTTATTTACGGCTATCTTACACCTTTATCAACCCAAAGGGATGGAGAAAAGCTCATAAGGGTCGTCCTAGAAAACAACAATACAATGATTGAATTAATACCCGCCATAGACATTATAGATGGAAAGTGTGTACGCCTTTCGCAAGGTGATTACGCCACTCAAAAAATATACAACGAAAGCCCACTAGAGGTTGCCAAAGAGTTTGAAGCACACGGCATACATCGCCTGCATATTGTAGACCTAGATGGAGCTGCTTCACACCACATCGTAAACTACCAAATATTGGAGCAAATCGCCGTTCGCACCTCACTGATTATCGACTTTGGCGGAGGAATCAAAAGCAGCGAAGATTTGCAAATAGCCTTTAACAGTGGAGCAGAGATGGTCACCCTAGGAAGCGTTGCTGTAAAACAGCCTGACCTATTCCTTTCATGGCTAGAGAAGTTTGGCAGTGAACGTATCATTCTAGGTGCCGATGTGAACGAAAAGCGCATTGCCGTGCAAGGTTGGCTAGAGGATAGCGGTGAAGAGCTACTCCCCTTCCTACACAAATATACCAAGGAGGGAATTCACAAGGTACTTTGTACTGATATTAAATGCGACGGAATGTTGCAAGGTCCATCCATAGAGCTTTACAAAGAGGTGATGAAGGAGTTTCCATACATGCACCTTATCGCTAGTGGAGGCGTGAGTGGAATACAAGATTTGATCGACCTAGAGAAGGCAGGAATACCAGCTGTTGTTTTTGGCAAAGCCATCTACGAGGGGAAAATCACCATGAAGGAGCTAGCAACTCTTTTCTAAAGAAGAGAGCTCCTCACCCATCACTTCACCTCCGAATGAGATTAAAAAAGGGGATTAAGTTAGGTGTACAGTTTTAATTTATATCCAGTGAATGTTCAATTTAAAAGGATGAGAATATCCACAATGGGGTATTTAAATTCTGACAGTATCAATGAATTGTATTCACTTACTTAAAAGGGAGTAATCAGCATTGCATTGGATGCAATCAACAACCTAATCAACAAAAACAACGCATTATGTTAGCTAAACGCATTATACCCTGCCTAGACATAAAAGATGGGCAAACCGTAAAAGGGACCAACTTCTTAGCATTGCGGTCAGCAGGCGACCCGATTGAATTGGGCGAAGCCTACAGCCAACAAGGAGCAGACGAGTTGGTCTACCTAGATATCACAGCCAGCCACGAGGGGCGCAAAACCTTTACTGACTTAGTCAAACGTGTGGCTGCCCGTATCAACATCCCCTTCACCGTAGGTGGAGGCATTAATGAATTAAGCGATGTCGATCGACTTTTGCAAGCAGGAGCAGATAAGGTATCTATCAACTCCTCTGCACTGCGCAATCCACAGCTAATCGATGAGATAGCCAAACATTTTGGTTCGCAAGTCTGTGTGGTAGCCATCGATGCCAAACAGCAAGAGAACCAATGGAAATGCTACCTAAATGGAGGACGTACCGAAACGGATCGAGAACTCTTTGAGTGGGCTAAAGAGGCAAACGAACGAGGAGCAGGTGAGATTCTATTTACCAGTATGGACCACGATGGGGTAAAAACAGGATATGCCAATTCAGCACTGGCCACACTGCACGAGCTACTCACAATACCCGTCATCGCATCGGGAGGAGCAGGAGCCAAAGAGCACTTTAGTGATGCCTTTACCCTAGGGAAAGCAGATGCTGCATTGGCTGCTAGTGTTTTTCACTTTGGTGAAATACCCATTCCCGAATTAAAAACGTATCTTTGCCAACAAGGTATACACGTGAGGGTCTAATTCTTAGGCCAAGAAAAGGTTCATTCTATAGAGAATCTAAAGGGGATGCTCCATATCAAAGACCATCCATTTACCGTGTAGAGCTATTTAGCACAATGAATGTGCTACGATTTACTTTATAGATGAATCTCCTTGTAACATCCACTTTTTGCGATTCACCCCTATCAGAAACATCTGTGTGGCATTAATTCCTTAAAAAGTTTTTTTCAAGTAGATTCGTATATAGAGTCACTAGAGCGGCAAAAGAGCCCTTGTAGATGCCTTATAGAGAGCAAAGAATAAATAAACAAAACAAAAAACATATCTATTATGAAACTCGATTTTGACAAAATGGGCGGACTTATTCCAGCCATAATACAAGATATTAGAACCCAAAAAGTATTGATGTTGGGTTATATGAATCCTGAAGCTTACCAAAAAACAGTAGAAACAGGCAACGTAACCTTCTTTAGTCGCACCAAAAATAGACTTTGGACAAAAGGTGAAACAAGTGGAAATTTTCTGCAAGTAGCCTCTATTAAAGAGGATTGCGACCAAGATACGCTACTCATCCAAGTGCTACCTACAGGCCCCGTTTGCCACACAGGAAGCGACACCTGCTGGGGTGAAAAGAATGAAGAGAAAACTCTCTTCTTGAAAGAGTTACAAGATTTCATCAGCTACCGACACAAGCAAATGCCCGAAGGCTCATACACCACCTCACTCTTCGAATCAGGGGTCAATAAGATGGCTCAAAAAGTAGGCGAAGAGGCAGTAGAGATGGTTATCGAAGCATGCAACGGAACTGACGAACGAATGATTTATGAAGGAGCAGATTTGCTTTATCACCTCATCGTGTTGCTCACTGCCAAAGGATACCGATTAGAAGATTTGTGTCAAGAACTTCAAGAAAGACACAATATCAATTGGAAAAAACACGATTAACAACAACTTGATATGGAAAATATATTAGTTTCCTATAAAAACGTACACATCAACCAACAAGAGTACCACGTACTAGAGGAGGTAAATATAGATATCAAGGCAGGAGAATTTGTCTATTTCATAGGAAGCGTAGGTTCGGGAAAAACCTCTCTACTCAAAACACTCTATGCCGAACTGGATATTGCAAGCGGTGAAGCCGAAGTATTGGGATACAATCTACGTACCATTAAGCGTAAAGAGATACCCGCATTAAGACGCAAACTAGGCATTGTCTTTCAAGACTTCCAACTGTTAATTGACCGAAATGTGCAGCGTAACTTGGAGTTCGTTTTACGAGCTACGGGATGGAAAAATAGAGAGCTGATAGAAGCACGCATCACTGAGGTATTGGAACAAGTAGGCATGGGTACCAAGGGGTACAAAATGCCACACGAACTATCTGGAGGCGAGCAACAACGCATCGTGATAGCGAGAGCCATACTAAACAAGCCCGACTTGATCTTAGCCGATGAGCCCACAGGTAATCTTGACCCAGAAACCAGCAAACAGATTGTCGAACTATTGCGATCGATTTGCGCCCAAGGGTCAACCATTGTCATGACGACTCACAATCTGCAGATTCTACAAAACTACCCAGGTACAGTCTATCGTTTTGAACACCATCGGGCAGAAGAGGTTACAGATTTCTCTCTTAACAGTTCAGAATAAACGAACTGCAAAGTAAACTCATCAATGTCCAAAAGGGAGATTAACGAAAAAAAAGGGCTTTTCCCTCTTTATTACCAGATATTAAGGGTGTAAGAGTGATGGTTCAGACTTTTTTTGCTAAATTTGCGGACGAATTATCAAAATAGAAACATTTAAATACGGAACGAAAAATGAAAGTTTTAAAGTTTGGAGGAACTTCAGTTGGTTCAGCACAGAGAATGCAAGAGGTTGCCAAATTGATTACTGACGGTGAACAGAAGATTGTGGTGCTTTCAGCAATGTCTGGAACAACTAATACGTTGGTTGAAATTTCGGATTACCTGTACAAAAAAAACCCAGAGAGTGCGAATGAGATCATCAACAACATGGAGGCTAAATATAAGCAACATGTAGAGGAACTTTATTCTACTCAAGAGTACAAGCAAAAAACACTGGAGTATTTGAAATCTGAATTTGACTACCTTCGTTCATTTACGAAAGATATATTTACTCTCTTCGAAGAGAAAGTTGTACTGGCTCAAGGTGAACTTATCTCAACGAATATGGTAACCAATTTCTTGCAAGAACAAGGCGTAAAGGCTACTTTGCTACCTGCTCTTGAATTTATGCGTACGGACAAGAATGCAGAACCTGACTTGGTATATACACGCGAAAAACTAGCTACACAGCTAGAGATGAATCCTGACTATGAAATTTACATTACACAAGGGTTTATCTGTCGCAATGCCTATGGAGAAATAGACAATTTGCAACGTGGTGGTAGCGACTATACTGCTTCACTTATTGGTGCTGCTGTAGATGCTACAGAGATTCAAATCTGGACAGATATCGATGGTATGCACGACAATGACCCTCGCGTGGTAGATAAGACATCACCCGTACGTCAGTTGAATTTTGACGAGGCTGCAGAGTTGGCTTATTTCGGTGCAAAGATTCTTCACCCTACCTGTGTACAGCCTGCTAAATATGGTAACATCCCTGTTCATCTTTTGAACACAATGGAGCCTAAAGCAGCTGGAACAATGATTTCAAACACTACAGAAAAAGGGAAAATAAAAGCTGTAGCTGCCAAAGATAATATCACAGCTATCAAGATTAAATCAAGCCGTATGTTATTGGCACACGGATTCTTGCGCAAAGTATTTGAAATCTTTGAAAGCTACCACACTTCTATTGATATGATTTGTACCTCAGAAGTAGGGGTATCTGTATCAATTGACAACACCAAACATCTAAACGAAATCTTGAACGATTTGAAGACGTATGGTACTGTTACAGTAGATCACGATATGTGTATTATCTGCGTAGTAGGTGATTTGAACTGGGAAAATATTGGCTTTGAAGCACAAGCACTTGATGCTATGCGTCACATACCTGTACGTATGATTTCATACGGAGGTAGCAACTACAACATCTCTTTCTTGATTAGAGAGAGTGATAAAAAGTCAGCGCTACAATCACTTAGCAATCATTTATTTAACAATAAATAAAGCTCAAAGAGTATCCAAAACGCTTTCACTGCTCTATAGTAGTTGAAAGCGTTTTTTTGCATACAAAAACAATACAATGAGGGAGTTAAAGAGCTAAAATGGGGGAAAGCTCCACTGCAAATAGACGTATGCTATTTTCATTGCACAACCAATGTTTGCAGTTGCCACAACTCTAAGCTCGAGAGAGAACAATGGGAGGAGATTCATTAAGGTTCGCTTTGCCTCAAGGGCACTTGATAACTCAAAGAAAGCCCTCCATAAAATCGATTTGAAGACTCTATTCCCACTCAAGACTCTCTGTACGAAACGACTTCTTATAACAGTAATTTTCAAGTAGACTCAAGAAACTATAAAAAAGATAACAGATGAAAGGAACATTTCCCATGGATAAGTTTGGAGCACTCCAAACTCCTTTTTACTACTACGATGCCAACCTACTTCGTCAAACGCTAAGCTGCATCAATGAAGAGGCTAGCAAATACCCCAATTACTGTGTACACTATGCAGTAAAAGCCAATGCCAATGCCAAAGTATTGCGCATCATCAAAGAGGCTGGATTGGGATCAGACTGCGTAAGCGGTGGAGAGATTCAAGCCTCCTTAAATGCTGGATTTGCTGCCGATAAAATTGTATATGCAGGAGTGGGCAAAACGGATGCAGAGATCAATTTAGGACTTGACAACGACATTTTCTGCTTCAACGTGGAATCTGTACCTGAACTAGAAATTATCAACGAGCTAGCTGCTAACAAAGGGAAAATGGCACGTGTTGCTTTTCGTATCAACCCCAATGTAGGAGCCAATACACACGCCAACATCACTACGGGATTGGCTGAAAATAAATTTGGAATTAGCATGGAGGATATGGATACTGTGATCGATAGAGCAGCTACCCTACCCCACGTAACTTTCATTGGACTACACTTTCATATCGGTTCACAAATCTTAGATATGAGCGACTTTGTGGGACTTTGCAACCGCATCAATGAATTGCAAGCGAAACTGGATGCACGTGGCATCGTCATTGACCACATCAACGTAGGTGGTGGATTGGGCATCGATTACGATAACCCCAATGCAAACCCCATCCCTGACTTTGCTAGCTATTTTGCAACCTACCACCAACACCTACAACTGAAACCTCACCAAACGCTACACTTTGAATTGGGACGTGCCGTAGTGTGTCAATGTGGATCGCTTATCAGCAAGGTTATTTATGTAAAACAGGGAGCAAACAAGCAGTTTGCTATTCTTGATGCTGGTATGACTGATTTAATTCGCCCTGCACTCTATGAAGCTTACCACCAAACAGAAAACTTAAGCTCGGAAGAGGCGGTAGAGAAATATGATGTAGTAGGTCCTATTTGTGAATCGTCTGATGTATTTGGAAAGGGTATTGAATTAAACAAGGTGCATCGTGGTGATTACATCGCACTTCGTTCAGCAGGTGCTTATGGCGAGATTATGGCTTCAGCCTACAACTGCCGTGCTCTGCCACAAGGATACACTTCGGACGAGTTGGTATAAAGCTACACAACACTCCTCTAGAGATTCGGCAAGCACTACTCCACTCTAGGAGTAGCAACTAATGACTGAACGATTGCTATCCGACAAAATGACAATAGAATCGATAGCCTTTTATTTTCAGAAGTATATGCTGATTAAGGAAAAGGAGTTCTTCTTTTTATTTACTGCTATTTTACTAGCAAACGGATCGTATCGCCCAATGAGAATTCAACCTTTTGCTATCAGCTAAAAGTTGAATCAGACAATAATAGTTTAACCCATCTTTTCTCCTAAATGATTTTTATCATTTTAGGGGAAAAGATGGGTTAAGTTTTTTTACCATTACTATCCTGTGAAAAAGAGAATGAATCATTATTATTTATTGCTGTCCGATAAAACTCACTAACAAAAAAAAAGCCTAGCCCGGCTACTCTAAAACGGTAGTCGAGTTCGTTTTTTATATTCCAAGCCCCCCTTATTCAAATAGTGATGGCTCTATTGGTATTTCTGCTGCTGCTTTTAGGCTAGCTTCCCAGTCTTTTTCGGGATGGTTGAACAAGCTATAGAAATCAACATAGTACAAGAGCTAAACCAATCAGTTTGACGCTGCCCATACAAGATAATGCCTTTAAAAGCGGCGTATTATTCCCATTCTTCAACGGATTAATACCCGAAGGATGGCTATTGGATATCGCCATACGTAATATGGATATCAGTATCCTCGACCGTATGTCGCTACTATTGGTTTGTTGTAAACTTTCCTGCTCATTTATGATCACATTATAGGTTATTACTCTTGCACCCACAGACTTACCCTTTACCTTAGATTTTATCTGCATTCTGATTTTTTAATACCCAGATAGAGTTCATTTCCTTGAAGCGGATTATATTTTATTTCAGTCAAGAAATCAGCAAAATCACTTTTGAAGCTAGCATATTTCTTTGCTAACTTTTTAGCTGCTTTGTCAAAATCAGATGTTGTCTTAATACTAAAATTCACTTAGTAATTCCTCCGCAGTTTTAAGATTGATTTTACCCTCTTTTGCATCAACTACCTCTTTTAGAGCATTACGCAGCTGATCAACCATTTCGCTCTTTGAGCTCAATGTGTCATTTTCTGTGATTGGAGAAATCTTAAAGCTTCCACTTCTTGCACGAAGAATTACATCAATCCCATTTTTTACGATCTCTAAATACTTAGTTTGGTTGGTTCTAAAATCTCTTGTACTAACTGATAAATTCATTGACTTTTAAACATAGAGATTAAGCTCATATTTTTAGCGAACAACACCAATTTATAAGAGAAAATTGCTAAGTTTGCCTATTCGTAAATATATAATGATGTATGAAACCAATTAATCGAATTAAAGCAGTTTTAGCCGAGAATGGCAAAACCAATAAATGGTTGGCTGAAACACTTGGTAAAGACCAAACTACCGTTTCGAAATGGTGTACTAACACCTCACAACCAGATTTAAAAACGTTGACACAAATAGCGGAACTGTTGGGGGTGCAACCTGGTGAATTATTGATGAAACTAAAAAATAACTAATAGCACTATGTCATCGCATATAAATTTTTCAGCAGGTCAGCGTATTACGGTACGTGGCGAAGATTTCCTCATTACTAATCCTGTGCGTAACAAAGATGGTCACTATCTTCTTTATGTTAAGGGTATAAGTGAATTGGTAAAGAATAAAGATTTTATTTTCGATACCAGTATCGAAAATAAAATAGAGATTGTTAATCCTATCAATACCGTATTGGTGCCTGATACCGATCCTCGTTGGCGAAAAACGCGCCTCTTGATTGAGGCTGCCATACGCAATAATGCTTACTTCTCTAATAAAATTACAGTAGCCCAAGGCGGAGCATTTGATATTGCTGACTATCAGATGGAGCCAACGCTTAAAGCGTTTGAGCTACCACGCCCACGTTTGCTAATTGCCGATGGTGTTGGTTTGGGTAAAACCATCGAAGTGGGTATATTTTTGAGTGAAATGATTCGTCGTGGACGAGGTAAACGTATTTTAGTGTGTGCGCTAAAAAGTATTTTGGCGCAATTTCAAGAGGAGATTTGGAATCGTTTTGCTATTCCATTAGTGCGTTTAGATAGCGTAGGTGTAGCTCGTATTCAGAGCGAAATTCCTGTAAACAAGAACCCGTTCGATTATTACGATAAAACCATAATATCCATTGATACCTTAAAAAACAATGGTCGTTTTCGTGCGTGGTTAGAAAAAACGCATTGGGACATTATTGTGATTGACGAGTGTCATAAAGTGGCTAACGATAGCAGTTTACGTGGCGACTTAGCACAGTTTCTATCCCAAAAATGTGATTCAATGATTCTAACTTCAGCCACCCCACACAATGGTAATGCAGAGTCGTTTGCCAACTTGATGCGTATGCTCGACCCTATCTCTATTCCGCGCAATGGAGAGTACACACAAGAGGATATTAAGCCATACTATGTGCGTCGTTTTAAAAAAGATATTGAAGATGCGCATATACGTGGACAGTTTCAAGAACGTAAAGTGATAAGTATTCCTGTGGCGCTACAACCGTTAGAAGAGGAGTTTTTGGGTTTACAACACACCCGTTTCCAATCGGTAACCGACAGTGAACACAGCGACCCATTTTTTGCTATGACGCTTTTCAAAAGTTACCTCTCTTCGCCAATGGCAGCGAAAAAATCGTTAGAAGAACGCTCAAAGAAAGATGATAGCGACGAAATTGCTGATTTATCACAACTGATTAAAACCATTGTAGATAAAGATATTGATAGCCGCTATGCAGCCTTCCATGCCAAACTTAAAGAGATTTGGCAAAAGAATCCCAAAGAACGCATTGTAATTTTCACGGAGCGCATTGCTACCATGAAATACTTGCAAAAACGTATTTGCGGAGAATTTAAACTAACCGAGGGACAAGTAACTCGTTTTGATGGTTCGCTATCGGATACAGAGCAGGAGGAGATGGTGAGCGATTTTGCCAAAGAGGATAGCAAAATTCGCGTATTTATTTCCAGCGATTCTGGTTCGCAAGGGGTAAACTTGCACTACTTCTGTCATACAATGTTTAATTACGATATTCCCTGGAGTTTAATCACTTTGGAGCAACGCAATGGGCGCATAGACCGTTACGGACAGAAACAGACGCCTATTATCTACTATTTAGTAGCGCAAAGCGATGACGAAGCACTAAGAACCGACTTTGCCATTGTAAATAAATTATTACAGAAAGAGGAGGAGGTGCACAATACGCTTGGAGATGTTATGAGCGTAATGGAGCTATATAGCAGTAAAAAAGAGGAAGATGAAGTGACGCAAGCGCTAAAATTAGGTGATACCGACTTTTTGCAACCCGCTCGTCGTCGTCCGCGTGGTTTCCATAGGGCTGATGTTGTGGCAAAAACACCTGCCAAGGAGCACCTATCCGAAAAGATTTTTGAGAAAAAACTCTCGCTCTATCCCGACGATTTAAGTTTCTACAAAGACCTATTCAATGAGTTAGAATCAATTGGTTCTGTAAACTATGGCGACATAGCCATTAAAGAGGGAAATGTGCCTTATGTAGAGATACGCAACAACGAAGAGATGCGTGATGTACTTTACGACATTCCATGTGAAGCCTTTCCGCGCGATAATATATTCCGACTATGCACAGACAAAGCACAATTGAAACAATCTATTGCCGATTCGCGAAAGAGTGTGCACGGTGAGTGGAGTAAATTCTTGCCTCTGTACGACATTCACCCCATTATGCAATATTTGCTTACCAAGTTTACCGCCTCTATTCCTAAGAGCCAAGCGATGGTAGCCAAAAGCGATAAGTTGCCCCAAGGATTGAGTTACTATCTCTTTTATAGCAGTCACGGAAATGGTTTAGGACAGAATCTGTTGAGTAAATTCTTTGTGGTTGCACTCGATAAAGAGGGAGCAATCAGAGAGAAGCCGCAATCATTCTCCGATTTTATACAGAACTATCCGTTGGTCAACTCCTTTTTGCAAGGAACGAACGATAGCAACATAGAAATTTTGCAAAACAACCTACAAGCAGCTATTGATCAAGCGTTGGTAGCTTATATGTACGAAAAGCAATCGGAAGTGGGTACCGAAATGAAGAAGCAACTAAACGAATACAACAACAAATTGCAGAAGTGGGCAAACAATGCCAACAACCAACTAACACTTGGTTTGGAGACAGATGTAGTAATTACGCGACGCAATGCACAAAAAGAGCAGGAGGAGATTCAGAAAATAACCGACGAATCGAGTCAGTTTTTTCAAGATCTATTCTCGCTGGACAATGCCGAACCCTATATGCGTCTGTTGGCAGTTTTTTATAACTTTTAATCCGACATTTTATGAGCGAAAATATTAAATACAGATTTATCCAAAATATTGGTGAATATTTCCCAGCAGGATATTTTGGAGATGATTTTATATCAAAAATACAAAAGTGCGCCAATTTGTCGGCAGACGATATGAAGGAGTTATGCAAGCCTTATGCGCAATTACACCACCACTACAATGAGTACAAGAACTTCATTATCAATCAAAACCCACGTCGCAAAGATGCCGTTAAACGTACGCATGATTTCCATACACGGCTGTTAGATATTTTGGGCTACGATACTCAAAATGCCTATGCAGAACCATACGTGGTAAATTCCCAAACGGAACCTATTGAGATGATACCTGTACGCCACATACTGCACCGTGGATCGCAAGTAAAAATGCTTATTATGGAGATGCAGCACCTTATTCCGATAGCCGAAGAGGAGCCGGCTGGACTTTTTGAGCAACAGTACGAGAGTGAGTCCGATAGTAAAACGGATGTACAGCGCTACAAAGTAGAGCAGTGGGAATTTGTGTTTAAGTTAGACCGTAAACAATATAAAATTTGCCCTGCGGTGATAAATAAAGCAGTTACACAAATTTTCTTGATGCCCAAAGAACGTCGCCCACACTTTATACTGATGTTAGCAGGTAACTACCTGTTTTTGTTCGACGAAGATAAATGGGCGCGTGGAAGCTATTTGCAATTCTCGCTCGATGAGCTATTTACCCAAACGCGTATTCCTGCCTTTCGTACCTATTTTGCACTTTTTCATCTGCTACTGCGCAAACTAACCTTAGCGGCCGATAGTGAGCAATTGCTAATGGATACCATCATAGAAGAGAGCTACAAAAATGCCTACGAAGTAACCAAAGATCTGAAGGAGGGAGTTATTTTGGCCGTAGAGACTTTAGCAAACGAAGCACTCTACTATATGAGAGAAGTAGCAAATCAACCTTTTGGCAAACTCAATACCGAAACTGGCGCGTACGACGAAACCGACGATTCGTTTGAAAACGAGGTAAAAGATGACTGCTTGACTATAGTGTATCGCTTGCTCTTTATCTTTTATGCAGAGAGCCGTAGTGAATTGGAAATTCTGCCCACCAACGACGAAGTATACAAACGAGGTTACTCCTTAGAGGCACTTCGCGATTTGGAGCAGGTGCGACTTATTTCTGACGAGAGCAGAAACGGCTATTTTTTCGACGATAGTATCTGCTATCTCTTCAACCTGCTCTCCACAGGGCATAAAGTAAATGCAGAGATGGGTTGCGACCGTAGTTTCCGTGTACGACCTATCGACTCACCACTGTTCGACAACAACCGACTAAAACAGCTTAAAGCAGTGAAAATTCGGAACGTAAGGTGGCAAGAGATTGTCAAAGCCCTTTCTTTGTCGCGCAAAAACAGCTATTGCGGACGCATATCGTATGCCAACTTGGGGGTGAACCAGTTGGGTTCGGTGTACGAATCGCTGTTAGCCTTCCGTGGTTTTTATGCCGAGGAAGATTACATAGAGGTGCACAAAGCCAATACCCCTTCCGATGGTACATTCTTGGTACCGTATAGCCGTATGGCCAGTTTCGAGTTAAACGAAGTGCTGTGCGATAACGAAACAGGTGAGCCCAAACGCCTATCACGTGGTACCTTTGTGTACCGACTTAATGGGCGTGACCGCCAAAAGTCGGCATCGTACTATACACCCGAAGTACTTACACGCAGTACCGTAAAATACACCATTAAAGCCTATATTGACGAGGTCTCCAGTGGTAAACGGAAGCCGCAAGAGCTACTCGACCTAAAAATATTAGAACCTGCTATGGGGGCCGCCGCCTTCCAAAACGAGGTGATAAACCAACTGGCGGAGGCATATATGACTTATGTAGAGAAAAAGCCTGCACCAGATAAGTACCGCGACGAGCTACAAAAGGTAAAAGCCTACATTGCTACACACAATGTATATGGAGTCGATTTAAATCCAACTGCTATTGAGTTGGGTAAACTATCGCTTTGGCTCAATGTGATTCATAAAGATATGGAGCCACCCTTCTTTGCCAACCGTTTGGCGGTGGGGAATGCCGTAATTGGGGCGTGGCTAAAAGTCTATAGCAAGAATGAGGTAGTAACCCCCGTAGTAGACACACGCAGACAGGCCGTTGTGCAGTGGTGGACCAAAGCACCCCATAAGGTAAAATTCTACCAGAACCGTGTTAATCGTTCGGTAAATGAGGTGTATCATTTTCTGTTACCCGACAAAAATATGTTGGCAGTCTTGGGCATAAAAGAGCAGAAAAAGGAGCGGCCTATAGAAGCTAAAGTAATGCAGGATAAGCTAAAGAAGTGGACGGAGCTTATTGGCGAAGCAGAGTTTAAACAGCTCCAACGCATTTCGGCTAAAATAGATCTATTGCTGCGCGAATGTTTAGAAACTCATTTAAGCATAGAGAATCTTACAGATAATAAACGAAATATTTGGGGCGTATCGGGTGAAATGAACCTTAACCTTGAGTTGTATGCCGAAAAGGAGCGCATTTTCGACACTCGCTACCGACACGACAATGCCTATTACAAGCTTAAAATGGTAATGGACTATTGGTGTGCCTTGTGGTTTTGGGAGTACCAAGATGCCAATAGCTTGCCTACACGCACCGAGTATTGGGAGGAAATAGAAAAACTACTCAATATAAGCGATACGCAGTTAGATAAGAACACCCAACGGGCCCTTGCCAAAAATGTAGTAGAGGAGCCAACACTTAACTTCGGAACTGAGCGTATGACCGAGTCAGAAGCACAAATAGTCCTTAAAAGCAAAGAGGTCATTCTGCATCGTGTACAGGCACAACAAACACTCTTTGCAGAAGAGGAGCCATTCCGCTTTAAAATAGTAAACCGCTTGGCACAGCGCTATCACTTTTTCCACCCTATGTTAGAGTTTATTGAGGTGTTTTGGTTACGTGGGGGATTCGATATTATTTGTGGTAACCCGCCGTGGTTGAAATTGGAGTTCGACGAAGTGGGTATTATGAGTGAAAAGTATCCAGAATTGCAAATACGCAAAATTTCTGCCCCTGATGCTCGTACTAAAAAAGAGGAGTTTCTACAGAATGACTTATTAAGATATTTATATCAAAGCGAACAAAATGAATGTACTTGTACAGCGGTGTTCTTAAATGCTTATGCAAACTACCCATTATTAGTTGGTCAGCAAACAAACCTTTACAAATGTATTCTTGAAAATGGTTTCTCGTTGCTTACTGATATGGGATATATGGGCCTTCTGCACCCAGAAACAGTTTATGATGACCCTAAGGGACAGCCCTTGCGTAAAGAGTTGTATAAACGTTTACGTTACCATTTTCAATATCAAAATGAATTATTATTGTTTGCTGAAATTGGTGACCGAAGAAAATATGGTTGTCATATTTATGGGGAATACAGAAATTTTATAAACTTTTATTCTATAAATAATCTTTTTCACCCAAATACTATTGACGCTTGTTTTGCTCACGATGGACACGGTCTATGTGTAGGGATAAAGGACAATAATGGAGGATGGAATATCGCAGGACATTCTAATAGAATTGTAAATTATTCAGAAAAAGAAATTGAAATTTTATCTAATACTTTTGAAGATGGTACAACTGATGATTGTGCAAAATTAATTAGTATACATTCTCGTGAAATAATTAATATTTTAGAGAAATTGGCTCAATATCCTACAAGTATAAATCAATTTATGCCAATAGTAACCGAAAGTTTGCACGAAACGGGAGCTATTGATGCAGGAATAATACAAAGAAATGCTTGTTATCCAAATATGGATAATTATGAAATGGTATATTGTGGACCTCATTTTTTTGTAAGTAATCCGTTATATAAAACACCTTGCTCTTCGTGCACAAATAAGGCTGATTATGATATAGTTAATGCAGAATTGATTGGAGATGACTATGTTTCGCGCACAAATTACACTCCATTAATGGAAACCAACACCTATAAAACTCAAATACGAGGGTTTCAAGCGGGACAAGATAATTTAGGAAAGCCTATTTTTGAAAATTGGATGGATTATTACAAAATTGGATTTCGTAAAATGTTGAGCAGAGATGGAGAACGCACGTTGATATGTGCGCTCTTGCTTCGCAAGAGCGCACATATCAACGGTGTGATTTCTGTTGCGTTCCGCAACAGAAATCACACCGTGGATATGGCGGCACTTTGTTCGTCTCTCGTGCTTGATTTTTATGTAAAAACACTCGCTACTCAAAATCTTACTTCAAGTCGATTGGCAAGTTTTCCGATGCAAGTTGCTCCAAAATATCAAACTGCCTTATATTCCAGAACATTACGATTAAATTGTTTAAATAAGTACTATTCCGAACTTTGGGAAGAGTGTTACAAAAGCACCTTTACGCAAGAAACGTGGAGTATCGCAGATGAACGTTTAGCCCCATGGAATGAGCTAACTGATAGTTGGGAGCACAGCACACCATTACGCAACTACTTTGAGCGTCGCCAAGCGTTGGTAGAGATAGATGTTATTGCCGCTATGGCATTAGGGCTTACACTCGATGAGTTGATAATGATGTACGAAATACAGTTTCCTGTACTACAACAAAACGAAAACGATACGTGGTACGATGCCCACGGACGCATAGTGTTTACCTGCTCCAAGGGGTTAGTAGGCGTAGGCCTCGATCGCCCCGTGTGGAACCTAATGCGTGGCGAGCAAAAAGATGCACTTACCTACTTAGGAGTAACAGCTACTTACGAACACACTATTGAAAAAAGTGAACTCTACCGTGGTCAAAAACAAACCTTTGTGGCACCCTATACCTGTTGTAGCCGTGTAGAAGATTATCGACGTGCATGGGCACATTTCGAGGAGCGATTTAATCATCAATAAAAGAGAAACAAATGTATATACCTCCTTTTAGTGTAGCCGACCGACTAAAAACACACGCCGTTCGGTAGAGAAAAAAAAGAGCTAAAAGAAGCAGGTTACCTACGACGCCAAGGCAGTAACAAAACAGGCTATTGAGTAATAATAGAAGAGTAAAACCAAAAAATACGAGAACAACATGATAGAGATAAAACCAATTAATGAATTAGATTTGTATGCAATACCAGACCTTTGCAACAAAAACTATTTTATTCCTGATTACCAACGCGGATACCGTTGGGGAAAAATACAAATTCGTCAACTACTTGAAGATATAACCGAGTTTTTCGATAATCAAAACGGTACAGGCAAGTTTTATTGCCTGCAACCCGTAGTGGTGAAAAAGCTAACTGACGAGCAAGTTGCAGAATTTCATTTGCAATCCAATTTTGATAATAATACTTGGTACGAGGTAATAGATGGTCAACAACGTCTAACTACGATTCGTATTATATTGGCATTGCTTACTTGCTTAGACGAAGATAACGAAGCGCAATTTACCATTGAATACAAAACTCGTCCACTATTGGGTAAGATATTCTCATCTTTACAAAGAGATAAAGATGAAAATGGGAATATAATAGCGATTTTGCCTACTACTTTTGAAAAGTTAGACATTGATTCTTGGCACGTTTTACAAGCGGCTAATCAAATTATTTCGTGGTTTCAGAAAGAGAGTACACTTAGAACCTTTAAGGGCTCTTTTAATGAAAACTTTAACTGTGATAAAAAGAAGATTGGCAGAAAATCGGTACAAGTAATTTGGTATGAGTTAAGAGATGGTTCTAATGCACGTGATATTTTTAACCGACTAAACAATAACAAAATAGCTCTGACTAACTCGGAACTTATACGTGCGATGTTTCTGTCGGAATCTTCTCAATACCAGATAGAAGGCAACTACAATAATGATGATGAGAAGCTGATGGCCTCGAGGTTGCAAAAACAACAAAAGCAAGCCCATATTGTAGAGCAATGGGACATAATAGAACATAAACTTAGAGACGAACAATTTTGGCGTTTTCTTACCAATGATAGTTGCGAAGCATACAGCAATAAAATAGAGTTACTTTTCAATTATGTAGCTGAACGAAATGTAGATTCTAATAAAGATAGCCAAAGAGATGAACTAAAAAAGGAGGATAAATTATATACATATCTCTATTTTGACAGATACATTAACCATCATAAGAACGATTTATGGGACCTCTGGTTAATTATTGAGAAATACTTTGCCACAATATGCTATTGGTACGATGACTATACATTGTACCACAAAATAGGTTATTTGGTACATCAAAAAGGAACTGGTATTGTTCCTGAACTTCTACGGGAAGCAGAAACAAAATCAAAAGCATTTTTCTTGCAAGAATCGTTAAACAATAGAATTTCTGAGACAGTTAATACTGATTTTGAACAGCTTGATTACACCCGAAATATCGAAGATATAAAAGCAATATTATTACTATACAATGTAACATTATCAATGGAATCAAAATCGTTAGGACGCTTTCCTTTTGATTTATATAAAAACACATCGTGGACATTAGAACATATTCACGCACAAAATTCAGAAGGTATTAACTCAAACGATAAAGTTATTTGGTATAAATGGATTGATGAAAACAAGAAGATGCTTCTGAACTTTAAAAAGAACTTTACAGCCCATCAAGAAGAACAGATAGTAGAAATCGACAACTTAATAGAGTTACTTGAGAGCACGCGAAGCAAAGAGAGAAATAAATTAACCTACAACGAAATTCAGATTCGTTTTAGTGAGGTGTTGCAATTCTTCGACAAACTAAATGCCGATAAAAATGAGTCGGAAGATATGCATAAACTCTCTAATATGACACTGCTAAGCGGCACTGTTAATACTAGTATTGGTAATATGGTATTTGAAGGTAAAAGACAATCAATTATTAGAATAGATTCAGAAGGAAAAGATTACATTCCTTATGGAACAAAGCGAGTGTTTCTGAAATATCACAACAAAGGAGATGCCGATTTTGAAATACAACAGCTCTATTTTTGGGGAAAACGTGATAGAGATAATTATTTGAAAGAGATATTGAGCACCATAAAGGAATATTTGAATGATGACAATATGGGCTTACTCCAAAATCTAATTAATAAATCGAACCAAACGCAAATAGATAGCTATGAGTAGTATAACAGACAAAGGACGTATCCATACATTTTGGACTTTAATACAAGAAAATCCAATAGTTGTGCCACGAGTTCAACGCGATTTTGCGTATGGTAGAACCGACGAGAAGGCAATAGAGGTAAGAACAGAGTTACTTGAGAAAATGAAAATTGCCATTACAGGTAATGAGAGCCAGATTATGACCTTGGATTTTGTGTACGGTAGCATCAAACCAGGTATTGGTATGGAGCCTCTTGATGGCCAACAGCGATTAACTACACTTTTTCTACTACATGTGTATGCTGCGCAGCGCGAGGGATTATATCCTAAAGAATTAGAAGATTTTACTTATCAAACAAGAACAACAGCCTCTATTTTCTGCAAGAAATTGGTGACAGGTCGTTTTTGTGTAAAATCAGATGATGATGATTTGTTCTTTGACTGGAATACTACACCCAGCTCACAAATAATAGATTCTAATGCTTTTTTGCCTACCTATACAAACGATCCAACTATTAGCGCGATGTTAGTGGTATTAGACGACATACAGAAATTATTCGCAGATGTAGATGACTTGTGGAGCAAGTTAACAAAAACTGAACAAATCAGATTTTATTACTTACCGTTAGATAAGTTTGGACTCTCCGATGATCTTTTTATTAAGATGAATTCGAGGGGCAAACCTCTTACCAATTACGAGCTGTTTAAGTCTAAATTTGAAGGATTCCTGGAAGAAAAAGCAAAACTTGCAAGCACGGATGAAGAGAAACAGTCTTGGCTGACAAACAAAGAGTTGTTTTCAACTAAATTAGATGGTGTATGGGCAGATATGCTATGGAAGAAAGCAGACAATAATGTAAGCAATGTAGATAATGGAATGCTCAATCTGTTTAATGCTATTATTCAAATACGTTATTGTTTGAATAATGATAATTGCTCTGTTACAGAAGCTTACAACTACGAGAATACCATAGTCACCATTAGCGATTTTAAGTTCTTAATAGATTTTATTACTGCATTCGAGAAGAAACATGAAACTTTAAGTAGTTACTTAGAATCTTTCTTCTATACTTCAGATGAAGTAATTGGTAAGTCAGATAGGATTCGTTTGTTTGGTCGCTCCAAAGAGAATATATTTATTACTACCATCAGGGGAAAATTAACGATAGCAGATTACGTGTTGCTGTATGGAGTATTTCTTGGTTTTTCTCAACCCAATAACAAACAACTCTTTCAACGTTTCAGAAATTTACGAAATCTGTTAGCGAATAGCCAGTTTGAGTTGCGTGGTAAAAAAATAGGCGTTATGTTTAACGAAACCAGAGAACTTATAGAAAAGGGAGAGATTCCAACCCAAGGGTTTAATAAAAATCAAATGCAGGAGGAGGCTATAAAATCTACTCTTGATTCTAATTTATTAAAGTTCGAGAATCACACAATCTTTCAAGGTTCTTTAGCTCTGTTTTTACCTAATAGCATCAATGTATTAGAAAAATTTGAGCAAGTATTTGACGAAAATTACATTGATAATACTCCTAAGATTAGATCAGAACTCCTAAAATGGGGAGATTATTCTCAATATACCAAGGCTATGGAGAAGAATTGCCATAAAAGATATTTTTTGCATAAAAGTGCTATTTGGGAAAAGTTTCTTAAAATAAATACAGACCGGCATAATCAACATCAAATTATAGAGTGTTTAGATAAATGTTCTATTTCGTTAGATTCCGATATACCATTTACTCCAAACGATTGGCAATACTACTTTATTAAATACGATGATAATGGTAATGTTTACGCAGGTGGAAGCCAAGGTGTCTACAATTGGGATAATCACACAACAGAGCCATTAGTAATTAATGTACTCAATAGTAGTACACACTATGCAAATTACGATAATAGCGGTTATATAGAATGGAACTTGCTAAATCGTATTTTTCACTGGAAATACTACCAAACATTTAATCAAACCCTAGATTATCATGGGTCATCGCCTATCGTAATTTCTGATGCCAATCTCTCAATTACAGCCGTACAAGGTGGTTGGAAGATTGTAGAGTTCGATGACACGAATAGCATAATTCTAAGATTAATAGCTGATGGAATGAAAATCGAAAATAATGTATTTCTTGTACACGATGCAGACTATATAGTGGAAGCAGAAAAACTTGTAATACAAATATTGAGCTATTATTAATACTAACAGAGCATATACCTAAAATACAAAATTATACAATGAGCAATATCACAAATAGATCACAGTTGCAAAGAGCAACAGATGAGGAGATTGAAAAATTCTTTGTGGAAACTACTTTTGAAGGAATTTATTCTTCGGAGGTGAAAAGTACTAAAAAAGCTGAATTATTTAAAGGTCATATTTCAAATATAAAATTGAATGGTAGCCCCACGAATATAACACCTATGTTTCTTAATGTTCCAGTAAATAGCAATGAAATACCAGAAGGAGCTTGCTCTTTTAAGTGTAGGATGAATATTTCCTTATACAGAAGTGATTCTACAAAATATTTTGTAAATTTAGTTGGGCGTTCGTTGCAAGAACGAGAATTACAATATATTCAAATTAATAAATCACAATCAGAAAGTTCAAAAGTTAAAGACTTGTGTGACATGTGGGGAGTTGATGATTGTCAACTTATTGGTTTTTATCGCTATGATGAAGAAAGTGAAATATATGTTGTAGATGATTTGCGTAAACCAAACTTTAGTCATCTTCCATATTATCCTGGTGATATTGAGAAGAATCCTATTAGAATTACATACCCTTACGAAATTAAGGGTATAGAACAAAATAGTTACTACCTCTTTTCTTGGAAACTATCTGGCAGAAATTCTTACAACCCTTACGAGATACAGATTGATTTTAATGATCAGCCTAAACCAATTGATCCTAAATGGTTTGTTGATACGCTTTTTAATGATCGACATAATGATAAATCAAAAAACTTCGACTCTGCAACTAATTTTCTAGATACACTAAGCAAACAACTTAGTGCGAAGGAAAGTACGTTTGTATATGAATTACTTCAGAATGCTAACGACTATCCAGTAGAAGGAAAAAAAGTGGATGTAGAGTTTCATATTACTGATAATTATCTTTTGTTTTGCCATTCAGGAGAAAGATTTAATGTTAGAAATATATCGGGGATTTGTGGTATTAATGAAAAAGAGAAATCTGCAAATAAGAAAGCTATTGGTTATAAGGGTATTGGTTTTAAAACGGTATTTTTGAACAATCACTATGTTTATATCAGGACAGGAGACTATTCATTCAGATTTGATTGTTCTGAACAAAAAATTGGGGGTAAAATTCGTCGTTTAGAAGCTCCTTGGCCAATACTACCTATTTGGACAGAGCCCAAAGAAATATCAAGAGAGGTATCTACTATTTTTGATGAAAGGGAAAAGAAGTTCCATGTACAAATCGCATTACGCCCCGACAATAATTCGTTATTACATTTAGGAAATAATTGCTATGAAAATTTATTTAAAGAACTATTCTCAGATGCAAATATTATCCTATTTATTCCAGAGATAAACTCTGTTCGTGTCTATATTAATGGTAAGGAAGAGCGCGTTTGCCATAGAAATAGTAAAGAATGGGTAGTAGATGATTTTGAAAAGGAAATATCTGTAGAGCTTCAAGAAGCAATAAATAAAACGATAGATAAAGGAAATAGTCGTATTCCTGAAAAATATAAAGATTTTGATTGCACAAAAATCTCTTTTGCCTGCAAACACGACAAAGGGGTTGTAAAACCTATAGATAATGCAACCTTATATTGCTATCTTCCAACAAAAGCTTCGTGGGGATTCCCATTTCTTCTTAATACAGATATGATTCCTAAGGGTGACCGTAATGATATTGAAACAGAAGTACAATTGCTTGATGGAGAAGATACTAATTTTAATGTAGAAATTGCGTCTATTGCAGGAGAACAACTGTTTTATTGGATAAGAAAATTGCTTACATCGATGCAGTATAATTTAGGATCAGTTTTTTCGCTTGTTCCTGATTTTAAGAAATGTAAGAAAGAACATAGCGATTATGACGCCTTTATTAGCAGCTTTGAAGATTCATTTAATACGCAAATAGAGACACTATCTATAGTTCCTGTTGAAAATAAAATAGTAAAGGTAAGCTCTGTTGTTTATGACACGACAGGATTAACAACTTCAGGAATAATGACTGATGAAGAATTTTATGAATTTACAGAATTTGAAAATTGTTATTTACCTCTTAAAGTAATTAGAAAAGATAAAAGGTTTGTTCATTTTCTGAAAAGATATGCAGAAGATGAACAAGAGTTTAGCATAGATAGCCTTCATGATCTAGTGGAAAACGAGGATTTTCAGCAATGGCTAAAAAGACAAGACAACAATAATAAATTTTTGAATTTTCTTTTAGAAAAAGAGTATTTAGAGGAGTTTCTTGACGAAGAGATATTCCTTGAAGTAGATGGTAATCTGTATGCTGCTAATCAACTCTTTTATGACATTGATAAATATCTGATTGATCTTAACGCATTCGCAAGTCATCTTTATTATTTGTCTCCACAAACAAGGGCATACTTTAATGGAAATGAAAAATGGAACAAGATTGTAGCTGATGCTTTTGAAGAGTTCAACTGTGATGATTTTATTAATAATGTATTGCTGTCGAATAATAATATAGATGATACAGTTTATAAGTTAGAGGATAAGAGTACGTCTCTACATTTCTATAAGTTTCTTTCTGAAAATGTGGGTTATTGCGTTAAATATTTGTCATTGCCTTTTATTAATGATTCTGATGAAGTGGTAGATAACTTTGAAAACAAATTCATTTTTATCTCTTCACAAAAAGGACATAAAGTGTGCGAATCAGAATGGATGTCAGAGATTACGATAGAGTTCCTCTCTGATGATTATTCTGTAGAAGCTAAGAACTATTTTAAAGACAACTTTACTGTCAGGGAATATTCGGATGAAATTATTATGACGGATATTGTTCTGAATGATGAATATCTTACTAATATAGCGGAGGGAATAAATGAAGATTTTGATAATAGCAAAGCGTTCGTTGATTATTGTTATCAACAAAAGGAGTTTGTTCCTTCTGCTAGCTTGCGTCAATATGCACTTCAGGTATATGATTCTGATGGAGATGAACAATGGTGTTTAACTGAGGATCATATATTCTTTGAATCAGACCTATATGATAATTACTCTTCAAAGGCGTGGTTAGATTGTGGATGGATGTACGCTTTAAATAAGGCATACTATAGTAATCAAAAATACATTACGGATTTTAGGAAGTTCTTAAGCCAAAGCTTCAGAGTAAAAGAACTTTCGAACGAGAATTTCTATAAAGAAGTTATAAAGACGAATATTGAAGAAATTACTGCCAATATTTCGGGAACTTCTGATTATGATGGAAGTAAAAATGCAGACTTCATAGCTTATCTCGACGATAATTATCAATTGATCTTTGATCTAGAAAAGGATAGTGAGGTATTCTCTGGATTAATACTTTGTCAAACAGATTGTAGTGACGTGAATGTAAGTGAACCAAATCTCTATATCTATGATAACGAATTAGTAGAGCTAGTGGAGAATGAATGGTTCCCCGAAGATGTCGTTTGTATTTGTCATCAAACATACGGCAATTCAAAAGCATTGGCTGCAATTGGAGTTAAATGTTATAATTTCTCTAAGTTTTTTGACGATGTAATTGTGCCGTAAGCCCTCGGCAAACTCCGTATTGTGATATACAATAAATCCTTGAGATGTACTTGTTTTCCATCTCAAGGATTTCACTGTTTTAAAGGATGTCGTGGATTTCCATGATTTCATGGATGTGATGGATTTCAGAGAATCCCTGCTGCCTTCAAGTTATTAGGCAGTAATTCAGCTAGATCTTTTGTGTAGTCCACATCATAATCATGTACATGATCTAAAAAATAAATCATCCAGCTTCGGAAGTCTACTCCAGCGGCTTTACAGCACCCCATTAGACTGTAAATGATTGCTGTGCTTTCTGCACTATCATCCGTCTGACAAAATAGATAATTCTTGCGTCCTATGGCTACGGGTCT
>JBOFMR010000137.1:0-5998 GCA_051658485.1 Phocaeicola sp.
CTTATTGCGGAACCTATTTTGCCTATTAGCGCGGACTCCCTTTTTTAATCCTCTTTTTTCAGTTCTGCTGTCAAGGTGAGCATTTTACCCACTTCAGCCGTTCCCCCTTTAACGGTGGCGCTGTATTTTATACTATTGCCTGCTTCATCTTTAGCAGTTATAGTAATCCCCATATCCTCGATAACTTGAGGGAAAACATAGACGTAAAGCTCTATCTTTTTGCCGCTATAATCAGCTTTTTTAAGAATGATGCCATTCTTGGGTTCAAGAGTCAACTCTCCTTTTTCTTTATTTATTGTAGCAACTGATGAGATGTTGGACAATATCACCTGTGCCGTTTTTAGAACTTCCTGGTCAGTTGTTAATTCAAGCTTTAATAGCGACACCAATCTCTTGAAAGTAACCGTATCGGGAGCTTCTCCCTTGTAGCTTCCGCTTGCCCACATATATTCGTATTTACGAGGTCTCAGTTCCTCTCTACTTCTCATGACTTCTTGAAAACCTAAAATCAATATAACCGTAGATGTATCTACATCATAGCTTGGAGGATATAGAAGAGCCAACGGAGTATCTACTGGAATGTCAGAGTGGATGGAACCTATTAGGGTAGTTGTATTAGTTCCTCCATTTGTAACTCTAAGATGGTAGAACTCCTTTCTACCGAGTTCATAAGATAATATGTAATCATTCAGATGCCATACTTTTTTCGTGAAGTCATCCGATTCACTGGATGGGAGTGTAGCAACAAATGCAACTCTCTTCTTACTATGATGAGGCTCTTCCTTTTTCGAGCAGCCTCCCAAAATAAATGACGCCAATGCAATACAAGTGGTAATAGAAAAGAGTAATGTCCGTTTCATTTTTTTCTTTCGTGTTGATTTTATTATACCTAGTTATTCTCTGCCAATAATTTTAAAAATGCAAAATAGAGCTTCATACAATGAAAACTCTATTCGTAAAAAAAAACAAAGTTACGCTTTTTTTTAATGCAAGCAACCGTTCATCCTCTTTTTTGTCACCGCATCACCGCGCAGAGAGCAATATAAGCAAACAGAAAGAAGAGCCGTGTATCATCTTCCTCTCAAAGTTACAAAAGGGCAAAAAGGGGATTGAAGGTAGTATGTAACAAAAAAGAGTAGACTACCATGTCTACTCTTTTCTGCTTATTTAAAATCTCTTTCTCTAGAACTATTTTGTCAAGCGCAATAAGCACTCTATAGAGGTGGCTCTTTTAGGGTACCGTTGAGTGCTAGAAGAGAATACTTCCCACATAGGGAGACCCCTATTGAGAAACACAGCGTATGGCTTGACCAAAATTCTGCGGCCTGGTACGAGTGCGAGGAACACTAAAACTTAGCACATACCCCTCCTTTTCGTTGCTAGCTGTAGATGACCAGTAGAAACCTTCATTGGAGCTGTACTGAATAGAATTGTTTTCACGAAATACGATAGCACGCAAAAAGTCACCGCCTGTACCATCGAATGTGGCATCAGGGCCGAAATAATAGCCTAAATGGCCATCCATTGGGGTAGCTCTGGAAAAGCGTGAGGTAAAGTCCGTATTCTCTGTCATTGTAGGTAAACGCCATTTTTTGTTGTTCGGCGTACGATCCGAGTTTATCTCGTCATTTATATATTTCTGACTGAATCCAACCAACTGGCACGGATCGCCCTTGCCATTTTTCAAATTCTCTGCACTAGGATTTGGGAAAGAGGATCCAACTGACCAAGCAGGGTCCCACTTGGAAACGTCCAAATTCGACGGATTGAATGAGGGGGTTGAGACAGGATTGTCGTCGCCGGGCCACGACACAATCGAGCCAAACTGAAAGAGATTCACATCCTTTATATTGACTCTTGAAAGCATAAGCTTAGTGTCGTCACCACTACCAACTGCGAAGATACGTGGTGCTGCTACCCCATTTTCTTCCTCCGGTACAGCTGCATCGACTTGACCAAACTTTGCAGTATATTTCTTATCGGCAGATACATTAACATTCAGCAGGCGATTATGTGCAGTTAAATAGGCAGGTTGGTCGCTTGCTGTCGTTGTAATCTTAGTATCACCATCAAACCATCCCAAGAACTCGTAACCGTCAGTTACGGTTGCTATATTTGATTCTATTTTCGATCCTGAATATACATCCTCTTCTCCCTCTCTGCTTATCGTTCCACCTTCGACTCCTTCGACATTGAACTCCACCTTATATTTCCTATAAAACTTAGCGACAAATGTATCTGTGCCCAATTCAGAATATGTCTTAACATGAATGGTTGTTCCATCAACATAGATATCGCCACTCGTGCTGGTGATTTTCTCTCCCTGTGGATTATACCAACCCTCAAAGTCGTAAACGCTAGTACCTTTTGCGACGGATGTAACGAAATCACCTTTTGGGGCAGTTTGGGTCTCTGGGTCTACCGAACCATTTGCTTCGGCCTTGAAGTTTACTGTGCAGTCCGCGAGCTTAAACTCTGCTGTAAATGTTTTTCCATCTATTGCTTCCGATGACTTAATATAGAGTTGCAAACCATCATTCGAGAGGTGAAAGGGTGATTCTTCATCCTTTGAGGTTATAGGAATACGTTTATAGTCATACCAAAGAACCGTATAACCAGGTTTTAGTGTTGCACTAAATGTAATATTATTATTGACTACTGCTGAAGAACTATCTTTTGGAGTAATCTGACCACCTTCGGGCGAAAGAATTGTATTAATTTTTGCCGTGTATTCCTTATCTGAAAACTTAGCTGTGAAAATTTTATTGGCAGTGTTTTCTGTTAGTCTCACTTGCAACACACTGTCCCCAATGAGAGTAAAATCACCGGATGTACTAAGCTTCTTATTCCCATCATACCAGCCTTGAATGCGATAGTCTTTATTCGCTTGGGCTACAGAGGAGAGTGTGCTCCCCGCATCGCCGGTCTGAATCCCTTTTGGAGTAACTTGCCCATTAGTGTTTGCTTTAAAGGAAATGACTATTTTAACAGGATCAGGAGCAATCTCTTTTGAGCAACTACTTACTGCTAGAGTTCCTAAGCAAATAAATAATAATGTCTTTGTTGATTTAAACATATAAAAAGTTTTTTTTATTAAATATAGCACAAATGCAGTGAATATACTTTTATTTTCTAGTCACCATTGGCTCTTTTTGTTTTTTAAAAAAGTACAGATACAGAACAAAGAGAGAGCTGCTTAGTTATTAGCAGCGCTCTCAAATAAAATGATTATGGATATGTGTACATTGAAGTTTTCCATTCTTCAGTTACAGCTGAACTATTGCTCGCGTTAGCCCTTACGAAGCAATATGAACTATTTACTCCGCTAGAGTAAGTATATTCCCACAAAGCAGGGAAAGTACTTAGTGCTATATCGTCAGTGCTTAAATCCTTACCAACTGCTTCAAATGCACAGAAAAAATTAATTCTTTCCGTCAACGAATTAAACCGAGTATTTTTTTCTGTTGCTTCGTCACAAAAGATATTGGAATTCACTTTTGCTTTACTACACTCACTAAACACAGATTCAAAGTTATTTGCTATTGTGTTGTCTTTAAATAAACCCGGAGGAATAGATCCGAGATTAGAACATTTCGAAAATGTACTAGAAAAGTTAGTTGCTATTGTGTTGTGTTTAAATAAATCCGGAGGAATAGTTCCGAGATTAGAACAATTCGAAAATGTATTAGAAAAGTTAGTTGCTATTGTGTTGTCTTTAAATAATTCCGGTTCAATAGTTCCGAGATTCTTACACCCTCTAAATGTACCAGTAAAGTCAGTTGCTATTGTATTGCTTTTAAATAACTCGGCAGGAATAGCGGTGAGATTAGAACAACCCGAGAATGTATAAGAAAAAATAGTCGCTTTTTTATTGTTAGCAAATAAAAAGTCAGGAATAGATCCGAGATTAGAACACTCGAAAAACGCAGCAGTAAAGTCAGTTATTTCTGTATTGCTCTTAAATAAATCGTCAGAAATGGATTCGAGACTAGAACATCTTTCAAATACATGAGTAAGGGTTATTGCTCCTGTATTGTATGCAAATAAATCGTCAGGAACGGATTTGAGACTAGAACAATCTTTAAATGTTTTATTAAAGTTATTTGCTGCTGCATTGTATTTAAATAACTCCGCAGGGAGAGAGGAGAGAGATGAGCACCCTTCAAACAGAAACCCAAAGTTCATTACTGCAGTATAAAGCAGTGGAGTATTTACGGATATTACCATTTTATCCTGCTGCCAACTTATTTCAGGTATTTGCACCTTTTTATAATCTGTTTCCGTGCTCGTAATGGTAATGGTATACGTTCCTGCTACTGCATACGTGTGATTAATATATTCATCCCAATAAGTACCTGCTGGAATTGATTGGATTACTGAATTATCTCCCCAGTCAATAGTCAATTCGTACTCACCAGTTGTGCCTTCATAAGCAAAAGGTAGGGGATAATTGCTATTAGCAGCTTTTGTTTCAATGTCAAAGCTCATTTTGGGCTTTTCTGCTGGAACGATTGCTCCTCCCCATGCAGGGATTACGTCTACTGCATTGCTCGCTTTAGCGTCTGTAAAACAATCTGTACCTGAGACTCCAGCACCAGAGTAAGCATAGTTCCACAAAGTGGGGAAAGTACTTTTATATGCCTCCATATCACTTAATCCCTTGCCAACACCGTAAAATGCCTCTTCGAAATTAATCTTTTCCGTTAACAAATTAAATCGAGTAGTTTTTTCCATTGCTTCGTTACAAAAAATATTGGCATTCACTTTCGCTTTAGAACAGCCATAAAACGTCCTTTGAAAGTTCGTTGCTAGTGTATTGCTTTTAAATAACTCGGCAGGAATAGCGGAGAGGTTAGTACAACCTTTAAATGTCCAAAAAAAGTTCGTTGCTATTGTATTGTTTTTAAATAACTCGGCAGGAATAGAGGAGAGGCTAGTACAATCTTCAAACGCAGAAGTAAAGTTATTTGCTATTGTGTTGTTTTTAAATAACTCGGCAGGAATAGAATCGAGATCTGTACATTTCGAAAATACTTCAGCAAAGTCCGTTGCTATTGTGTTGTGTTTAAATAACTCGGCAGGAATAGAATCGAGAGTAGTACAATACATAAACGCAGAAGTAAAGTTCGTTGCTATTGTATTGTGTTCAAATAAATTAGCAGGTATAGAGGAGAGATTGGGACAGCTAAAAAACACTCTTTCAAAGTCCGTTGCTATTGTATTGTATTCAAATAAATTAGCAGGAATAGATTTGAGATTAGGACAATCAGTAAACACCCCCCAAAATTTAGTTACTGCTGTATTGTATTTAAATAAATAGTCAGAAAGAGAGACGAGATTAGTACACCCATTAAATGTCAAAGTATAGTCCGTTTCTGCTGTGTTGAGCAGTGGAGTATCTATCGATTTTAATAGCTTATCCTCTTCCCAACTAACTTTAGGCATTTGCGCCTTTTCATAATCTCTTTCCGAACTCGTTATGGTAATGGTATACTCTTTTGCTACTGCATAAGTATGAGCTATTCCACCATCCAAAGGAGTACCTGCTGGAATTGGTGTGATTTCTGAATCATCTCCCCAGTCAACGGTCAATTCGTACTCACCAGTTACACCACTGGTTCCAAAAGGAAGACAATAGCTCTGATTAGCAGCTGTTGTTTCAATGCCAAAGCTCATTTGAGGAGCTGCTGGAGGTGTTGGAGTTGGGTCGATAGGGGTCTCTGCATCCCAGTCAGTTAATTTAGTATCAAACTGAATCATGTCTTTCGAATCAATAATGGGGTTACCACCATCATCATAACCACCATTACCAGTACCGAAGTTGATAACATAGTTAACCACTTGATTCATATCAAAAGCAACATCTACTGGAATATAAGCTGTAACTTGATTTTCAACTTCAGAACCTTTACCCACAATCCAATCACCAATTGTTGTATTTTTCAACGAGTAGACCATCTTGATGTAGCTGTTTTTTGTATTCCCTGTAAACAATCCC
>JBOFMR010000138.1:0-2939 GCA_051658485.1 Phocaeicola sp.
GTTTAGATTCCTTGAAAAGGGGATTGTCTTTTCATTGGCTAATGATTTTGTAAGAAACTCAACAGAATGGGCCTAAATTGAAGCGTATTTACTCTCTAATAGATTCGATTATAGGAAAATCAAGTGATTTTCTAAAGGCATTAAGTTTTATCGGACAGTAATAAAATTGATTAGGATTACCTTTTGTACTAATAGAGTAAAAATAGCAGAACAATACCAGAGCGTAAGCAAACAAAAGAAAGCCCCATTTATAACCTATGCTGAACAAAAAAAGAGACCGCTGCTTAGTTACTAGCAACGATCTCAAAATAAAGAGTTTATCTCATTTTACAAAACTACCATCCAATGCTTATGGATAAGTTGGATTATTTCCATCCATCAACTACAGCCACTGAATTGCTCGCTTTAGCATTTTTAAAACATTGAGAGCTATATACTCCAGCGGGAGAGTAACCATAGTTCCACAAAGCAGGGAAAGTGCTTCCACTCAAATCACTAGTACCTAAGTCCCTACCAACTTCGTAAAAAGCTTCTATAAAACTAATCTTTCCCGTTAACGACTTAAATCTATTAGCCTTCTCTGTCTCATCAGCATCATTACAAAAAATATTGGGATTCACTTTCGCTCTATAACAAAACTCAAATACCCGTTCAAAGTCAACTGCTTTTACATTTTGTTTAAATAAATTGGCAGGAATCTCCCGTAAAGAAGTACATTCCTTAAACGCATCAGAAAAATTAGTTACTTCTATATTTTTTTCAAATAAATTATAAGGGATAGCGGTGAGAGAAGTACAACCCATAAACAGACCATTAAAGTAAGTTGCTGCTATATTATTGTTAAATAAATCGCTAGGGATAGAGGATAGAGAAGTACAATCACAAAACATATTACTTAAGTCAGTTGCTTTTTGATTGTTGTTAAATAGACCAGAAGGAATAGAGGTGATCTGAGAACAGCCTTTAAAAACACCCCCAAAGCTAGTTACTTCTACATTGTTGGCAAATAGACCAGAAGGAATAGAGGTGATCTGAGAACAGCTATGAAACACATCCCTCAAATTAGTTGCTGCTATATTGCTGGCAAATAAAACGTCAGGAATAGAGCTGATCTGAGAACAGCCAAAAAACGCTCCCTTAAAATTAGTTGCTGCTATATTGCTGGCAAATAAAACGGGAGGAATAGAGCCGATCTGAGAACACTTATAAAAAACACCCTCAAAGTTAGTTGCTGCTATATTGTTTTTAAATAAAGCGTCAGGAATAGAGCCAAGCTTAGAACAGTCATAAAAAACCCGAGAAAAGTTAGTTGCTTTTCTATTTTCACCAAATAAACCGACAGGAATAGAGATGATCTGAGAACACTCATAAAACGCTTCCTTAAAATTATCTGCTTCTATATTGTTTTTAAATAAAGCGTCAGGAATAGAGCCGAGCTGAGAACAGCCATAAAAAACCTGAGAAAAGTCAGTTGCTTTTTTATTGTTGCTAAATAAATCGGGAGAAACAGTGGTAAGAGAAGAACAACCACGAAACACACCCATAAAGTTAGTTGCATTTTCATTCTTGCTAAATAAAGCGTCAGGAATAGAGCCGAGCTGAGAACAGCCATAAAAAACCTGAGAAAAGTTAGTTGCATTTTCATTGTTGCTAAATAAATCGGCAGGAACAGTGGTAAGAGAAAAACAACCACGAAACACATCCTTAAAGCTTGTTGTTCCTGTATTGAGCAATGGGCTATTTATCTTTTTTAATAGCTTATCATCTCTCCAACTTACTTCAGGCATTTGCACCTCGTCAAGAGCTCTTTTCGAGCTCGCAATGGTAATGGTATGCTCTCCTGCTAATTCATAAATATGCTTAATGCCACCTCCCAAAGATGTACCTGGTAAAATTGATTCTAGTTCTGTGCCATCTCCCCAGTCAACGGTCAAAATGTACCGACCAGTGGTACCATTGGCTACAAAGGGAAGGGAATATTCGACCTTAGCAGATGTTGTAATCACAAAACTAAAAGATGGTTTAGGGCCAGCTGTTTCGAATTCCGCAGTATATGTATTACCTGTTTCTGAAGCTGATAATGTCCTTGATAGCGTTGCTTTTTCTCCTACGCACTCACTTCCTTTGAACCATCCAAAAAATTCATATCCACTTTTTGCTGTTGCGGTAGATTCGGCAACAGTTCCGCTTATACCGCTTATTACAGGAAAATTTACCGTTCCCTTATTCAGATCCTCAGATACAAACATTGCTGTGTAAACAGGTTCGAATTTCGCTGTATAAGTACGATCTTTCGTTGCTTTTGTTAATGTCACAAATAAGACATCACCTACTACGAAGATGTCATCACCTGTTACAATCTTCACGTCTCCATCGTACCACCCTTCAAGTGCATAATTCGTATTTGCTGTTGCTACAGAGGTGATTCTGCTTCCCGCATCTCCACTCTGATCACCAGATGGATTCACCATTCCCATAGTTGCGTTTTCAGAGACAAAAGTTACTTTGTAAGTCGCAAGCTTAAACTTCGCAGTATAAGTTTTATCTTTCGTTGTTTCCGTTAATGTCACATTTAGTGTATCACCACTTACGGTGATGTCACCACCTGTTACAAGCTTCCCAACTTCATCGTACCACCCTTCAAGTGCATAATTTGTTTCTGCTTTTGCTACAGAGGAGATTGTTTTTCCCGCAATACCATCCCTTTCACCAGATGGATTCACCGTTCCCATAGTTGCGTTTTCAGAGGCAAAAGTTACTTTGTAAGTCGCAAGCTGAAACTTCGCAGTATAAGTTTTATCTTTCGTTGTTTCCGTTAATGTCACATTTAGTGTATCACCACTTACGGTGATGTCATCACCCGTTACAAGCTTCACATCTCCATCGTACCACCCTTCAAGTGCATAATTCGTATTTGCTATTGCTACAGAGGAGATTGT
>JBOFMR010000139.1:0-21705 GCA_051658485.1 Phocaeicola sp.
GAATAGTGAGGAGGTATTAAACTTCTTCATTAACAGAGCAACCAATGCATTTGCAGAATCATTTAATGCTAAAATCAAAGCTTTTAGGGCAAGCTTAAGAGGAGTAATTGATGTGAAGTTCTTCCTATTTAGGCTAACAAAACTATATGCGTAGTCCCCAGGATTTATCGGGTGAGCCGAAAAAACTACCTCTTCAGCAAAAATGACAAAGGAGCAGAGGATAACGCAATCTTTTATTCGCTACTAGAGAGTTGCGAGATTGCAGGAGTCAACAAACTAGAATGGTTGACCCGTACGTTAGAAAAAATCAAACAAGATTCTACGGAAGAAGAAATTAAAAAGCTACTACCAAAAAACTATCGGACAGACTAGAAATAGTACCGGAAGTACTATTGAGGCGATATTGCACAGGCAACGGCAGAATTCGGATGGATACGTTGTAACGATAGAAAAGTACCTATCAGAAGAGATAATAAAAAGAGAAGCTCTGCTATATTGATCAATATAGCAGAGCTTCTCTTTTTTCGAGTTTTATTTTACTCTTCTACCACGAACTCCTCTTTGCCAACTCCACAGATAGGGCATACCCAATCTTCTGGAATATCTTCAAATGCAGTTCCTGGAGCAACGCCTCCATCTGGATCACCCAATACTGGATCGTAAATATAATCACAAGGTTCACATCTGTACTTTTTCATATTCATCTTTTTTTAATCGTTATTAATTTATTTATCCGTTATAACTCTCTACATATTTCAAAAATTGATTACGCTGCAGCTGTTCAGCACTCTCTTCACTAGCTGCATTCATAAGCCCTTTGTATTTTTCAATGGTTTCATATCCTTTCCTGTTCTGCCAATCCTCGACACATGCCAAAGCCTCTTTAATCCAACCATTTCCATTCTTATAAAGAGCGCTACACACCTCTACAGCCGACGAGCCTACCAAAATAGCTTTTACAATATCTTCACCCGTGTGCACACCACCCGAGAGTGCATAATCGATTCGCTTGACAGCAGCCGACGCAATTCCCACCCAACGAAGCGGAGTGGCTAAGTCACTCTTTACACTCAATATATTTTTAGGTACAAACTCCATATGCTCCACATTAATAGATGTTTGATACATCCTATTGAAGAGTACAATACCTGAAGCACCTGCTGCCATTAAACGATTGATAAGATTTACATAGTTGGTTAAATAAGACCCCAACTTCACAATGATAGGAACTTTAACGACCTTGCGTATAGCCTCAACAATGCGTATATGCTCCATTTCGAAAGCACCATCTTTGTAATCAACTTTTGCACAGATAGTCATTATATTCAACTCAATAGCATCTGCACCTGCCTCCTCAAGAAGGGCTGCAAAATGACTCCACTCTCCTAAGCTAGAACAGTTAATACTAGCAATAATGGGTATGGTACAAAGCTGTTTGCTCTCACGAACAAGCGTTACATATTCGTTCAACACTTGCGAGCGTAAGTATCCTTGCAGATAATCAGCGCCTTCGCCATGCATTGTTTGATCTGACAAACTAGCTGTTTGGCGCGTAATACTCTCTTCAAAAATTGATTTCAAGACAATGGCTGCTGCGCCAGAATCTTCCAATAGTTTATTTTCTTTCGCATTATTGGTGCGATTACTACTAGCTACAATTATTGGGTTTTTCAAAGAAAGCCCTGCAAAATAGGTATGCAAATTAGTCATATTCCGTTACTCATTATTTAGTTAAATGAATCTTTTGTCTAGGCAAATTTAATCAAAATTGTAATCATTACAAGTTTTAAGTCGATTTCTTTTAAAAAATAAAAAGAAACAGATTACAAGAAAGAGAAAGAAGCCCTTACTTAGTAGATAACTCAAATTGCCTCTTATTTGTTTTCCAAATCTACTAAAAAGAAAGAGGCAAATAACAAAAGAGTGAAATCATTGCGATGATTTCACTCTTTTATATGTAGCAACAGCCCTTTTAACTTGAAGAGCTTCATTGCAACTCTTTAGTTTCAAAAAGGGTGAATCTCTCTATTTTTTCAAATCTGCAGCGGAAACAAGTTTATACAACTTGTCGCTCGGGCGCACTTTCTCGGGAACTTTAAACGAGACACGGACACCTTTACCTACCTCGTCAACTGGCTGCAAATCAACACGAGCCTCATCAAGCGTCAAATAGACAGCCCCCGTAGTAGGTCCTGTTATCAGAAGTTTATCACCCACTTTCATCGTCGATGCCTCTACTAAAAACTCTGCTACCCCGATATTCGAAAAGAATTTCATACCCTTTCCTACATATACTTTGCGCTCAGTAGCTTCCGAACCGTAGTTACGACTCCATTCTCCGAGTCGCTGTCCTAAATAATATCCATTCCAAAAGCCACGATTAAACACCGTTTTCAAACGATTGTTCCAATCCTCTTTTTTCTCCTCTGTAAAAGTTTCATCCAAATAGGCCTCTATTGCCTCTCTGTAACACTCGACCACTGTACGAACATATTCTGGACCACGTGCACGTCCCTCGATTTTAAAGACACGTACTCCCGCTTCAATCATCTCATCCATAAAATGAATGGTTTTCAAATCCTTAGGAGACATAATATATTCATTATCTAAGTGCAACTGAATGTCAGTTTCCTTGTCTTTTACATCATACGAGCGTCTACATATTTGAGTACAAGCACCTCGATTGGCCGAGGTATTCATCTCATGCAAACTCAAGTAACACTTACCAGAGACTGCCATACAAAGGGCTCCATGACAGAACATCTCAATACGCACCAATTCCCCTTTAGGTCCTTTTATTTGATCATTCTGAATAGCATCATAAATAGCACGAACCTGAGTTAGATTTAACTCGCGTGCCAAAACTACTACATCGGCAAAGCGACTGTAAAACTTCAAAGCATCACTATTACTTATATTGAGCTGCGTAGAGAGGTGTACCTCTTGTCCTACTTCACAACAATAGGCCATCACAGCAACATCAGCGGCTATCACTGCACTAATACCTGCCTCTTTTGCTGCATCTACGATCTTACGCATCAATGTTATATCGTTATCATAGATGATGGTGTTGATCGTAAGGTAACTCTTCACCTCATGTTCGTCACAAATATTCGCAATATCGTGCAAATCTTCAATGGTAAAAGTACTGGCTGAACGGGCCCGCATATTTAGACTCTCGATACCGAAATAGATAGAGTGTGCACCCGCATGAATGGCGGCTGCTAGTGACTCGCGTGAGCCAGCAGGTGCCATTATCTCAAAATCTTTTATAGTTGGTTTCATTTTTCTTTCGATTAATAAGCTACAAAGGTACCTTTTTTTCTCTATTTTTGCAGACTAAATAGGATTAGAAGATGAAAATACGCCACATAGATTTAGGGAATCAACCCATTTTACTTGCTCCAATGGAGGATGTTACCGACCCAGCTTTTCGCCTTATGTGCAAGAAGTTTGGTGCAGATATGGTTTATACAGAGTTTGTTTCAAGCGATGCACTCATCCGGTCGGTCAACAAAACAGCTCAGAAATTGAATATCAGTGATGAAGAACGTCCAGTTGCCATCCAAATTTATGGCAAAGAGGTGGAGGCAATGGTAGAAGCTGCTCGCATTGTAGAAGAGGCCAAACCTGACGTACTTGATATTAACTTTGGCTGCCCGGTACGTAAAGTGGCAGGCAAAGGAGCAGGAGCAGGAATGCTTCAAAACATTCCCAAAATGCTAGAGATAACAAAAGCTGTGGTAGATGCAGTAAAGATACCTGTTACCGTAAAGACTCGATTGGGTTGGGACAACGAGAATAAAGTAATCGTTGATTTGGCTGAGCAGTTGCAAGATTGTGGAATCGAAGCCTTAACCGTACATGGCCGCACACGTGCACAAATGTATACAGGCGAAGCAGACTGGACTTTATTAGGAGAGATAAAAAAGAATCCTCGAATGCGCATCCCCTTGATTGGTAATGGAGATGTTACCACACCACAACGGGTTAAAGAGTGCTTTGAACGCTACGGAGTGGATGGGGTTATGATAGGACGTGCTAGCTTTGGACGCCCTTGGATTTTCAAGGAGGTTAAACATTTCCTAGAGACAGGAGAAGAGTTGCCTGAGTTATCGTTTGACTGGAAAATGGGAGTACTCCGCCAAGAGGTACTAGACAGTGTAAACTTGTTAGACGAGCGACGCGGTATACTGCACGTGCGCCGTCACCTAGCAGCCTCTCCTCTATTCAAAGGGATTCCCAACTTTAAGGAGACACGTATAGCGATGCTACGTGCCGAAAAAGTGGAAGAACTCTTTGTTATATTGGATAGTATAAAGGAGAACTACCCACTGTAAATTATTGCTGTCCGATAAGATTCAATGCCTTTAGACAATTGCTTGATATTCCTATCTATAGAAACCATTAGAGAGCAAATAAAAGTCAATGTAGGTTTATTCTATTGAGTTTATCAAGAAACATTAGCTATCAAAAAGACAAACACCTTTCAAGGAAGCTTCAATAACCCATTGATTACCAGTCAATCTAATGATTTATTCTCTTTTCACCAGACAGCAATCATTGTAAATCTCTAAAATTACCCGCTCATTCATTCTATATTAAATCAGGTAGTCCCTGCACTCAATTCCTATGAATTGAGTGCAGGGACTACCTCTAAGTGCGAAAACAAAATCGCTTAAATTATTCTAGGCTCAACTCGCTCCTATTCAGCAGGCAGGTAAAATTGAATAACCAAAGCAAAATCATGATTGGTATTCAAAACTAAAAGCGATTCTCCCCCATCAGCCAATTAGATGGCTCTTTATTCGAAAACATGGATCTCTGATAAGAGTGGTAACAGAACCAGAGAATCTCTCCTGTGGAGATTATTTCACTTTACAGGATACACCTTCCCAAAGAGTTCAAGATTTTGCTACCAACCACAAGTTTTATCGGAGAGCAGTGGTTTGAAAAACCATTTTTATTGAATAGAGATGCCACAAAAGGATAAACATCAACACTCCCTTAGGGTGAAGAGTAAGTGTATAAAAAAAGGAGGAATCTTCACCATAAACAACTGTAAATCAAACAGTGTGAAGAGTGAAGGATCATTTACAAGAAAGTGCTAGTAGAGGTGTATAAAGCCAAGCAATTAGTCAATCAAAAAGAGTTTCGTTTTTCGTTCAGCCTCTATTTTGAGAGGATTCCCTCTATATTTGATCTCCCCCCCACTCGACGTATCTGCCGTTAGAGTCCCAGTAGCATAGCAACTAATATCGCCACTCGAATTAGCTGAAGCGTTAACATTAAGCGCCTTTAGCCCCTTAGCATCTAAATCGCCCGAGCTAGAAGACTTAAAGGTTGCGCTTTCACATAGCCCGCTCAACTCTACATCGCTTGAAGATTCCGATTTAGCAATTACATTGGTAGCTTTCAATCGTTTCAACTCAATATCACCCGAACTACTTCCTAGCACAAAAACAGATGGACTAGTGACTCTCTCTAGCTCAACATCACCCGAGCTAGAACTCATCACAACCAATTCGTCACACACAATATCACCGCCTTTAATGTCACCCGCGCTAGAAGCAGAGATGGAGAGTTTCCCCGAAACATTCAACCCATTTACCAACTTTAAATCTCCCGAACTAGAGGCGTCTAGTTTATTCACTGCAGGAGCAGTTATGCGTACCTCCAATGGATCGTCTTCATGTTTCACAAAAAAAGATAAGCCAGTCAGCTTTCTTTTAAGCCCAACTTTTAGTACCCCATCTTCTACCACAACCTCTACATCATCCATCAATTTAGGAGTGGTATAGATTTCAATTTCTTGTGCCCCGCTGCTCTGCGTATAAACAACATCGACTGCACTGCTCGCAGAAATTCCATGAAAAGATTCTACTGTAACCAATTTGGTTATGCCATTCGAAGAGGTGTTAGAATTAGCATAGAGAGTAGTTGACAACAGCCCACCTAAAAGAGCCGCTGTTAGTAAGAATTTGTTTTTTACCATCTGCTTCTATTTTTCTTAATTAGACATTTGAAAGAAAACTATAAAAACAGCACAAAGAATCATTTTTAATTCGTTTTAAAGAGCGCTACAAGAACTCTATTAAAAGAGGTTAGTGACCATGACTGTTTAAAAATCAAATATCGTTTTTTTTATTTAATTTTCAAAACATAAACAGAAAATACGCTCATATGTGTTCATAATTAACAAAACACACTCGTGTTGACAAATATAGTTCCATCCATTATGTACACACAACTGCTGCTTACTCTAGTGAAGATTCGCAAGTAAGAGATACCGAAAAGTTAGGAAGAGATAGCTCTTTTGGCGAATAAATGCTCTTCGACAAAACGACAACATTATTCAAAAAACAGAAAACATCAATAACGTATCGTTTACCAAAGAGAAGAATACAGCTCTTCTATCTACTCCTATTTTACTAGCAAACAAAGCCAGTTAGGATTCCAATAAGAACTGTTTGGATTTAAAAGATAGACCTTCCCAAAAAATCTATACTTTGCTATCAGCCAACAATAGTATCAAGCAGAAATAAAAAGGTTTCATCTCCTTCGTTTCCTTAAAAAAGAGCGTTTAATCCAAAGATAGTAACCTGTAATAGGAAGAGTAGCGCCCAGAAAAGATGCCAAGCAAAATAAAATGCGCGTAAATATGCCACCAAAGCTACCGACGTGAACAGAATAGATCCATCCGCGAATTTTAGCCGATGATGGTTGCTCTTCGTAACGTTCAATCTTTGTAATTTCTCCCTTGCGTGGGTGAAAATAATAGTTATCAGCCCCTCGTTGGTTGCCCCAACCAGCATGTGATAGAGAGGCTAGTCCATTCGTTATAGTAATGGTGCTATTATCCTTTTTTTGCCGATTTACTTGTTCAAAAACAGTTTGCCAAGCTAAGTAGATGGATGATTTTCCATAGAGATTATTAGGCTGGGCACCACCTTTCTCTTTCGCATCTTTAGCAGGACGGGACTCGCTTTTATCACCTCCCTTGGGATTGGATTTGCCACTCGAATGGTCAGCGACCTTCCCTGGTAATGGTTGATGGAGCTCTACACCAAAAAGTGCATAGAATCCCTTTCGGTACCAAGGAAAAGACCAAGTAAGCCCAGTCAGTGACATCACCAACAACATCAGTGTTATGTAAAAGCCTCCCGAAACATGCAAATCATACCAAAATCGATGCTTCCCCTTATTCATAGTTACTTTCAGACGATTGGAGAGTGACTTAAGTGAACGAGGTAGCCAAATAATCAATCCTGAGAGAAGTACAATAACAAAAAGAAGTGTGCTTGTTCCAACGATTATCTTGCCCCAAAAAATCTCACCTGCAGGCTTCATTCCATCAAGCAACCAACGATGCGCTCGAAACATAAAGAGGAAAAAAGGCATTCGCTGATAGTACCCTTTCACCTCACCCGTGTAGGGATCGACATAAAGAGAGGCACGACGAGGTTTAGAAAGAGCGACTTGATAGGTACGCTTGGCATCAGGAGAGATAGTCACTTTCGTTATAGAAACACTATCGGGGAGAGTTGTTGCAACTTGAGTCAGTAACTCTTCCAAGGGCAATGGCTGCTTACCTACCTCTTTTACAAAATAGAGATCGGGGTAGAAGGACTCAGTTACCTCTTTTTCAAAGACCAATGCTCCCCCAGTAAAACAGGTAATCATTATAATTAATCCAAAAGGAAGTGAGAGCCACAAATGTAGCTTTTTCATGAATTTTCTCATTTCTATAATCGCTTATTTAATCTGCTCTAAAATGCTGTTTCTAGTTTATCTCTTTTACTCATTAACAGTTCTATCGGAATAGAGTTCTATTATTCTCCAAAAAAAAAAGGAGTGTAACGATTATCAACTGCCTAACGGTTTGCAAGCATTCACCTCTTTCAAAAAAGTTTTTAAGCAGGCTTGTTTTTCTTCTTTGTAAGACGGTTACAAAGTTCGGTTTTAAGAGGGAACGAGGCAATCACACCTTCTAGGTAATAAGACAAAGTATAAAAGCGCTATCTACCCAAAAGTAGGTAGCTAGAAAGACTAAATAAATAGAAGCAAAAAGATTACAAGAAAATCACCCTTGCTACAAAAGGAGTAACAAGGGTGAAAATATCCATTTACTTAAGGAAGCAAGCCATTAATAACAAGACAATAACCTTTTCAACCCCACACATTTAGCAACAGCAGTAATTTCAATTCTATCTAGAGAATGTTCTCTGAAATAAGTTTTCTAAGAAATTCAGAACAGCCACTGGAGTGGGATTAGTAAGAAAACTAGTAATTGGTTTTCTTAATCTCAAAATGCGCTTGTGGATGTTCGCATGCAGGACAAGTAACCGGTGCACCTTCGCCTTCGATTATAAATCCACAATTGCGGCATTGCCAAGTAACAGAGCTCTCTTTTTTAAAGACAGAACCTGCCTCAATATTGTGCATCATAGCTAGATAACGCTCTTCATGTCCCTTTTCAGCAATAGCAATATTGCGATACATCTCAGCTATTTTAGGGAAACCTTCTTTATCAGCTACATCCGCAAAATGAGGATAATCCACCGTCCACTCTTCATTCTCGCCTCCTGCAGCTGCTTTTAAATTCTCTACAGTTGTAGCTAAGATGCCCGCTGGATAGGTTGCTGTAATCTCTACTGGACCCCCTTCTAGAAATTTAAACATGCGCTTAGCATGCTCTTTTTCTTGTTCTGCAGTCTCCAAAAAGATGGCTGATATCTGTTCATATCCCTCTTTCTTTGCAATACTTGAGAAATAAGTATAGCGCATTCTAGCTTGCGATTCACCTGCAAACGAGGTTAATAGATTCTTCTCTGTTTGAGTTCCTTTTACACTTTTATTCATACATTATTTTCATTAAGGGTTTAAAATGGTTCTATATTAGCACTGAAAGATAGAAATTTGTTTTTACATAGACGAAAAAACGACCTCTTTTTCACCTATTTAATTCATCTCTCAATTAAAACAGAGAGTCAAGCCTCTTAGTTTTAATTTCCCATCACTTTTACCGCTCTTTTTTAAATAAATTCTTTTTTTTAGAAAGAACAGAGTTTTTAGTTCTTATTCAAAGAGAGACGGTTACGTTATTAGAAAAACAGAGAGCTTCTTATTCCCACATTCCGATTAATAAGAGACTGAAACATCAATATTCGCCTTACGAAGCAATGTAGCAATAGCATCCAACTCCTCTTTTGTAGCTTTCTTTAAACCCTTGCTTGGAGTCTCTCGATCAATCGTATAAATCATCACCTGCCGAGGTGCTATCTCTTTTACGACCTGCAACCAAGGAAGGACATAAGCATCAGTGGTATTATCTACCGAAACGCCCTCGTGTTCACCTTTCATAAAGAGCGTTTGAATAATTAGATTCCCATGAAATGCTTTCATCAATTTGATCGTCTCCTCCAAATTATAACGACTAGCAGGCACATCTACCAATTTAATATAATTAGGGTCTACACTATCTAGTTTTAATATATTATTATCTACCCTATTTAGCGCCTCGAACACTTGAGGGCGATGCAAGAAAGTGGCATTACTCAACACACTAACCTTAGCTTGTGGGAAATAACGATCACGCAGCTCCAAGGTATCTGTTATAATTTCTGCAAAGTGTGGATGGGCGGTTGGTTCTCCATTACCTGCAAAGGTTAATACATCGGGAGTAGGACCCTTTTGCTGCATGAACAACAATTGCTTTTCGAGCGCGCTACGTACCTCTTCACGTGTGGGTAGTTTTTGCTTTGCGCGCCGTTCTCGATTAAAACCACACTCGCAATAAATACAGTCGAATGAACAAAACTTACCATCACTAGGAAGTAAGTTTATACCCAATGAGGTTCCTAGACGACGACTCTGAATAGGTCCAAAGATAGGGGAAGGAAATAAAATAGTAGCCATATTGGTTCTTTAAAAGAGTACTTACATATAGCAAAAGTAACGAAAAAAGAGTGCATACAGTTCTAAAAGGGTCATTATTCTCCAAGTTTAATCAAAAACGAATTAGTCATTAAACAACCTGGGAAATAGGCTGAACTCCATGAAGTTGATAAAATATTTAACAAAGACGTGAATTATTCAAGATAAATAAATTAAATTTGAGTCCGTTTTAGAACCATTTTTGTTAAAAACGAAAAACTTCATCTCATTGCAAGGGAAGAAGAAAATCAAAAGAATAGATGTATTAAAGCGGACACGAATCTAAGTTTACATTTAATATCTATATAATATATAGCCAAATAGAGCCGTTTACAACAAATAGTCACTTACTTACTGATATAAAGAGACCCTTTTTGTGAACCGTTTTAAGCTGAGCATATATTTGTAGGCACTTTATCAGCCATGTACAAAATATCTTCTATCACACTACGCTCGCTTATCCTCTGCACATTCATTGGAATCACGCTTAACAGCTGCATGTCACTACGCACCCTGAAATACAAAGAGGCTCCTGAAATCCCAACAATCTCTTATCAGTTACCCACAATTGACACCCTGCAAGCCGTACAGAATTTATCAAAAGCAATACAAATTCCAACACACTCAATTGCTGGTAAATTCAAAGATGATTCTCAATCTTTTTTGGAGTTCCACACCTTTTTAAAAGAGAGCTACCCCGCTATTCACCAAATTGCCAAACGATTTATTATCAACAAGTACAGTTTGGTCTTTAAATTCGAGGGAAGCAACAAAGCACTTCAGCCCGGTCTCTTCTTAGCACACCAAGATGTAGTGCCTGCTCCCGACCCTGAATCGTGGGATTACCCACCCTTTAGTGGTGCAGTAGAGGGAGGATACATCTATGGACGAGGTGCCTTAGATATGAAATCAACCCTTATTGCATTGATGGAGGCTATGGAGTCAATGCTCGTAAGGGGAGTCAAACTCGAGCGGGATCTCTATTTTTGCTTTGGCCACGACGAAGAGGTTCCAACAACAGAGGGGGCTTCCAAAATAGTGGAGTGGATGCAAGAACAACAAATAACTCCTGCTTTTATAATAGACGAAGGGGGAATAATGGTAGATGGTGCACCTATAAATGCCAAACATCGTTTTGCCCTAATCGGTACTTCCGAAAAAGGATATATGGATATAAGCATAACGCAATCGAGTCCGGGGGGGCATGGTTCTATCCCAAGCTATCCAACTACAGTGGCTAAACTTGCCGAGTCCATTCTCAAAATAGAGAATAAACCGATGAAATCCGTTTTAACACCAGCGTTACGCCAAACAGCTACTATGGCTGCACCCTACTTGCCTTTCAAATACAAGTTCGTGTGTGCAAACATTGGGACGATGTTTCCACTTGCTAAATCTTCGCTTAAACGCAACTCACTTACGAATGCCCTTACAGCTACCACCGTTACTCCCACAATACTTTGGGCAAGTGAAACAGCCAATGTAGCACCACCAGAAGCTAAAGCACTTTTAAATATCCGCATCATCGATGGATACACACGCGAGGATGTACGCAAACATATCCAAAAAGTAGTAGGCAAAGAGGTGAAGGTGACTTATAGTGGTGGTACAGATCCCATCCCTATGTCAGCGATTGACAACGAATATTATAAGTCTCTCACCGATGCAATACTATCTGTATCTCCTCAAACAGTAAATGTTACCTATCCTTTTATTGCCAATACAGATAGCCGCTATTTCTATCCGATCTGCAAAAACATTTATCGCTTTACTCCACTTCTTCTCACCATAGATGACCAGTATAGATACCACAGCATCAATGAACGATGCTCTATTGATAACCTTGCATTCGCCATTCATTTCTTTATTAGCTGCTTGGAACGAATGGGTATGCCTAGCAACTATACGCAAAAGTAGTGGAGAGCTCTCCTCTACAAACGTTGTTGTGATAAAGAGAGGATGTTGAATGACTTTAGAAACCCAACTCCTCCACCAATCTCCTATAAATGGTATTGTGTTTTAACAACTCGGGAACACCTGTTATAAACATCTGTTTGCGTGCACGAGTCAATGCCACATTCAGTTTACGGTCAATCAACACTCCATTCTCCTCCGTTAGATTGGGAAGAAAGCGCAATTGATAAAGGTAGTTCACACAAAAAGAGTAGAGAATAACCTCTCGCTCGCTCCCTTGATAACGCTCTACCGTATCGACTGAAATATGGTTTAGCTCGGAGATACCCGTGCGTTGAAGTTCTTGTCTAATCAACGCTATCTGGCTACGATAGGGAGTGATAATACCCAAAGTACGGCTGGCGTCAAACGAATCTTTATATGCATGATACACCTCTGTGGCAAGTTTTGCCATCAGTCGTGCCTCGTATTGATTAGTCTTTCCTGAAAGGCTGGTGCGATCAGGTTGCGAAGGATAGAAACGAATGGGGGTATCTATCTCCTCCAGTTGATGTTCCAACCCCACAATATCCAACTTGCCTGCATAGAATTCTCTATTGGGGAAGCTAGCTACCGCAGGGTGCATACGCCCTTGACGGCAGAGCATATCGAGTGGTTCCTCTTCTGCTTTGGCGAGGTGGTTGCGGTAGAGTCGCTCAAAGAGTGAGTCTTTTACATTTAAGAAGCCAATATTGCGAAGTGATTCTTCAGTCACTTCGGTATCTTCGCTTCGTTGAAGTACCACAGCTGGCAACTGTTTGTGATCACCTATTAAGACAAACTTGCCTACCCCCTCCTTACCATCGGCCGTGCGGGCACATAAAATACCTAATAGCTGAGGTTCTAAGATTTGGGTAGCCTCATCCACAATGGCTACATCAAACGTCTTTAAACGGAACAGTTCTGATTTTCCTGATATGGAAGCAACCGTACCTACATAGATACGACATGCCTGCAAACAGTTCCTAACCGCTTGGCGATTGTTGCAACTTGCTAGCACATTCTCTATCAATCGCTCGCGAAAGCGTGGATCACAAGTAAGTTCATTTCCTACACGGATATAGGGAACCTCAGGTTCTATATTCGAAAGCATTTGACATATCTCATCAACTGCCCGATTGGTATAGGCTAGAAGTAGGATCTGTTTCTTCTCATCGTCATAAAAAAGCTCTATCATTCGTTTTAACGCACGAGAAGTTTTACCCGTTCCTGGAGGACCTACCAACAAAAAATAGTCTTTTGCAGCCAAAGCTTTTAAGGCAACTCGATCGAAGTCATTGCCCGCTTGTTCTATTTGTTCATTGTATGAATCATCAAATTGGGGAGGACGTACACCTAGCAGCAACTCCCTACGTTCGGGAGTAATCTCCAAAAAAGCAGCCAATCCACCATACATACTTCGGAAGGTGGTATCCATCGAATCGCGTTCGATAGCGTAATAACTCTCAGGGATAAAGACCTGCAGATTTCGCTGAGCTGCACGTAAGCGCACCTTTACCTCGTGGGCAGTTATCAACTCTATACTGCCCTTAAAGACTAACTTGTTGGTTACATTATCACTCGCTTTATTTCGCTCATAAAGCACTACGGCATCACCCACTCGGAAGTTGGGTAGAAAAGCCTCCTCATAGATTGGGACTGACAAACAGACATAGGGCTGATGTAACAAAGAGGCTTGATTCTCCTTTATCGTTAGGTTGTAGAGTATTTCACCAGCTTGTTGCTTCTCTTCTAGCGTACTAAGCCACAAACCTGATGCGCCTCCTCGACTCTCTCCATCGGCATCACCCGATTTAGATGTATAAAGTTCCTTCGTTATGAAATTGTAGAGGGTATAAAAATAAGCCTGCTCCGTTGGATTTAATCGTTGTAATTTTGCTTGAAAGAGAGAGATGGGTGGTTCTAACCACTGTGTCCAAAGACGATTACTCAACTCCTTTTCATTCAACGTCAGCGGATTTATCTCTGCTAAAACCTCTTCGGTATATCCAATATTATTGTGCAACTGCACCCCATACTCTGCCGCTACAATTTGGTTGCGCAGATTAATGATACGCTTTACAGGTGCCCATGCTGAAGCAGCAGGATAGAGTAAAGGATAGCGGGTATAAAGTAAATAAGGATGAAGCTGCTGGTGTTTTTTACCCATATTAAACTCCAATACAGCCATATAGAGTAACATCTGTACTTGATGATTCTCCTTAGGTACTACCTTACCACGCTGTGAATACTCATCTGCTTTACCTGATTTCATCTCAATAAAGCTACTCATGTCACGTTGCATATAGTCCAAACGTCCCTGTATGCCGAGAGGTTCACAAATGTACGAGGGCTCTAACACAGCATCTTCACGACTTAATCGGTAACCCGGTTCTTTAAAGGTCTCTTGCACTGTTTGCCGAATATGGTCAAATTGTTTGCGACACTCTTTGGCAAAGTCACGCTCTTTATCAGCTTGTTGCAACTCTTCGCAAGTAGCCATTTCAATGGGGAATTGGCGGAAGGCTTTCTTTAGGCAACTAATATAGTCAGGCTCCTCTTCATCGGCATAAATCCACTCATCCAAGAAGAGGTTAGCAATGTTACCCAATAACAAAGGAGGTGCATTTCGTACAGCCGAGAATCGGCTCATCAAATAGTTGGCTGGATGATGACCATAATCTTTGTAGCACTCAGCTAACGAACTAATGTCAATGAGGTAGTCGGGCTCTAGTACCAAGAAAGCTGGGTGATAAATCCCCTCTTCATCCACTGTCACTTGCAGCAGATTGATTTGTGCATGTGCCCAAAGTTGCTCGATGGTCTCTTCGAAAGCGGCATGCAACTCCTGCTTCTGAATAGAGACTCTCAATAACTCCTCCTGAGGGCTATCAACTGACTGCACGTAGAGATATTTCTCATCTCGGTAATCAAAGCAGACCCGCATACGTTGAATGGTATGTAGCTTTCGAGGGATAGCACTCTTAATAGGCTTCACCTCTTTTAATAAAGTAGAAAGATTTTGGGGAAGAGCCTCTTTAAGCAACGACTGAAAGGTCTCAGCAACTGTCTGTAAGTCTTGTAAAAACTCTGTTTGGTTGCCTTCACTTCGTTGATTCATCACCTCGTTAGAGTTGAGACGAAAGGTATGTAACCGGTATTGTGCCCTTCCACCCAACTCATATTGGGTGGTGATATAGGCTATCCGTGCAGCAAGGTCAGTGGTTTGTAATCCACTTCCCTCCATCTTATTCCGGAAGAGGCGCTCCAAAGAGTCGCGCAGCCTACGGTATCTTACATTCAAAGGTAGAACCTCGTCTGTAGCGAGGTCATATAGTTCGTTGTAGTATTCAGTTATCTCTTCATTCATGAATGCAAAGTAACTAACTTTTTTGGAATTCCTTCTCTATTCAATCACTTACCGCTTCAACCAGCTTTCAGGATTTAATTTTGTAGTCTCTTTTCGAAGTTGAAAATGAAGTACGGTGCTACCTGATGCATCGGTGTGCACAGTACCAATTGCCTGACGAGTATCCACTTTACTGCCTTTAGATACGGTAATCGTTGAAAGATTACAGTAGACAGAGATGTAATTACCGTGACGAATCAATATATTATTCATACCATTGTGGTGGAATATAGCAGAAACTTCACCTGCGAAAATAGCTCTTGCTTCAGCACCTGGCTTCCCTTTGAAGTCAATGCCCTTGTTATCCAACTGCACATTGCGAAGTCCATCAACAGCATACTGACCATAACGGCTCACTACGACATAAGGTCCTGTTATCGGAATAGGAAGAGCACCCCGGTTGTTCTCAAAGCTACTAGAGAGTGCTCGATCTTCTGTATCCAACTTGAAGTTTTCGAGTGGTTCAACACTCTTACTCTCCTCTTTAGAGTTGGTTTTATTCCCTGTCGTAGGTTTTTTCCCATTTGCTGCTGCCTCTCTCTTTTTCCGTTCCTCTTCTTTTCTTTTTCGATCAGCCTCTGCCTTTGCAGCTGCTTTCTTACGTGCCTCAGCTTCAGCTCGTTTTCGGGCCTTTTCGATCTCTATTTCGATTAACTTATCAATCTGGCGATTTAACTGTTGGGCATTTTTTCTATTCTTTGCCAACTCATTTTGAATCCCTTTTTGTTTTTTCTCAAGAGAAGAGATCAGTTTTTTCCGCTCTGCCTCTTGTGTCTCTATCTTTCGTTTTTCCGCTTCACCCTGCTTCAACAGATTCTCTTTGGCTTGCTTGGTCTGCTCCATCTCCTTCTTTTTGGCAGTAACTTGGTTCTGCTTGCGCTCTATTTCAGTAGCTTGTAAACGTTGATAATCTGCATATTCGTACACATATCTCATACGTCGATAGCTTTGATTTAAATTTTCGGCAGATAGAATAAACATCAACCGCTCTTGAATGCTCTTTTTACGACGCATATATTTCAAGGAGCTGTTATATTTATCTTTCCTCTGATTCAAATCACGTTCTAAGGAGGTTAGTTGGCGTTGCAATCCATTTAGCTCTTGATTCAGAAGTTTCACCTCTTTTTCAATTGATTGAATATATTTTTTCCGTTCAGTAAGCTGTCCTGTGATAAGTGCCAAATCACTTAATTGCCCCTTTACATCGCTTTTTGTAGATTGCAAAAGTGTTTCCGAATCAGCAATTTGCTGCTGAAGTTCCGTGCGTTTGAGCTCTAATGCTTTTATCTCCTTCGTCGTTTGAGCCGAAAGTGAAAAAAGCATGCAGATAACCAAATAGAGAGAGATAAGTAGTCGTTTCATTCAGAAGAATTTGAAAAAGTCTTTTCGAGTTTACTCGTTAATCAATATTTTAAGAAGGGATGGAAGGTCTACTTTCTCATAGCGTTTAGGCACCTCAGTAGTCATTTGCCAGCCCCCATCGGTCGACAAGCGAGACAATCCAAAGTGAGCCACTACGGTTTCACTACCCGCTTCAAAAGTAGCTTGCATCTGAGTAGGATAAGAACGTGTAGACAAAGAGGAGAATTCGTTGTAATTCCACTGCAAATGATATGGGCTATTCTTGAGTTTGATATGTGTCTCTAGTAAAGTACCCTCGTTTACCGCAGTCAAGAATTGGTAGATAAAATATTTGCTCTGTTTCACCTGAAGCAAAGCTTCTTCCTTTTGTTGCAAGGAGAGTTCGAAACGATCTATGTCGCGATTGGTCAACTCTTTTTTACCCGGCAGAAAGATTTCATTAAAGAAAAGGGCTTGCAAGCTATAAAAGTCCAAATCGGTATGCGTCCACGCTTTTAGATCTTCAAAAGAGAGCTCCACATAACGTTTATTCATTCTATCAAGTGCTAAGAGCTGATGAGGAGTTATTTCAATGCGTGCTACCTCAATACCCAAAAGGGGTGCAATGGAGATTTGAATTCCCTCGTTTCGCTTCAAGCGCAAGGTGCCCGATAGTTTGACTCCATTTTTTCCTTTCATATCCAACTGAAGAACCATTTTGGCGCTTAGTTGTTGTAAAGAGCCATTGCGAGCAAAGAGTTCTTCCATATAAGCCTCTTCAGGTAAATTACCGATGAACGAGGTCGTTTTCGTTCTTTTTGTAGTAGAACATGCTGCTAGCAAAAGAATCAAAGAGAGGGTTAAGATATAGGGTATAATGCGTTTCATCATTCGGAAAAGTATTTTTTATTTGCTATTTTCTTACGTAAGGTTTTCAACTCTTTTTCGGTACGTTTTTCACTCTCTTTTTCTTGGATACTTTTTTTCTCAGCTTCTATCCAATAGGAGTGAGCCTTCTCTCTTTCACCATTCATAAAGTAGATATCTCCACAATGCTCTATCACGACAGAACTCTCTTCACCTCCGTGCAGCATTGCTTGGTCGATGTATATCTTTGCTTCGGTATACTTTTTCTTTTCAAAAAGGATCCATGCATAAGTATCTAGATAGGTTGCATTTTTAGGTTCAGCTTTCACCGATTGGTGACTCATCTCTTCTGCCTTATCCAACTCTTTTTTGTCCAACGAAAGATAGTATGCATAATTGTTGAGTGCCCCCACATTGTCTTTTCGATAGACCAAGGAGGAGTCGTAAGCAGCATACGATTCAGCTTTCATCTTTATAGAGTAGTACAAATCACCCATGATGGAGTAGAAGTCTGACACTATATTTTTATCACTCTTCTCATTGAGTTGGCCGATTCCTTTTTTAAAGAGTGCCAAAGATTCCTCCTTTTTATCGAGCTGATAGTAAGCCAAACCACCATAATAATAGAACTCCAACACATGTGGTATATACTCTATAGCAGGAAGAGATAGGTGAATGACCTCTTCCATATTTTGTTCATTTAAGGCAAAGCTTAGAAGTTGTAGGCGAGCAGGTGTATTCTCGGGGTCAAGAGTCAAAATTTGGTGAAGTGCTTCAACAGCTTGGGGCTTCATCTCTTTATTCAAGAAATATTGCGAAGCAAGCATTGCCAAATTAGCATCTGTCTGCTTGTGCTTCAACATTTGGGTAAAGAGATTGGCTATATTTAGACTATCTTTATCTCCTTTTTCCGACTCTATTATTAGTCGGCGCATCAAACTCACCTTGGTGTCACTATTTGCTCCATCATTCAATAGGAATTTACCAATCTGCTTTTTACAGAGACTATCTTGTTTCGTTTTTCCGTAATAGTTTGCTAGAGAGAGCATCGCAAGTGCATAGGTGGGCTCTTCCGCGAGAATCTTTTGATAGGCTTCATAGGCTTGTTGTTCCTTCCCATTGTCTAGATAGATATCTCCTAGAATCGTTTTATAACGCAAATCATACGGATACTCTTGCACCAGAGCCTCTATCTCTTGGAATGCTTTTTCCATATCATTCATTGAAAGATAGATCCTAAACTTCTCCATACTGATCTGTTCGGACTTACCATCCATAAGCTCCAAACGGTTCAACGTGTGAATAACTTGCGGATAATTGTCTGTACGTGTATAGAGGTCGATGAGTGCCATCAAAGGTTCTAAGCGAGCTGTAAAACGGGTAGACATCTCTTCTAGTACGGTTATAGCCTTTTCAAACTGCCCCTTTCCTTGGTAAAATTCCGCCAAGGTTTGGTTATACCAAAAGTTAGTTGGGTCAGCCTCTATAGCCTGATCCAATGCTTTTTCAGCTTTATCGGGTTGATTTAGAAATACATAAAACTTCGCCATCTCATAAAGAGTAGCTGCACCTTCGGGGTAAATAGAGAGACAGTGACTATAAAGTTCAAAGGCTGCATCGTAATTCCCTTTTTGTTTTTGACGAATTCCTTCGAGGAAGAAGTAGTCATACTTGCGCTGCAATTCGGGCGCAAGGGTTTTAACGACCATCTCTTTGGGGGCTTTGCCCTTGGGCGAACTATTGTTTTTACGTAGGGTTCCACACGACACCAAACAGCCCATCAGTGCTAGACACCACACCCAGGTAATCTTTTTGTGCTCTCTTCTTTTCATCTATTCTCCTATTTTTTTCCTGTATGACCAAATCCACCTGCGCCACGCTCGGTTTCATCCAACACCTCTACCTCTATCCACTTTGCCTGTTCGTGTCGAGCGATAACCATTTGGGCCACACGTTCTCCATCTTCTACAACAAAATCATCGGCCGATAAATTAATTAGAATAATACAAATTTCACCGCGATAATCGGCGTCAATCGTACCTGGTGAGTTAAGTACACCAATTCCTTTCTTGATGGCCAAACCGCTACGAGGGCGAATTTGTGCTTCATACCCTTGAGGAAGCGAGATGAAAAGTCCCGTAGGAACCAAGCAACGCTGCAAAGGTTTTAAAAGAATGGGGTCATTTAGATTTGCGCGTATGTCCATTCCAGCCGATTGGTTGGTCTCATACTGGGGCAACTGATGCTTCGATTTATTAATTATTTGTACATTCACCGTTCTCTATCTTTAAGTTGTAATCTTTGCGAAATTACACATTTAGATGGATTTATGGAATAGTTTCCCCTTTTTTAAACGAGAGTTTCTTACTTTTGTAGGCAAACAGCACAGTTAGTATGACAAAAAAAGCAATGAATTGGAATCAACTACTCTCTACCAAACGATTGGGAGTGGAGACACTACACGATAACAAAGAGGAAGAACGATCAGAGTTTCAACGAGATTACGATCGGCTCATCTTTTCGCCCCCTTTTCGCCGTTTACAAAACAAAACACAAGTTTTTCCACTACCTGGCAGCGTATTTGTCCATAACCGATTGACGCACAGCCTAGAAGTATCGTGCGTGGGACGCTCACTAGGGAATAATATCTCACAAGCTTTGATTGAGAGATATCCCGAGCTAATCGATTCACCCATCCGCGAGATTGGCGCCATCGTTTCGGCAGCCTGCCTAGCACACGACTTGGGCAATCCACCCTTTGGACATTCAGGCGAGAAGGCTATCTCCGCCTTTTTCTCAGAAGGAAAGGGGAGAGACATAAAATCGAAACTATCCACAGCTGAATGGGACGACCTGATTCACTTTGAAGGAAATGCTAACTCCTTCCGACTTCTAACACATCAGTTTGAAGGACGACGAAAAGGAGGGTTCGTTTTAACCTATGCTACGCTGGCCTCTATCGTAAAATATCCCTTTTCATCGCAATTAGCAGGTGATAAATCGAAGTTTGGATTCTTCATAAGCGAAGAGAAAGTATTTCAAACCATTGCCGATGAATTGGGCATAATTTGCCAAAGCAAACCAGAAGAACCACTCAAATATGCCCGCCATCCATTGGTATACTTAGTAGAGGCAGCAGATGATATTTGCTACCAAGTAATGGATATAGAGGATGCTCACAAGCTAAGAATATTGACTACTAACAAAGTACTTGTACTCTACAAAAACTTCTTGAGCGAGAAACAGATAATCCGCTTTCAAGAGGTATGTGAAACTGTCAGCGACTTGGACGAACAGATAGCCTATTTACGTTCATCCGTCATAGGCAATCTCATCAAGGAGGTTACACACATATTCTTAAAAAACGAAACAGCTATCATGGAGGGTACATTCGAAGGGTCACTCATCAAGGGAATGGAGAGCAAACTAAATACAGCCTACAAAAAGTGTTCGGAGATTGCTTATAAAGACATCTACCGATCGAGTTACGTAGTTGATGTAGAGTTAGCGGGCTACCGTATCATCACGACACTTCTAGAGCTTATGACTGAAGCCGTTTGTTCACCTGAAAAAACCTATTCCAAGCTACTCATTAATTGGATTCCAACTCAATATAACGTCTCTGCCCCCACTCTATATGGACGCATTCAAGCTGTACTAGATTATGTCTCAGGAATGACAGACCTCTACGCACTCGACCTTTATCGAAAAATAAACGGAAACAGTCTACCGGCTGTATAGGCGACCAATAGGAGTCAACGCAACATTCTGAACTAACAACATTCAAATTCGCTCACTAAAAGAGCCCTATTCTTTTAGTGAGGTACTAAGACACTAACCACCTATAAATCAAATAAATAATCGATAAAAGGAGGAGGAGGTCGTTTTAATTCAACCCATATGATTAGGCGATGAAAGGGCTCACCCGATAAACCCTGGGGATTACGCATATAGTTTCGTTAGCCTAAAGAGGAAGAACTTTACATCAATTACTCCTCTTAAGCTTGCCCTAAAAGCTTTGATTTTAGCATTAAATGACTCTGCAAATGCATTGGTTGCTCTGTTAATGAAGAAGTTTAACACCTCCTCACTATTCTCATAAAGCGTATTCCCTATGATATTAAAACTTTTAAATCCTGCTTTCTCCACCTTGTCATACCACCTAGCTAATGATAGCCTAGCAGCCTCCTTTATTGTGTTCTTGTTAAAGATTTGACGTA
>JBOFMR010000140.1:0-11975 GCA_051658485.1 Phocaeicola sp.
TTAATATCCGTCACTGATTTTGTAACCTATTCTATGTCAGTTGATTTTTCTCATTCCGTTTTTCAATTTGCATTAAAAGCTTTCCTCGTAACTATCGGTATGATACGATTAGATAGAAAAGATTGAGGTTATGAGGTGCTATAATAACGAAGCACCAAACCTTAAATAAAAGATTTGGTGCTTCTGTTTATTGTTCTCTATGAACTTTTTTAGCAAGTTATTGCGCTAACAACTCTTTAACTTGGTTGTAAACATTTTGTGCAGTAAATCCTAATTTCTCATCCAATACGGTGTAAGGAGCTGAGAAACCGAATGATTCCAATCCAAACACTTTTCCGTTGGCGCCTACTAAGCCCTCTAAGTTTACAGGAAGACCGGCTGTCAAACCAAATATTTTGGAACAGCATGGAAGGATGCTTTGTTGGTACTCTTTTGATTGTGAGCGGAACAAACCTTCAGAGGGAACCGATACGATACGCACTTTGATACCTTCTGCTCGAAGTAACTCAGCACCTGCTACCAATGTGGCTACCTCCGAACCCGAAGCTAACAAGATAACATCAGCATTCTCTTCCGATCCTGCAACAATGTATGCTCCCTTTGCTGCTTGCGAATAGTCATTTTCAGCAGGTAAACTAGTGATGTTTTGACGTGAGAAGATCAATCCAGTAGGTGTGTGGATATTCTCCATAGCCAATTTCCAAGCCTCAGTAGCTTCGTCTGTATCGGCAGGACGAAGAACCAACATAGAGTTGTTTCCTTTGTGATTTTTCAATTTCTCCATCAAACGAATTTGAGCCTCTTGTTCCACAGGTTCATGTGTTGGGCCATCTTCGCCTACGCGGAAAGCATCATGTGTCCAAATGAATTTAACGGGTAGTTCCATTAAGGCAGCCATACGTATAGCTGGTTTCATATAGTCTGAGAAGACAAAGAAAGTGCCACAAGCCGAGATAACCCCGCCGTGCAGTGTCATCCCGATGCAACAGCACGCCATCGTTAATTCAGATACACCTGCTTGAAAGAATGCACCACTGAAATCACCTCTTGTAAAGGCGTGTGTTTTTTTCAAGAATCCTTCGGTTTTATCTGAGTCAGAAAGGTCTGCACTGGCACAAATCATATTTTCAACTTGTACTGCCAAGGCGCCTAGTACAGTAGCCGATGCATTACGAGTAGGTGCATTTTTATCTTGTACAATTCCTTTCCAATCTACTTCAGGAGCTTTATTAGCAAACCATTTAGCCAATTTAGCTGCTTTTTCAGGGTTCGCTGCTTCCCAAGCTTGTTCTTCTGCCTGTTTAGCTGCTATGATCTCTTTTAACTCTTCGGCGCGTTTGGTATAAATCTCTTTTACCTCTTCACGTATAACGAATGGATTTTCAGGATCAGCACCTAAGTTAATCATTGTATTCTTAAATGCATCACCACCTAGTGGAGCACCGTGTGTTTTGCAGCTGCGCTCGTACGAAGAGTTGTCCGCTTTACGCGCACCTTTTCCCATAACGCATTTACCGATGATAAGCGTGGGGCGTTCTGCTTCTGCTTTTGCCTCTTTTATTGCTTTGCGGATTTGATCGCAATCGTGTCCGTCCACTTCAATAACGTGCCATCCCCAAGCTTTGTATTTCATCGCTGTATTTTCCGAAATAACCTCGTTACACTCTGTAGACAGCTGAATATCATTTGAGTCATAGAACATAATCAAGTTATTCAACCCCAAGTGACCAGCAACACGTCCTGCACCTTGAGAAATCTCCTCTTGAATACCACCATCAGAGATGTACGAATAGATTGTTTCTTTGTCAAATACGGGGTTTCCAGTACGTGCAAATAAAAATTTTGCAGCCATAGCAGCACCCACAGCAAATACATGTCCTTGTCCCAATGGACCAGATGTGTTTTCAATGCCACGCAATACATCCACTTCAGGGTGACCCGGAGTAGGAGAACCCCATTGACGTAGTTGTTTCAACTCTTCGATAGTAAACTTACCAATCAAAGCCAATTGAGCATATAACATGGGAGCCATGTGACCTGGATCAAGGAAGAAACGGTCACGCCCTCTCCACGTGGGATTATTTGAGTCGTATTCTAGAAATTCTGAGTAAAGCACATTTATAAAATCTGCACCACCCATTGCACCACCGGGGTGTCCAGACTTTGCTTTTTCGACCATTGCTGCGGCCAATATGCGGATGTTGTCCGCTGCTAAATTCATTACTTTATTATCATTCATAGCGTTAAATGTTTTATCTGTGCAAAAGTAGTCAAATCTTTTTTATTTTGCATAGATAGTCTGTTACAATTGCTTATAAGGAGTTTATATAAAGAGTTCTTTTTCGGTAAACTGACCAATTTTCACATATTTATTATAAATAGCTTGATAGATCTTTGCATTCTCTGCATTTGGGGTATATTCGTTAGCAAAACCCGAGTTCATAGCTGTAATTGCATCTTCTATCTTGGGATAAACTCCTGCTGCAGTAGCTGCAAACATGGCTGCTCCCAATGCACAAGCTTGGTCGGTGTTGCACACTTTAATAGGCATATTCAACACATCGCTTAAAGTTTGCATGACGAAAGGTGATTTCAAAGCGATGCCACCAATACCAATGACACGGTCAATGCGTACCCCCTCGTTGATGAAGCGATCGGCAATGGCTTTTGTTCCAAATGCTGTAGCCTCTACTAAAGCACGATAGATGCGAGGAGCGGTTGTAGCCAATGAAAGTCCCGTTATGGTTCCTTTTAGTAATTGATTGGCATCGGGTGTACGGCGACCATTCATCCAATCGGTAGCAATAACAGTACTCTCTTCAATGGGTATTTTTTCTGCCTCTAGGGTCAAAGCGGGGATTAACTCTTCGCAAGCCTCATCAATCAACCTCTCTTTGGTCTCTTCATCAATAAGTTTACTGTTGGCCAAAACTGTTTTTAGAGGGAACTCCAAGAGTCGTTTGAACCAAGCATAGACATCGCCAAAGGCTGATTGACCTGCTTCTAGCCCTACCATACCCGGAATAACCGATCCATCTACTTGTCCGCAGATGCCTTTAATTAGGTTGTCTCCAATCTCTTCGTATGGAGCCACCATAATGTCGCAAGTAGAAGTTCCAATCACCCGCACCAATGTGTTAGGTGTTACCCCCGCACCCACAGCACCCATGTGGCAGTCGTATGCGCCACCTGCAACCACTACATTCGTCGATAATCCCAACCGTTTGGCCCATTCAGCTGATAGTGTACCCACAGGTTTTTCAGCTGTCTCAGTTTCAGTAAATAGGCGATCTCGGAATCCACCCAATAGTGGATCGAGAGTAGTCAAGAACTCTTCAGAAGGAAGACCTCCCCAACTAGGATGCCACATGGTTTTGTGTCCGCAGGCACAACGGCTTCTCACGATATCTTTAGATGCAGTTACCCCAGTAATTAGGGCAGGAAGCCATTCGCAATACTCCACGATGGAGTAGGCTTTTTTACGTACAGCTTCATCCTTGCGCAACACATGGAGTGCTTTTGCCCAAAACCACTCTGACGAGTAGATTCCCCCCTCATAGGCTGAATAGTCTCTGTCCCATCTCTTGCAGAGCTCATTTATTTCCGCCGCCTCTTTTACAGCTGTGTGGTCTTTCCACAAGACAAACATGGCATTGGGATTTTCAGAAAATTCGGGGTGTAAAGCTAGTGGCACACCTGCTTCGTCTGTAAAGGCTGGAGTGCTGCCGGTTGTGTCGAATGCTATACCTACCACACATTCGGCAGTTCCAACAGGAGATTGTTCCAATGCCTCTTTTACACTTTCCTCAAGCACTTCGATATAGTCTAGTGGATGCTGACGATATTGATTGGTAGAGGGGTTGCAATATTTTCCTGCTTTCCAACGTGGATAATATTTAACTGAGGAAGCGAGGATTTCGCCCGTAGCTGCATTTACTATCAGCGCACGAGCCGAGTCACTGCCATAATCGAGTCCGATTACATATTTAGGTTTCATAGAAATAGAATTAAAGAAATAAATAATGGTCTGTGAGTTTGTTCTTTGTAGATTTTTTCTCTTTTCTCTTTGCCTCTTTGCTAGGAGTGTAGAGAGTCATCTTTTGTTGTCTATACAAACTGTTTCTATATATTAAGGTATTAAAAGGGGTAGACTGTATAGCTCTTGATTTTACAAGAGCTATACAGTGTGCTCTTTCTTTTAGCAGAGTGCTTTGTTAAGCAGGTAATAAATTTCATTCATACGTAGATCTTTTTTGAAGCCACTGATGGTAGTATCGTTGTCAATGAGTACCATTTCGATACCAGCAATATCGGCATAATCTTCCCAATATTCGGCGGTTAAGTCATAAGAGAAGCTAGTGTGGTGTGTTCCTCCTGCTAAGATCCATGCAGCAGCCCCCACCTCTAGGTTGGGTTGTGGAATCCAAAGTGCTGAAGCTACTGGAAGTTTGGGGAGTTTTTTACTCTTTATACAATCAACTACATTGACAATGAGTCGGAAGCGATTTCCCATATCGATAACAGTGGCAGCAGTACCCGTACCTTGCTTGCTTGTAAATACGATACGAGCCGTTTGGCTATCAATGCCAATGGCTAGACGGTGTACCTCCAATGTTGGTTTTTGTTCGGCTATTAAGGGGCAGATTTCCAACATGTGTGCTTGCAAGATAGCGCTTTTCTCGCCATCGAAATGGAGTGTGTAATCTTCCAAGAAGGAGCATCCTTGTGGCAACCCTTGGCCCATAACCCAAGTTGTACGAAAGAGAGCTGCTGTTTTCCAATCACCTTCTGCTCCAAATCCATATCCCTCTGCCATTAGGCGTTGTGAGGCCAAGCCTGGGATTTGATCAAAGAGTCCCAAATCATTGAAGTTTGTAGTGAACCCTTTTGCCCCTTTCTCTACCAACAAGCGGCGAAGTGCAACCTCTGCTTTGGCTGAGTTCCACACCTTCGCATAAGCCTCTGTTTTTTCATCTTCTAATTCAGGAGCGTGGTCATAGCTAGCGAAATATTCGGCAACCATTGCTTGGGTATCTTCGTCTGAAACCGCTTTGTAGTACTCCATCAAGTCGTTTACGGGACAGTAGTCAACGTGGTAGCCTAGTACTTGTTCGGCAGCAACTTTGTCACCATCTGTAACGGCTACGTTGTTCATTTGGTCGCCAAAGCGCAAAATCAACATATCTTGAGAATCGGCCCAGCCAGCACAAACACGCATCCAAATAGCTATTTTTTGTTGGGCAGCTTCATCTTGCCAGTGCCCTACAACCACTTTGCGGTTTTTACGCATACGGGTAACAATGTGACCAAACTCACGATCACCGTGTGCACTTTGGTTTAAATTCATAAAGTCCATATCCATCGTCTCCCAAGGAATCTCTTTGTTGAACTGTGTGTGGAAATGTAGCAATGGTTTTTTAAGCTCTTGCAATCCGTGAATCCACATTTTAGCAGGTGAGAAGGTGTGCATCCAAGTAATAACACCGATACATTTGTCATCGTTGTTGGCTGCTTTAAAAAGGGCTGTTACCTCTTTTGCTGAGTTGGCTGTCCCTTTGTATACCACTTTAACTGGAAGGTTGCCACTGGCATTCAATCCGGCTACCATCTCATTCGAGTGAGCATCTACCGATACAACGGCGTCACCTCCGTACAAAAGCTGTGCTCCTGTAACAAACCATACTTCGTAATTTGAAAATGCTGTTTCCATAATAATCTATTTTTTGTTGGTTAATCTGTTTTTTTTCTTCTAACTTTTTATTGAGGTACGCATCATCTGAGTTGTCAATTTCACAACTCCTATTGAATAATTACCCCCTCTACTATCTAGTTCCCTCTTTTTACCCTTCACTCTTCACACTCTTTGATTAATAGGTAGTTATGGTGAAGAATCGCTTTTTTTTGAAAATGGAATCTTCACCCTTACTATTGCTTCTTGTTGGGCATGAAGTGGGGTGTTTATGCCCGTTGTTTGGTCATGATTAAAGGAAGAGTTGGGACCTCTTAGTCCATTAATACTGATGAGTAAACGAAAGAATATTCCCTACAATTGGCAGTCGTGCCAGATCCTATTTTTGCTACCACTTAGTGACTCAAGGGAGAACTCTTTGCACCTCTTTCATCTTTTTGTTTATCCCTTCTCCTGTCCATAGTAAGCATTAGGACCGTGCTTGCGGTTGAAGTGTTTCTCTATCAAAAAAGGGTTCATGGTAAGTTGTGGATTAATGGTATAAGCGATGCTTGCCATTTTGGCCACCTGTTCCATTACAACCGAGTTGTGTACAGCATCGTCTGCATCCTTCCCCCATGAAAATGGACCGTGGTTTTTTACCAATACACCTGGTGTATGAATGGGATTTAGCTCCGCAAAACGTGTAACGATGAGCTCTCCCGTTTGAGCTTCGTATGCCCCTTTTACCTCCATTTCGGTCATACTTTCTGTACACGGAATGGCTTCGTGAAAATAGTCAGCGTGTGTAGTCCCAATATTTGGAAGGTCGCATCCAGCTTGTGACCAAGCTGTTGCATAGGTAGAGTGTGTATGAACGACACCACCAATTTGGGGAAATGCTTTGTAAAGCACCAAGTGGGTAGCAGTGTCTGAGGAGGGGTGTAGCTCTCCTTCAATCACTTTGCCTTCTAGGTTTACTACCACCATATCGTTGGCTTCCATCTCTTCGTACGAGACTCCACTGGGTTTGATGACTACTAGCCCTGTTTCGCGGTCGATAGCGGAAACATTGCCCCAAGTGAAGATGACCAGCCCGTGTTTGACTAGGTCAAGGTTCGCACGGAATACTTTCTCTTTTAATAGTTCTAGCATACTTTTTATTACTCTTTTTTAGATGACTTTTTCAGTTTGTTCCTCTTCCTTTTTGGCTAGCTTCTCTGCAGTAGAGAGAAGTCGTTGATGGGTCGTTTTAGGTTGAAGTGCAAAAAGATGGCCTATCCGTTTGTTTTAGTAGTGATTTAGAGTTTGAATCTAGGCTCTTTTTCGTAAGCCTTATCATTAAACTTATAGAGGTAAGCACCCCGTTTGGAGCCTCTTCTATCTTTCTCTTCTGTCTTTTCAATGAAGTCCATTTCAGCCACTCGTTTACGGAAGTTTCTTTTATCAATCTCTTCGCCTTGGATAGCCTCATATAACTGTTGTAGCTGAGTGAGCGTGAAAGAGTCGGGCAGTAGCTTAAAGCCGATGGGTTTGTCTGAAGTTTTGTGCTTCATCTGTTCCCGTGCTTTGGCAATCATTTCGGGGTGGTCGAAAATCAACTCGGGTAGTTCATCTATTTTGACCCATTGCGCATTGTGCTTTTGCACCAACTCGCGATCATATTCATTGACATTGATCAGGGCATAGTAGGCTACCGAAACGACTCGTTCGCCTGGATCACGTTCTATTTCACCAAAGGTTCCCACCTGCTCCATATAGAGATTCTCTAGGCCGGTAAGCTCTTTTAGTACTCTTTGCGCTGCTTGGTCTAGGCTCTCCTCTTTTTGTAAGAATCCACCCATCAGCGACCACTTCCCTAAAGCGGGTTCGAAGTTTCGTTTTAGCAGGAGTACTTTTAACTCTCCTTCATCAAAACCGAAAATAATGCAATCCACAGCTAAGTAGAATTGAGGATGTATGCGATAGTAATTCATAAGACTTTAAATAATGAATTCATATTAATAGTGTTCTCATTAGAATGGACTAATGTCGATTTTTTTGAGTTACAGATGAGGCTAATCTTCCATTTTATTGAAGTAGCTGCTTGTTGGTTTCCAATTTTCACAAAAGATGGTTTGCAAAAAGATTCGATCTGTATCGGTTAGTAAATGAGTTTTCTCTTTGCAAACCATTTTTTTGTGTCATTACCAGAAATAGTAGTAGAATGATCCTGTTATGGTCAAAATAATGATGGAGTGAATCACATCCCACTTGTTCCAACTGTTGCGAGTAGCCTCTAACTGTTCGGGAGTAGAGGTACCAAATACCAATCCGCGAATCTTCTCTTCCGACGGTGCTTCGGTCATCAAGCTGACGCACACCACGACGATGATGCAGAAGAGTAGCATCCATCCGCAGAAGAAGAGCCAGTTCATATCGTAAAAGAGATATTTGAATAGATTGTCGGCTGCATCGGTGACATTGCTGTAGTAAACTTTCGAACCGAGTCGAGTTAACCCAACGATGATTCCCGAGATAAGTCCCCACATACCCCCTTGAGCGGAGGTGCGTTTCCAACAGATACCCAAAAGGAAGGCAGCAGCAATACCAGGAGCCAATACCGATTGAACATCTTGCAGATAGGTGTAGAGTACATCGCCTACAGAACGCATAATGGGGATCCACAAGATGCCTAAAATAACGATAACAATGGTTGCTGCTTGGCCGATAGCGACCAATCTCTTTTCGGGAGTCTCAGGCTTGAATCGTTTGTAAAAGTCAATGGTAAAAAGCATCGCCGATGAGTTAAATAAAGAGGCTAAAGAGCTCATTAAAGCGGCCAAAATGCCACATACAACCAAACCTTTCATACCTGCAGGAAGCAGTTTGGCAACCAATGTAGGGAAGGCAGCATCAGCATTGGGGTTTCCGTTGGCTAAGAAGGGAAGGTAGCCACCGTCGCCAATGTATTTTTGATGTAAGGCAAAGGCAATCATACCTGGAATGAGAAACAAGAATACTGGAAGTAGTTTCAGGTAAGCACCAAAAATAGTACCTCGGCGAGCCTCTTTCTCATTCTTTCCCGAAAGGACACGTTGCACAATGAATTGGTCTGTACACCAGTACCAAAATCCGATTACTGCCGAGCCAATCAAAGCACCCAACCATGGGAAGTTAGGATCTCGATTGTCGCGAACTAAGTTGGTCATTCCGTCTCCATATTCATTTACAGTGACAGCTCCACAGATGCGCATCATTTCGTCCCAGCCTCCTAGCTCTTTCAAACCAAGTACCAAGATAACCAATGAGCCCAACAGCAAGATAGGTGTTTGAAGTACCGATGTATAAAGCACCGATTTCATACCCCCAAAGATGGTGTAGAAGGCAGTTAAGATAACCAATCCGATGGCAGCAATCCAAAAGAAATCAATGCCCCACAACTCTTCAATGCCGAATACTTGTTGGAATACCAATCCGCCAGCATATACAGTAACGGCTACTTTGGTCAATACATAACTAATCAGAGAGATACCTGAGAGAATGGTGCGTGATGCCGGGTTGTAGCGACGTTCCAAGAATTCGGGCATAGTGAAAACCATGCTGCGTGTATAGAAGGGTACAAAAACCCATCCTAGGATAAGAATCATCCATCCTTGGATTTCCCAATGTGCCATGGCCATACCACTTGATGCGCCTGCACCTGCAAGACCAATTAAGTGTTCTGAACCAATGTTAGAGGCAAATATAGAGGCACCAATGGCAATCCATGATGCATCTCTACCTCCCAAAAAATAGTCAGCTGAGTTGTTTTGTTTCTGGCTTACCACCCAAACAATCACTCCAATTAAGGCCATAAAAAACAGGCCTATTACAATCCAATCTAGTGTTCCCACGTTTTTATTTAGTTAAAGGTTAATCTTATTTTTCGATGCCAAATTTATAGATGCACTGGCTGTGATAGCTCTTTCCAGGTTCCAATATAACTGAAGGCCATTCAGGCTTGTTGGGTGAGTCGGGATAGTGTTGGGTCTCTAAGCAGATGGCCGTACGCTCTTTGTAAACAATGCCTTTTTTGCCTATGACCGTTCCATCTAAGAAGTTGCCTGTGTAGACTTGAATACCCGGTTCGTTGGTGTATACCTCAAGGGTAATACCGGTGATAGGGCTAGATAGTTTTGTCGCCAATTGGGTCACATCTCCCGCTGTGCGGAGTACCCAGTTGTGGTCAAATCCATTTCCAAATCTTATCTGTTCGTTGTCAAACTGGGTAACGCAAGGTGCAATAGGTTTCGGAGTGTTGAAGTCAAAAGGAGTGTCTGCTACGGCTAACATCTCACCGGTAGTCATAAAGGTGCTATCTACTGGAGTTATCTGATCCGCTGCTATGTAGAGGATATGGTTGCCAATTGTAGTAGAAGCATTGCCGTTTAAATTAAAGTAAGAGTGGTTGGTCATATTAATAACCGTTTTCTTATCCGTAGTTGCCTGATAGTTTATATCAATTGCGTTATCAGCTGTAAGTGCATAGGTAACGACTGCAGTCAGATTTCCAGGAAAATTTGAATCTCCATCGGGGGAATTTAGCGTAAGTGTAATTGTGCTATCATTAAGTTGCTTGGCACAATATACTTGGTATTGCCATCCGTTGGGTCCACCGTGTAGGCAGTGACCGAAATTGTTTTGTGGCAATTGAATCGTCTCTCCATCAATTGTGATTTTCCCTTGATTGATGCGATTGGCATAGCGACCAATAGAAGCACCAAAATCGCTAGGTACATTTTGGTAATCGGCTATGTTGTCAAATCCATGTACCACATCTTGCATCACTCCACTTCTGTCGGGTACCATAACAGAGACAATGCGACCGCCAAAATTGGTTACACAAACCTCCATGCCTGCAGCGTTTCTTAGCGTGTAAAGTCTTACAGCTTTTTCACCGTCAATCGTTGTCTCAAATTTAGCAGGGTCTAATCCAGATAGGGTAGTAGCCTCTTTTACGGGTTGAGTTCCACAGCAGCTCAGTAATGTGAGAGCCACACCTGCTCCAGCAAGGTTTTTTTTTAAGTTTTTCATATGAATACAAGACTTAGTAAATAAAAAGGTTTTTTCAATGGTGTAAAAGTAACACTTATTTGTAAGTGTGATGCAAGAAATTCCATGTTGTCCAACATAAAAGTGTAAAAATAACACTTTAAAAAAGAGAGGATGTAATCTCCTTTTACTTATTATGTTACGTTGTTGTTTGAAAGTTTTATTTTGATGATTGCCAATGGCTATTGATACCCTTTGGCAACCTTCTTGCTCTTTGGGGGAAGAGGAACTATATTAAAAAGGCTTTTGCTTTCTTTTATTTATAAGGTAATAGCCTCCTCTTTTTTTAACAAAAGAGGAGGCTACTGATGGGTTGGGGAGGGTTCCGAAAAAGCTGCGCATGTTTTGATTAAGATCTGCGTTTGTTTAAGTAAGAATATGCGTATGTTTTACTTGAAACATACGTATGTTTTTAGAAGCGTATTTTTTTGTTGATTAATAGTTGCTTCTGTCTCTTTATTTGGTTGGTGCTTTTTTTGATTATCATTGCCTATGTATGGGAGGATTTTTTAGATTAATTGGTAGTTGAATCTTGTTTTGAAATGGCTAAATTGTATTCCGTTTATTTACGGGTAATAGGATAGGTCTGCGATTCACTGTATATAATAGAAGCCATCTGAGTAAAGTATAGAATGCAATAATGATTGTTGATTCTTAAAACGAATGGATTACTTGTACAGAATGGTGAAGTTAGAACTAGAAATAGCATTAACCAGACTACTTGCTAGTATTCGGAGTAAATTGGATTACCATTAAAGATTATGTTGACCAATTATCTCTATTAACCAAACGGTAGTTGTCTTATTGAGTAATTATTTGGTTCTCCCATTTATAAAACTCTTTAGTACTTCTTTCTTTTAATAAGTATGGGTTACTGGATTTGTGGATAAACAAGAAAGAGATTGAGTGGTCTGTTCGGTTTTGTAGACTTTGTGAACGCTCTTTACGAGAATGAATGAGCGCTCACCCGATAAATCCTGGGGACTACGCATATAGTTTCGTTAGCCTAAAGAGGAAGAATGAGCGCTTTCCCTTTTTTCTATGTTTTTCTTTTATTAAAAAGAGCAAGGAAACGTTGTTGAAAGGGCAATAAAAAAGGCTCACCCGATAAACCCTGGGGATTCCTTTTAAAATTATTATCTTTGCTGCATGGATACACACGGATTACTACTTTTAGCTCAGGTTGTTTTACCTGCCGATATATTGACACGATTCACGATTACGAAAGTTGAGT
>JBOFMR010000141.1:0-1640 GCA_051658485.1 Phocaeicola sp.
CTACCGTGTGTGTTGATAAAAGGTATTAGTGAGTCTATGAACTCTTGTCTACGCTCCTCTAAAACGGCTTTTGGTTGTTGCTTTCGTTTTTTAATACTCGGCTTAATCATTTTAAACACTGTTTGAGCTTCTTCTGAAACATCAAGCTCAACTCCTTTTAAAGCATACGACAAAATTGATTGGAAAATCTCTGTCTGAATAGGGATAGGCTTGTCGTCTATAAGGTCTAGCCATTCCTCGTGAAAAGTAATTGATTTCATACTATTGGTTTTTTACGCTACAAAGTTAGTTATTATTTTTAATCTAGCAAATTAATTGGCAACTTTATTCAATATCTTTGATATAATTTTCAACGACAAATATAAATTCATCAAGCGATCTACAAATTACATACTTGTTTCCGTTACTTTCAGCTACTCTCTGCCATTCCTTTTGTTTGTCGGATTGTCTGCCTATTTCGGTTTTCATCTCTACGCATAAGGCTCCATAGAACTTGTTAGCTTTTAAGAAGATTAAATCTGCTGTACCCGCCACAACACCTTCTAATTTAAGTTTAACCGCTTCTAGTTTGTGACGGCTGCCACCATTGGGAACAGCGAAAAGTAGTCCTTTAAAGTTCTTAAACTTCAAATTGAACCACTTTACGCACGCTCTTTGTATCTTATGTTCATCGTTTTTCATAAGTTAAAATATCTATTTGCTGCTTGTTCGTCAAAACTCTTCACTCGGTCAATAATGTGTATCTGCTTACTCCTGAATGATAAATCATCGTCAAACTTAACGTGGCACGACCTGCAAAGTATTTGTAGATTCCTCGGGTCTGTTTTATATTGAGGATAAGTTGAGCGTGGCAATATGTGAGAGAGGTCACAACCCTCTCCCTTACATATTTCGCACGACTTTGAAAGCGTTTTCTTTATTCTTAAAAGTTCTTTACGCTCTTCTCTGTACCTTTCGCTTTGCTTCTTCATACGTTGTCTGTTGTACCTAATAGATGCTCGTTACCTTCGTATGGTATGCACTGCTTCCAAACTACATTAATGCAACAGAATTTGTGTGTTGTATAATCCATTATGCAAGAAAATAGGTTACACGTCCATAAATCCATATCACCGTCCCTTACAAGCACTTTTTCAAAAGGCTTAAATTGATGCTCCATTTTAGCTTCTCTTTCAGCTTTCCATTTTTTCCAATCACGTTGGTCTTTAGATGGGAATAGGACACATTCGCCTCTTCCGTTCAAAAGCTCTCCGAAACCTGAAAACCATTCGATGTCATGTGATGTTTTTACTTGTATTTTGTATTGATCGTCTGTCAACATGCAGTCAATCGTCACATCCCCATGAATCATGCTGTAAATGGTTTCTCCCTCGCATCCTTTTAGCAACTCTGCCAAATTAATTTTCTCATTCATATTATAAAAAGTTTTTGTTTCGTTCAATCTCTTGCCTAACGTGTAGCAAGAATCCATTCTCATTTGGTGAAGGTAGATAACAGCCCTCTGATGCCGACCAATTTCTAAAACGCTCGATTGCAGTTGTCATCTCTGCTGTGTTTAGGTCTGAACTGCTTCTTACGTACTCTATCTCTACACCTCGCTTGTTTATCTTTTTTCTCTTGAAAATTGGGCTGTTACATAG
>JBOFMR010000142.1:0-25312 GCA_051658485.1 Phocaeicola sp.
TTAGAAAAAATTAAACAAGATTCTACGGAAGAAGAAATCAAAAAGCTACTACCAAAAAACTATCGGACAGACTAAAAATAGTACCGGAAGTACTATTAAGGCTATATTGCACATGCAACGGCAGAATTCGGATGGATACAGTTAATCGGTAAATAGAGTGATAAAAAGAGACTCTTCTTAGCTTATTAAAGCTTAAGAAGAGTCTCTTTTTATATTAGAATCAGCAGTCGATGTTTACGTTCTTTTATCAAAGAGTTCTACATCATCAATGCGATTTATTTGTATTGTTTCGTAATGTATTGGTCTGAGATTGATTCATTATTCATTACGCGGCGAATTGTTTCAGCAAACATATCGGCAATTGTCAACTGTTTTACCTTAGCACAACGGTTTGAATAGGGGATACTATCTGTAAATACAATTTCGCTTAGAGCAGAATTTTGGACGCGATCAGAGGCAGGACCAGACATTACACAGTGTGAAGCAATGGCGCGAACAGATTTGGCACCCGCTTCTAGCATAATATCAGCTGCTTTGGTAATAGTACCAGCTGTATCAACCATATCGTCAACCAAAATTACGTTTTTACCCTCTACATCTCCGATAATTTGCATTTGACTAACAACATTAGCTTTTTCGCGTGTCTTGTTACAAAGTACCAATGGTGCATCTAAATATTTAGAATAGGTGCTAGCACGCTTCGAACCACCCACATCAGGAGTTGCTATGACTAGATCTTCTAGTTGAAGCGACTGAATGTAAGGAAGGAAGATTCCAGATGCGTACAAGTGGTCAACTGGAACGTCAAAGAAACCTTGGATTTGATCAGCATGTAAATCCATCGTAATAAGACGATCGATACCTGCAACCGTAAGTAGATTTGCTACTAACTTAGCTCCGATAGAGACACGTGGTTTATCTTTTCGGTCTTGACGGGCCCATCCAAAATAGGGAATAACTGCAACAATGCTTTTTGCCGATGCTCTCTTAGCCGCATCAATCATTAAAAGCAGTTCCATGAAGTTATCCGAATTGGGGTAAGTAGATTGAACCAAGAAAACATGTTGTCCACGAATAGACTCTTCATAAGATACCGCAAATTCGCCATCGGCAAAGTGGGTAATGTTCATGTTTCCTAACTCACAGCCTAAGCTGTTGCAAATTTTTTCTGCAAGATATCTTGAGTTTGTACCCGAGAATACCTTAAAAGGAGATGTTTGACTCATTTTGATAGTAAAAAATTACCTATTGGGTTTGATTTGCCTGCAAAGGTACATATTTAAATCAGAAATAAGAAATGAGTGTTTAAAAAACTCTTTCTCTACTTCCAATATCCTCTTTCTCTAGTCAGCCATTCTTTTGAGTACTTCGAAATGTTCTAGTATGGAGTCGTAATTCTGGTCATTTCTCAAGTCAAATTTATTCCACAATGCTCCTAAAATAGCTGCACCTCCAAATCCGTAATCTTTTATTTCGGTCAAGTTCTCCTCTTCAATGCCTCCTAAGGCAATTACTTTTTGGTCTATGACTCCTCGTTTACTTGCAGCTCGAATCTCTTCGGGAGTGTATGAGGAGGAGTAGTTTTGTTTAGATATACTATCAAAGATGGGGCTAAGAAAGAGGTAGTTGCAGGCAGATTTATATTTTAGAATCTCTTCGATGGAGTGACACGAGGTGCTGACATGCCCCTTGTGATTTGGAGGAAGCGTAGAACAACGTCTATTTAGATGAACTCCTTTTAGGAACCGGTCCTGGTGGAGGTGAAAGTTCTCATGTATCACAATGCGCCGATGAAACTGTTCAGGGATAAGTTTAAGCAGTCGTTCAGCCAAGATGGGGGAAGAGTTCGGCTTTCGTAGGTGAAGCGTTTCTAGCCCCGATTCGAAGAGAGCTGTTAGGATTTTGTCTTCTTGTACAAAGTAGTACGGAGTTGTGATGAGGATAAGTTTCATAACCAAAGCTGTTCTATGTTTGGATGCAGTAAATATCTATAAGTAAGTATTTATCATAAAATGTATCTTCTCTTTTGTCTTATCAGAGTGCTAAAATAGTAACAGAAATATTGTTTGCCCCCATAGGGGAATGAAAACAACAACAATGATACTGTTTGTAAGAACGATCATGATTTTATGATTGAAATTTATTTTAGCAAGAGTGAAAACAGAATTTAGTACCTTTCTAATTGTTACTTTAGCGATAATTTAATCCTATGAGAGAGATTAAAGTTCTCCCAAGGTCTATTTTCATCATTGCTTGATATAGATATAACAAAATATAATAAAAAAAGTTCCTGAGAATCTCAAAAAGGACTCTTTTTTTCTACTCGCATCTATTTATATCGCAAAGGATATGAGGTGACTACACATACTCTTTAGATCCATTACCCACAGTTTTCCGCTTAGCACTTCACCATATCCTCCAATGATTTTGAGTACTTCGGTAGCTTCTACTGCTCCAATGACTCCAGGGGTTACTCCTAGCACCCCTTTGGGTGGAGTAGGCATTGTAAGTAGCTCCTCTTCGTTGGGGAAAAGATGGCGGTAGTTTGCTCCTCCATTGTAGTTAAAGACCGAAACTTGCCCATCGAAAGCGCGAATAGCTCCATAGACATAGATTTTCCCCACTTTCACGCAGCTATCATTGATAAGGTAGCGTGTCGCAAAATTGTCGCATCCATCTACTACGATATCATATTGTGCAATGAGCGCTTCGGCATTTTGTGCAGTAAAGCGTTCGGCATAAGCCTTTATGGTTATCTGGCTATTTAGGCTATTTAGTCTTTTCTTTGCTTGGATAGCTTTGGGTAGCCCCACTTCGGATTCGCTATATAAAACCTGACGTTGCAGGTTGCTCTCACTTACCACATCATCATCTATTAGCCCAATTGTTCCTACTCCAGCACCTGCTAGGTAGGTGGCAATGGGTGAACCAAGTCCGCCTACTCCTACAATCAGCACCTTGGCTCTCTTTAGCTTTTCTTGTCCCTCTTCGCCTATTTCGGGCAAGATTATTTGTCGGTTGTATCGTTCTTCTCTCTTCATCTTTTAAACTGTAAGTTTTTTTTGGTTCAACAAATCTGAAACTCTTTATCCCAGCTTATCAAACGAAGCGTCCCAATCTTTCCACACGGGAGTCAATCCTACACGGCGTAGTGAGCTCTCAATCTCTTTAGAATTTCGTTCATCGCTAATGTGGAACTGCTCCAATGCTTGCGGATGAGTCACGTAACCACCTGGTTCGGTCTTGCTTTCGGCACTCATGGTAGTTACTCCGAGAGCAGCCATGTTGTCGCGTACGTGAGCCGGTTCGCGGGTGGAGTAGGAGATATCTACATCGCGATCGAAGATGCGCATGGCAAAGGTAATTTGTGCTAATTCCCTTTCGCTCATGATAACTTGCGGTTGGAATCCTCCATTCTCTGAAGGGCGCATGCGTGGGAAGTTTACGCTGTACTTGGTTTTCCAATACCTCTTTTGCAGATAACGAAGGTGATGAGCCATCATAGCTACGTCGGTGCGCCAATCTTCGAGTCCGATAAGTACTCCCATACCAATGGAGTGTACCCCCGCCATGCCCATACGGTCGAATCCATTTACGCGCCACTCGAAATTTGATTTCATTCCTCGCGGGTGATAGATTTTGTAGTTGCTACGGTGGTAGGTCTCCTGAAAGCAGATCACCCCGTTCAGTCCGTGGTTGGTTAGCTCTCGGTACTCTTCCGTCTCAAGGGGCATAACCTCTATCTTTAGATTACTAAAATAGGGTTTGGCTAGCTCCAATGCTTTTTTTAGGTAAGGAACTCCTACCTTGGCTGGGTTCTCACCCGTTACCAGAAGTAGATTTTCGTAAGGTCCTAGCTTCTTGATGGCTTTGAACTCTTCCACCATTTCTTCCTCCGTCAGGATGGTGCGCTTCATCTTGTTGGTGTGGTTAAATCCGCAATAGACACACGAGTTGGTGCATGAGTTGCTTAGGTAGAGTGGAATAAACATCGACATGGTTTTGCCAAATCGTTCACGGGTATATTTCTGACTCAATTGTGCCATGGACTCCAAATAGGGGGTTGCCGCAGGCGAAATGAGGGCCATGAAATCCTCTACGCTGAGTCGTTCCTTATTTAAAGCACGGCGTACATCGACTTCGGTTTGGCTGTAGATGAGGGATTTGGTCTCTTCCCAGCCTATTTTTTTTAATTCTTCCGAAAACATATTCTTTGTTTTTTAGTATATTCCCCTATAAAGGGGATAGATATTGACTCTCTATTTACGAACTCCATAAACTCTTTGGCGGGGTTTGTGGAGGCTAACTAAATAGGTTATCTAGTAGGTTACCTAATATTTTTTCTTTTGATTTTACCATGTTTTAAATGTATCAAGTTACTTGTTCATTATTTTATCTAGATGAAACAATGAACAAACCTTTGCATCAAACAAAAACAAATAGTTTGTGAAAGTTTCCATTAATAGCTATTTTCTAATGGATATACAGGTTTTTTACGATGCAAAATGATGATTTAAAAGGTTTTGTAAAGATAGATAAATATGATATAATTTATGCGTTTGAAGAGAGAATAAGCAGTTTCAAAGATGTTAGTTTTGAATTTTACAAACTAAACAAACACTAAATATAGTCTTTGTTTGGATTTTTTATATTTATCAAAAAAAATCTATTTACCTACATTATCAAACAAACAAGTCAGATTATTAATTAGAACAATCGTTGCACATTTTCTGAGCCATATGGACATTACATTAACAGGATGGTTGTAATAGATTGATTGCAGTTTTTTCTATTCGGATTGGGAAGTTTAACTATCTTTGTAGCCTCTAAAAATAAAACAACGATAAATTATGAGAAAACTATTATTGCTTGCTGTTTTTGCAGCTCTATTTACGAGTGTGGATTTAAAGGCGCAAACGGCTCCATTTATGACTTATATACCATCTGATTATCAACAAAATTTAAATAATGGTTGGTATGAAGCTAGTGTTAACTACAATAATCAAACGACAGGGAATAGCAACAGATATACTCTTAATGTTTATGTTTCTAATGGTCAGGTTACTACAATAAGTTTTGGAGGTAATGAGTCAGTTCACTCTGGTTATAATTCAAGCGGATATCTATATCAAGGTGGTACCCTTACTTATAAATATGACTCTAATGGAAATATTATAGCAGCTTCAACCGAGGTTGTGGTCACAGATAAATCAAGAAAGGTCTTTTCTATTTACATTCGTTGATTTGGTTAAGTTGTATAACTAGTATAATGTAATTTCTTTAGAAAGTCTTATTTAAGAAAGTGGGCTAGTCATTAATTTGGCTAGCCTAATATTTTTAACTCTATCCGATTAGTACTCAGAGCAGGGATGAATAGTTTTAAGACATGACTTACTACCTCTTCCCCTTATGAATCTTTTTCAAAATCTCTTTGCATGTAGCTCTAACTGCTGCTGTATAGTATTCGGGCTCTATGGATTCCAAGCAAAGTGCCAGTTCGTTGAGCAAATCAGGCTCCTCCATACAGAGTTTATAGGCTACTTTGATGCAAAGGGCTTGTGATGCCACAGCCATTTTAGGATTATTCATTCCCTCTAGACAGAAGTCCAATAGATTGACGGGGATAGGTGTCGGAGTAGGAAGTGTCCATAGCATACGTAGAAATAAACGCTGCTGTCCATCGTGATTGGTTCGTAGGGTACGTTCTATTAGTTCGTCCTGCTTATTGAGCAATAGCGAAGGGTTCATTTCACACACCCATTGGCAGGCCCATAATGCTCTCCACGCAACTTCTGTTTGGGGATGTTGGGTGAGGGCATAGAGCGAATCAAGCAATGGGGGCTCTGCTACCACTTGGTGAGCAATGGCTTCGATGGTTGCTTTATTCATGGTTTTTGTAAACTGGGTTGCTGTTAATTCCATAGTGAGTAATAACTAAGAATAAATTGGATCATTGGTTACTTATAAGCCTCTTCCTGAGGGTTTTTATGTTAGATTGCATCGAATGGTAAAACTCATTCGATGCAACTGTTTTTAGTCTCTTCTCTATCTGTAGAATGGCTGCTGACTCAGAGAGAGTTAAAGCAATCCTCTGCTTATGCTTTACTGGTTACCTGTTTTAAATCACGACTCAGCTTCATAGCACAAAAGTTAGGGCCACACATCGTGCAATATTCACCTTCGGTATGCGATCCTTCGTTGAAGTACTCTAGCGCACGGTCGGGGTCGAGGCTCAGGTTGAATTGGTCCAACCAGCGGAACTCGTATCGTGCTTTGCTCAAGGCATTGTCTCGTGTCTGTGCACCGGGATGCCCTTTGGCTAAGTCGGCAGCATGTGCAGCTATTTTATAGGTAATAACGCCTGTGCGCACATCCTCTTTATTAGGCAATCCCAAGTGCTCTTTGGGAGTTACATAACAGAGCATAGCAGTGCCCAACCACCCAATTTGTGCTGCTCCAATGGCAGAGGTGATGTGGTCGTAACCGGGTGCAATGTCAGTAACCAATGGGCCCAAGGTGTAGAAGGGTGCGTTGTGGCAATGTTTGATTTGACGCTCCATATTCTCTTGAATCTTGTGCATAGGTACGTGTCCAGGTCCCTCTATGAAGGCTTGTACATTCTTCTCCCAAGCACGAAGCACCAATTTACCCATTGTATCAAGTTCGGCAAACTGAGCCTCATCATTGGCATCTTGAATAGAGCCAGGACGTAGACCATCGCCTAGTGAAACCGCTACGTCATATTGTGCTAAGATGTCGCAAATATCATCGAAATGGTCGTAAAGGAAACTCTCTTGGTTGTGCACCAAACACCATTTGCTCATGATGCTACCGCCCCGACTCACAATACCACACAAGCGCTTGTTGGCTAGGTGTACGTTGTGTAGACGGATGCCCGCGTGGATGGTAAAGTAGTCTACTCCCTGCTCACACTGTTCAATTAGGGTGTCTTTGTAGATTTCCCATGTAAGATCTTCCACCTTTCCATCTACCTTCTCCAAAGCTTGATAGATGGGCACTGTACCTACGGGAACGGGAGAGTTGCGCACAATCCATTCGCGTGTTTCGTGAATATTGGCACCTGTTGAAAGATCCATTAGTGTATCACCTCCCCATTTGCAGCTCCAGACTGCTTTGTCTACCTCTTCGTCTATGGAGGAGCTGGTAGCTGAATTACCTAAATTGGTGTTGATCTTTACCAAGAAGTTACGTCCAATAATCATCGGTTCGCTTTCGGGGTGGTTGATGTTAGCAGGAAGTACGGCACGACCTGCTGCAATTTCGCTGCGTACGAACTCGGGGGTGATGTGTGTTTGGATGCCTCTTGCCTGACAATCCATGTTTTCGCGAATGGCCACATACTCCATTTCGGGAGTAATGATCCCCGCTTTGGCATAAGCCATTTGGGTAATCTCTTTACCAACCATTGCACGGTAGGGGAGCTCGATGTGGTCAAAGCGGAGGTGGTCGAGCGTAGTGTCGTCACGACGCATCTTTCCATATTCTGAGGTGATAGAGGGAAGTTGCTCTACATCGCCACGTTCTGTAATCCAATTTTGACGCATACGTGGAAGACCTTTTTTTAGATCAATCTCGATGTTGGGGTCGCTGAATGGACCGCTAGTGTCGTAAATGTAGACTGCTTCGTTGGGAACTATCGTTTTCTTGCCATCTACCTCTTCCATTGTTGGGGTAAGGTTTACTTTCTGCATTCCTACTTGAATGAAGGGGAATAGATTGCCTTGTATGTAGGCTTTTTCACGCTTGGCGTGGGCTTTATCTTTTTGAATCATCTTTTTTGTTTTAATGTTTTGCTGCTGGCTTGTTCATTTCTTTTGTCTTGATACAAAAGAAACGGAACCAAAGAAAAAATCAAGGCTTCCTGTGAGGGGCTACTCCAGGGTTGTTTTTTGCTAAAGGAAAGGAACTCGCACTGCGTGCTCAAACAGCCTTTCCTTTTTTACGCAAAAATCAATCCTTCCGTTTAACGCTCCTCTCAGGAGGCCACTCTCTTTTTTGCAACATTGCTTCGCTCGTTGTAATTTGGCAGTTGATATGCTGTTTTCACAGTTCCTCGCTTTGTCTGCAACATTGCTTCGCTCGTTGCAATTTGACAGTTGATATGCTGCTTTCACTGCTCCTCGCTTTGTCTACAACATTGCTTTGCTCGTTGCAATTTGACAGTTGATGTGCTGCTTTTACTGCTCCTCGCTTTGTCTGCAACATTGCTTTGCTCGTTGCAATTTGACAGTTGATATGCTGCTTTCACTGCTCTTTGCTTCGCTCGTTTAGGCTGCTTCCTCTTGCAAATGTTTTAGAGTGCCTAATAAGAGGTTACATTTACTCTAGGAAGGAGGTGAGTGGTGATGAGGCTGAAGCAGTAGATTCTATGCTTCCTAATCCTGCTTCGTAGGCGCGGCGACCTGCCTCTACACCCTGTTTGAAGGCAATGGCCATCTCTATAGGTTTGGTTGCTATGGCAATGGCCGTATTAACCAAACAGGCTGCTGCTCCCATCTCCATTGCTTCGGCAGCATGGCTAGGTGCACCAATGCCTGCATCGACAATAACAGGAATAGAAGATTGTTCAATGATGATGCGAAGGAACTCACGTGTTTGCAATCCCTTATTGGTGCCAATAGGTGCACCTAGAGGCATAACGGTTGCAGCTCCTGCCTCCTCCAACCGTTTACATAAAGTAGGGTCGGCTTGGCAATAGGGGAGTACAACGAATCCTAGTTTGACTAATGCCTCTGTCGCTTTTAGTGTCTCGATAGAGTCGGGCAATAGGTAGCGTGGGTCGGGGTGAATCTCTAGTTTTAACCAATTGGTTCCAAAGGCTTCACGTGCCATTTGTGCTGCAAAGATAGCCTCTTCGGCTGTACGTACTCCTGAAGTGTTGGGAAGTAGTTGGATGTGAGGATGTACAATATGTTTCAACATATCATCCTCTTGATTTTGCAGGTCGATTCGTTTCATGGCTACTGTTACCATCTCGCTCTCCGATGCCAAGATCGCTTGTTCCATTATTTGATTGGAGTGAAATTTTCCTGTTCCTAGAAAGAGTCGTGAGTTAAACTCTCGGCCTGCTATAATTAGTTTTTCCATGTAGATAAGATATTAATCATTCGATAATAGTTCGTTTCCTATCTCGAATGTGTGTATGGATAATTTAGATCTGTTTTTATTAGATGTGATCATCAAGGGATGAGTTGCTTTGGTTGGTGATTTAGGGATGCTCTTCTTTCTTTATCTTTTTAAAGAGCTCCATAATCCGTGCGGTCTCTTCCTTTGGATTTTCCGCTTGTAGAATGGTTCCCGAAAGGGCGATTCCCTCTATTCCTACCTTTAGAATGGAAGGGATATCTTCGTAAGTAATCCCTCCGATGGCAACTACCGGTAGTTTTATACCCTTCTCTTGCATCTGTTTCACGATGGATTGATATCCCTCTAATCCCAAAATAGGACTTAGGTTCTTTTTGGTGGTGGTAAATCGGAAGGGTCCGCATCCGATGTAGTTGGCTCCTGCTTGGTAGTGCATCAGCACATCTTCGAACGAGTTGGCTGTGCCTCCTATGATAAACTCATCACTTACTAACTTGCGAGCTTCGGCTATGGGCATATCTTGTTTGCCTAGGTGTACTCCATCAGCTCCTACCTCTTTGGCAAGTAGCAGGTGGTCATCTAGTAAAAAAGTGGCTCCATAGCTTCTGCAAATGGGAAGTATGCGTAGAGCTTCTTTTTTAATCTCACTGAGCGAAGCATCTTTCATGCGAAGTTGAATCCAACGGCAACCTCCTTCTAAAGCGAGTTGTGCCCCTTGGTAGTGGTCGTACCGTTCGGTAGTGTGGGTTATGAATTGTAGCTCCATCTAGTTATCCTCCACAAGCTGCTTGGATAATAACTAGTGAATCGGCTGGCTCAAGCAGCTTCTCTTCCCAAATGGTGCGTGGCATCATTTGGTTGTTGATTGCTATAGCCACCCCTTTTTCGGGTAGGTTCAACTGTTGTGCCAATTGAGCTATGGTTGTTTGGTTTGCTACTTCGCTCTCCTTGTTATTGATAAATATCTTCATACCGTTGGCTGTTTTAAGTATACATTTTGTTGTGTGAATGTAAAAACAACGGGGATGCAGAGAGTGCTAGCTGTGAAGAATGTGTGTAGTGCAACAATCCCTTCGGCGGTACTAACCGCATCAGGTTCACAGGGTATAATCTCAGCTTATTGGTTGTTCCAATAGGCACCCCTTTGTTTTAATGGTTGCAAAGAAAGGGAATTCGTTTTAGAAATGCAATTGTATGGAGGAATATTTAAGGAGGATAAACAAATGGTGGGAAAGCGATGTGCGAAAATGAAAGAAATGGTCTATATTTGCGGGACGACTTATTTCAGAAAGGTCAAAACAGGCGAGTATAGATAGGAAGAGAGTTCTTCTCTTTTAGAGAGATTATAGCTATTTTGACCCCTATGAAATAGGATAATAACAACATCCTATATTATAAGAAAAAGAGTGAAAAAAGAAGCAATGTATCCAGAAGAACAACTTAAACAGCGCATTCAACTTTGGATTGTATCTATATCCGTAGTGCTCTTGCTAGGCAAGTTTGCCGTTTACTACATAACCAATTCCGTAGGTATCTTTACCGATGCTATGGAGAGTATCGTTAATGTGGTAGCTGGCTTTATCAGCCTCTATAGTTTGCGATGGGCTGCTCAGCCTAAAGATAAAGAACACCCCTTTGGACATGGTAAGATGGAGTTAATATCCGCTTCGATTGAGGGACTACTTATTGCTGTAGCAGGGGGAATTATTTTCTATGAAGGGGTCAAACGACTCTTTCTCCCTACAGAAATTCAGGAGCTAGATTTGGGTATCTTAGTCGTGGCAGTAGCTGGGGCGGTAAACTATGTGATGGGGTGGTATAGCATACGTATAGGTAAACGGCATCACTCTATGGCTTTGGTTGCTGGAGGGAAACATCTACAGTCCGATACCTACTCTACCATTGGATTGGTGGCGGGATTGCTATTGTTGAAATATACCCAACTGCTTTGGATAGATAGTGCTTTGGCTCTTTTGTTTGGAGGAATTATCATTGCTACTGGAGTCTCTATCTTACGAAAGACAGTAACCAATTTATTGGATGGTGCGGACGAAGAGTTATTAAAGGAGGTGGCACAAAGTGCAACAGAGAATAGGCAGTTGGATTGGATTGATATCCACAACACCAAAATTATTAAGTCGGGGAGTTACCTCTATATAGATTGTGACCTTACACTTCCTTGGTATTACAATTTAGAGGAGGGACACCAAGCGTGTGATTCTTTGAAAAAGACCTTTACTGCTCATTTTTCATGTCATGTTCAGGCAACGATTCATACCGATCCTTGTAATAAAAAGAGATGTACATATTGTTCTATAGAGGCGTGCCAAACACGTCAATCTCCTTTTGTTTCTCTTCAGGAAATAACTACCATCACATTGGTGCAGAGCGATGAAGAACGAAGTGAGTAAGAGGCTCATTTTAATTTGAGCCTTACTTACTTTTTCTCTTCTCTTTTATTGTATCGGTAGGAGGATGATAAATGATGTCATTTAAAGAAGGATAGCCTAGCTAGGTGTTTTTATGTCTTGTATAAAAAGAGTTGCTTGATGTAGTTGGGGCTCTACAAATAGGCTTTATCTCTGTAAATAGAGGTTTGGACTATCCTATACGGCTAATCTTTTTAATCTTCTCTTCTTCAATGATTTTAATTTTCCGTCCATCGATGGCAATTAGTTTCTCACTGGCAAAGTTTGAGAGTGTACGAATTGCATTTGAGGTGGTCATATTGGAGAGGTTAGCAAGATCTTCTCGTGAAAGATAGATGCTTAACGTAAATCCATCCTCTTCCAATCCATAGGTATCTTTCAAAAAGAGGAGAGACTCTGCCAATCTCCCCCGAATGTGTTTTTGGGTGAGACTAACTACTCGCTCATCAGAAACACCTAAGTCAACAGAGAGTTGTTTTATGAAGAAAAGAGACAGCTCATTATTCCCTCTTATTAAATCCATAATGGTAGGCATCGGAATCAGAAGAAGTGTACAAGGTTCGAAAGCTGCTGCTGCCGTGACAAATTCGCTACCAGCAAAATAGGCGCGGTAAGCAAAGTATTCGTTGGCTTTTATCACCCGAATAATTTGGCTACGACCTCCCACACCCTCTTTGTAGATTTTTACTTTTCCACGTAAGAGCGCCATTAAATGCATCGGAGTTTCACCTTCGCAATAGATGGTTTCATTCTTCTTGTATTTTTGTACAATGAAGTTGTCCATTAAAACCTCTCTTTGTTCAGCTGTTAAAAGTTGCCACAAATCAGGTATGCTTTCAGCAATTTCTTTTTCTGATATATCTGTCTTTGCCATATAGTGCTTAAAAAGCGTGTTATTTAGCACAAAGATAGAGAGAAAAAAATAAATTGCTTCAAAAGAGGGTTTAAATTTTATCTTTTTTATCTCTTTACTTCGCTTTGATTTATTCTATTTTTCTCCTTGGATAGATTTGCTCTTTCAAATAGTTTTCCTCTTTGACCAAGTGAGCTTATTTGTCGTTTAGATTTTATCGATTGATAGAGTTGCTTTTTGGTGAAAAGAATGGTTGTACTATTCTCTTTAACTCAATAAATTTGTCTAAGTTTGCATCAGATAAAGTGCTAAATAACGACTCTTAGCTGCTCCTTGATGAGCGGAGGAGTATTTTTAATGAATGAAAAAGATGATAACACTTCCCATAGCCAAAATCAATTTAGGGTTGCACATTACAGAGAAGCGTTCCGATGGATACCACAATTTAGAGACGGTGTTTTACCCCGTTCATAAATTGCACGATGCTTTGGAGGTGGTTCCGTTAGCCCAGGAGTCTGAGCTTCCTTATCAGTTGCGTGTTATAGGTCATTCCATTGCTGGAGAGGTGGCAGATAATTTGGTTGTAAAAGCCTATCTATTGCTTAAAAAAGATTATCCTCAATTACCTGCGGTAGACATTTATATGATAAAACATATTCCTATGGGAGCGGGATTGGGAGGTGGATCGGCGGATGCCTCTTATATGTTAAAGCTGCTGAATGAACAATTCTCATTAGCGATTTCAGACGATAGGTTGGAGGCTTATGCAGCACAGTTAGGAGCCGATTGTGCCTTCTTTATTAAAAGTAAGCCCACCTTTGCTACAGGCATTGGTGATATTTTTCATCCCATAGAACTAACCTTGAAGGGTTACTATTTAGTAATTGTAAAACCCGATATATTTGTCTCTACCAAAGAGGCCTTTTCGGGCATTGTTCCGCAAAAGGCTGCATGCTCTGTGAAAGAGATTATCCAACGCCCTATTGAGGAGTGGAAGGGGGTGCTGGTGAATGATTTTGAAAAAAATGTATTTCACATACATCCACAACTTGCTGATATAAAGGAGAAACTTTATGAGCAGGGAGCTCTTTATGCTGCAATGAGTGGCTCAGGCTCTTCACTTTTTGGCATTTTTGCAAAGCCATTGTTGGAGGTTGAGGCTCTTTTTTCGCCACATATTTGCTTCCACCAGCAGTTGGAATAGAGGCTGTATAAAAAAAGATGCAGTTTTGAATCATTAGAGAGTGAGTCATTCGATAAATAATTTAAAATAGATATTGATGTATAAAGTAAAATATATGCCCACCGATAAGATGAGTGATTTGATTTGCGATAATTATTCGCTTTTGCAAGTGCTTAGTCGATTTGGGTTATCATTGGGATTTGGCGATCAAACGGTTAAGGAGGTGTGCGAAAGAAATAATGTTGACTGTACTACTTTTCTGAGTGTAGTGAACTTTATAACTGAAGAGGGTGGACAGATGACAAATGATGAGGTTAAGAAGTTGTCAATTCCTTCGCTGATGAGCTACTTACACCAAGCTCACCACTATTTTTTAGATTTTCAATTTCCGGCCATTCGTAGCCAATTGATGGAGGCTATCGGTTGCTCTTCGCAAAATGAGTTGGCCCTTTTGATTATTAAGTTTTTTGATGCTTATGTGGCGGAAGTTCGTAAGCACATGGCATTTGAAGACCAAAATGTTTTTTTGTATGTAAAAAAACTTTTAGCGAATGAAAAGACAGAGGGGTATAGCATAGCAAGCTTTGCACGTAACCACGACCAGATAAATTCGAAGCTGAGTGACTTGAAGAATATCTTAATTAAATATTACCCCGCTAAGGAGAATAACCACCTCCTGAATGCTACGCTATTTGATATTTTTAGCTGTGAGCAAGATTTAATCGCTCACAATTTGGTTGAGGATCTTCTCTTTGTTCCGGCTGTTTTCTGCTTAGAAAAGGAGGAGAAATGAAGCACAATGAGGTGATACAAATAGCGGTTGCCGAGAGTTCGGTGATTGTGCGTAGTGGAGTAATTTCAGTGTTGAAACGATTGCCTAATTTGTCGGTTTCTCCTCTTGAAATAAGCTCTTTAGAAGGGCTTAATCAATGTCTAGTAGCGCATCGTTTTCAAATATTGATTGTAAACCCACTCTTTGGAGGGTGGTTTAATGCAGAAGAGTTTAAGAGTCGGAAGGATTGTGCCTCTTTGAAGGTAGTATCCTTACTCTGTGCTATGACCGACAGCAACCTACTAAAGGGGTATGATGAGCAGATTCAGTGGTATGATGATTTGGAAGTGATCGGCAAGAAGTTGAGTGATTTGGTACATCTAGAGCCCGAGGAGGAGAGTGAAAGTGAACTTGGAGCATTGAGTCAACGAGAGAAAGAGATTGTATGTTGTGTAGTGCGTGGGATGACCAATAAAGAGATTGCAGAACAACTCTTTTTGTCCATTCATACCGTAATAACGCATCGTAGAAATATTGCGCGAAAATTGCAAATCCACTCTTCTGCGGGTCTAACCATCTATGCCATCGTAAACAAGCTTGTAGAGCTTGGAGAGGTGAAAATGAACCTGTAAGAGAGAGGAGAGTACCTATTAATAATGAGTGAGTGATGTGGATATACCTAATCAAAGTGATTGTGAACCGTTTGTAAAGCCTCTATCTTTGCATTGTAGTTAGTCATAGATGAATTACGTAAACCACAAAAGAATTATTAGTTGATAAGAAAGCCCTACGAAGTGATTTCGTGGGGCTTTCTTGTCTATTCTTCTCTGTTGTTACAGGAAATTGCCCTAATTTTTATGTGGGTTGCTCGCCTTTAGTCAATATTTTTATCTATTTTTGTAGATTAAAGCTGATAATATGGAAAGTCAAATAATCTTTGATAAGAATGTAATTGAGTTTGTAACAGTAGCAGCCGAGTATTGTGGATTAATAGGGCGTGCGCCTCACATGAAACGAGCTGACTTCGTAGAAACGTTACTTAAAATACTTCCACTACTCTATGTGAAGAGTACATTAGTACCTGCGTGCGAACGTATTGGTCTCTTTGATCCTGAACGAATCGTGACGGAGATGGAATATGAAGAGGTGCGTACCATGGTGAATGGCATTTTGGCGGAGCAAGATGATTATTTAGATGTTTTTCTACCCGATATGCAATACAGTGATACTCCTATAAAACGCAACATTTCTGAAGATTTGGCCGATATTTATCAGCCGTTAAAAGATTTCATAGGGGTTTTCCAATTGGGATTAAATGAGACCATGCACGATTCTCTTGTTATCTGTAAAGAGCAATTTGAGGAGTACTGGGGACAACGTTTGGTAAACACAATGCGTGCACTGCATGAGGTAAAATATAACTCCTTATCGACTAGCGAAGAGGAATATGTAAGCGAAGAGGAGGAGGCATATGAAGATGATTATTAAAAATAAAATACAAAAATCACTCCTTTTGGAACTTCCTAAAGTTATTTTTGAGGGGGATGTTTTTTTAATAGATAGCAAAGAGGAGGCAGATAGAGCGGTTGCTTATCTCAATGAGCAGCAAGTGGTAGGGGTAGATACGGAGACACGTCCTTCTTTTAAAAAGGGAACCTCACACAAAGTCTCTTTGGTTCAAATCTCAACACTGGATACTTGCTTCTTATTCCGATTGAATATAATTGGGATACCTGAATCTTTGCAAAAATTCTTAATGGGAGAGGTGTTGAAAATAGGGCTCTCTTTGAAGGATGATTTCACTTCATTGCGCAGACGAAACGCTTTGAGACCTGACGAGGGGAATTGGTTGGAGCTGCAAGACTATGTGGTACGTTTTGGGATTGAAGATAAGAGTCTACAAAAAATATATGCCAATCTTTTTGGTATGAAAATATCAAAAACATTAAGGCTCTCTAATTGGGAAGCGGCAACGCTAACCGAAGGGCAACAGCGATATGCTGCAACAGATGCTTGGGCTTGTGTTCAAATTTATCAGCAGCTGTTAGAGTTGGAAAAGAGTGGCGACTATTGTTTACAAAAAGAGGAAATTAAAATAGAATAACAACGAATGAGTTATAAAAAAGTATATCTAAAACCAGGCAAAGAGGAGTCATTAAAACGTTTTCATCCTTGGATCTTTTCGGGTGCCATTAGTCGCATCGAAGGGGAACCAGAGGAGGGAGAAATAGTAGATGTGTTTACCTCTAAAAAAGAGTTCATAGCCTGTGGCCATTATCAGGTAGGAAGTATTGCTGTTCGTGTGCTAACATTTAAGCAAGAAGTGGTGGACCAACCTTTTTGGAAAAGAAAACTAGAGGTGGCTTATGACTTAAGACGCAGCCTTGGATTGGCTGAAAACCCGAACAATGATACCTACCGATTGGTGCATGGTGAAGGGGATAATCTACCCGGCTTAATAGTAGATGTCTATGGCCACACAGCGGTTATGCAGGCACACTCTATTGGAATGCATATGTGCCGTATGGATATTGCAGATGCTTTGGCTAATTTGGTTCCTGACGTTATTCAGCACATCTATTATAAATCAGAAACAACACTTCCATTTAAAGCGGAATTGGGTGCAGAGAACGGATTTATCAAAGGGGGAAGCTCGGCTAATGTAGCGGTTGAGAATGGATTGAAATTCCACGTAGATTGGCTGAAAGGTCAAAAGACGGGATTCTTTGTAGACCAACGTGAAAACCGTGATTTGTTAGAGCGCTATTCCAAAGGAAAGAGCGTGCTCAATATGTTTTGCTATACAGGTGGATTCTCTTTCTATGCTATGCGTGGAGGGGCTACTTTGGTTCACTCGGTTGACAGCTCTTCGAAAGCGATTGACTTGACCAATAAAAATGTAGAGCTAAACTTCCCTGGCGATATGCGTCACGAGTCTTATGCAGAGGATGCCTTTAAATATCTTGAAAAAATGGGTGATCAGTATGATGTGATTATACTTGACCCTCCTGCTTTTGCTAAACACCGAGATGCACTACGCAATGCATTAAGAGGTTATACAAAATTGAATGCCAAAGCGTTTGAGAAGATTAAACCAGGGGGTATCTTGTTTACTTTCTCTTGTTCGCAGGTCGTTGATAAAACAAGTTTCCGCAACGCTGTATTTACAGCTGCTGCTTTGAGTGGAAGAAGTGTGCGAATCTTGCATCAACTAACGCAACCAGGTGACCATCCAGTGAATATTTATCATCCAGAGGGTGAATATTTGAAAGGTTTGGTTCTTTATGTAGAGTAACTAAAAGCTCTCTCTGAAAAATAGACATTCTAGATTTACCTACTCCTTAGGATTGTTTTTAGGGTGTTTATCCTTTTGAAAAAAAGGAGTATTTGGGTAGAATCAACCGCCTCTTTCTTGGAGGAGTCTTCTATCTATTGGAAGGTTTCTTACTGAATAGAATTAAAAATCCATCTCTAATCTCTAGTAAAATAGGGTATGAGATGGTTTTTTTCGTTATTGCTCTCTGGTAGAGCTTTTGGATGGGGATGGATAGGCAAAACTTTGCACTCTTCAGAGATGGGGTTGTTTTGACTAACTAAATCGCAATTATTATAAAAACACTTTGATGTTAGGTGCAATTCTTGATGATCTTTTGTGAGAAGTCTCCGCTGCTTTTGTGAGCTACTATTTTTAATTCTGTCGGGTAAAAAATGGTACAAGTTATTATATTATCTGATAACCGTTGCCTTGTAGAGGCTTCTTTAAAAGGGAATTGTCGTTTCGCTAGCTCATGATATTTGATGACTCAACAGAATAGACCTAAATTGAAGTTTATTTACTCTCCAATAGATTCGATTATAGGATAATCAAGCGTTTTTCTAAAGGTATTCAGTTTTATCGAAAAGCAATAACTCTTTTAGATGATCAAATCCCCTGCTTTATGATCGATGGGTAGTGTGAAAATAAATCGGGCACCATTTACATAATTGGGGTCAATCTCAATGGTTCCTCCCAGTTTCTTGACAGTCATTTTGCAGATAGCTAGCCCTAATCCTGTTCCCTGTGCATATTCATTAACTTTTTGGAAACGGTCAAATATTTGTTTCTGCTCCTCTAGGGGTATGCCAATGCCGGTGTCAGTTACAGTAAACTGTATAGCCTCTTTTTCATAATCGGTGCATACAGCTAACTCAATGATACCCTTTGGTGTGAATTTCTCAGAATTTTTCAATAGATTAATCAGGATTTGACTTAACCTTTGGGCGTCTGTTGTTAGAAAAATTTCATTTTCGCTATAGATTGTGCGTAATTCCACGTCCGATTTAGTCGTTTGTCTGAGTGTTGCTACAATACTTTCAGTAACGGTTATCACATTGGTTTTCTCAAAATGAAACGGCATCTTGTCTGACTCTAGCCTAGAAAGGTCAAGGATGTCATTAATAAGTTTAAGTAGGAGATCGGAATTGTTTCGAATAATCTCTACATATTGAATCTGTTCTTCGTTATCGACTTTCATCTCACTTACGAGTATATCACTAAATCCTATGATAGAATTTAAAGGTGTTCGTATCTCATGACTCATGTTTGAGACAAATCTACTTTTCATTTGGTTGGCCTGTTCAGCCTCCTCTTTCGCCTCTATAAGTGCTTTTTTCTCCTCCTTTAATTGGGCTTCTGATTGTTCCAATTTCGATTGTAGCCGTTTAATTCGCAGGTTTGAGAGTGTGCTGTAGATGAATCCAGCCAGTAGTAGTGTGGTTATGCTACTACCTAAAATGAAGTACCATTTATATGCCTTTAGCAAATCTTTCCAAGTGAGATTGGCATTGAGGTAGGATACATCTGCACCCAGTGGGATATGTAGTAAGTCCCACTCTTTGAGCATATTCATATCGACTTTCATCTCATTTTGAGACGCACTGTAGTAGGGTCCATTCCAACTCTTTGAATCAATCAATTCATAGGCTCTCTCTGCTACTTCATGCCCTGTTTGCTGGTATCGTGGAATAGAACCCGCAATCGCCCAATATCCTATCCCTGTTCCTGTAAGGCTTATAATGGGTAGGTTGGGATTTGCTTTTCGGAAGCTGTGCTCTGAGTTATTTATATAGGCTACTTTATCTTTGTCAAATCGCCACATACCGAGTATTCCTACACATCCTGGTGGGAGTGTGCTTATCTTTTCAGCAGCACTATTCATGTCTAGATAGCGTCCATCGATGTAGTGGATTTTATATTCGGGATATCTTTTTTCTAAAAAGAGTCGAGTTGCTCTGAGATGGCTGAAGCCAGAAAAGGTGTTATCCGTTATGATGGCAATGTTTCTTGAATTTGGAAAGGCTTTCTTAATGAATTGCAAATCCTCTTCCATTCCATATTCATAGTAATGGCAAAGTTTTACATTAAATCCTTTGATCAAATCTAAAATGTCGATGACTTCTTTTTGTTCATTTCTATCTCTGTGCAATAGGGGTATTTCATATCCATTCATGGCAGGAAAGTAACGGAATGATTTGATGAGAAAGAGAGGGATTTTTTTGTATTTATCCTCTGATAGAGAGAGGTAACTAACCCATGCTTCAGCTCCTATACAGATGACTAATTTGGTATCCGAATGTTTTTCCATGATCTCTTTCATCTCTGGAACCCATTTACTTCGTTCGTCATAGGTGGTGCATTTTAACTCTTCCACAATGGGTATACACGATCCATTTAAATGGATATATGAATCGGTAAAATTAGAGATGAACTCATGAATGTATTTCGTATCTGAGTTGTATGAAGTTACAAAAACGATTTTGTTTTTTTTAGTATTACCTATGTCTATAGATGATGCTTTGGATTGGAGGAAAGTAAAAAGTAAGATAAAGGTTATAAAGGATCTCATATGCGTATCTTGCCAAGAGGAGTTTGTTTTAACTATCGAAGCAAAAATAATTATTTTTTATAGAAATTACACTATAAATAATATAAAAAAACAATCCCCTTTGGCATTTTTTTTAAATAGCCAAAGGGGATTGTTAATAGGGGTAGAGCTCTGTTCTTACATTCTTGATTCTATGACTTCCCACTCTATGATATTCCATAATTGGTTGATGTGGTCAGCTCTTCTGTTTTGGAAATCAAGATAATAGGCATGTTCCCATACGTCAAATGTAAGCAGCGGTTTGAGCCCTTGGCGAAGTGGATTTCCTCCATTAGACTCTTTTGTAATTTGCAGTTTACCCGCTTTGTCTATGGAAAGGAAAGCCCATCCTGATCCAAAGAGTGTGATGGAAGCATTTGTGAATTCCTTTTTAAAGTTGTCAAAGCTTCCAAAATATCGGATGATGTACTCCTTTAGCTTGCCAGTGGGTTCTGCTTTTTTTGGTTTTGGAGCAAACTGAAGGAAATACAATGTGTGGTTTAATACTTGTCCCGCATTGTTGAAAATAGCACCATCGGGAGCTGTTTTAATAATCTCTTCAACACTTTTTCCTTCAAAGGGTGTTCCCACCACAAGTGTATTTAAGTTGTTTACATAGGTTTGCAGATGCTTTCCATAGTGATAATTAATCGTATTCTCGCTAATGATTGGAGCTAAAGCATCATTGGCATAAGGCAGTTTTGGCATTTCGTAACTCATAGTAAAAATAGTTAATAGGGTTATTAATGAATACATAATTAGTCAATTTAAGAGGTTAGTACTTTTATAAAACAGAAATATAGCTATAATTGTTTGGACAGTTCCTATGAAATGGATAATTTTCTTTAAGTTTGTATGTTTAAAGAGAGATAAAGGATGAATTATTTAGATGAATTAAATGATAGCCAACTTGCGGCTGTATTATATAATGACGGACCCTCATTGGTGATAGCGGGTGCGGGGTCGGGTAAGACACGGGTACTTACTTATAAAATAGCCTATTTGCTTGAACAAGGGTATGAACCATGGAGTATATTGGCTCTTACTTTTACAAATAAAGCGGCTCGAGAGATGAAGGATCGTATCGAAAGGCAAGTGGGTGAAGCAGCACGTTATTTGTGGATGGGAACTTTCCACTCTATATTTTCACGTATTTTACGCACGGAAGCTGAATCAATCGGTTTTACCTCTAATTTTACCATTTACGACTCGGCTGATTCTAAAAGTTTGGTCAAAAGCATATTGAAAGAGATGGGGCTGGATGAGAAGGTGTACAAGCCTGGTTTGGTATGTAGTCGCATCAGCCATGCGAAGAATCATCTAATTCTACCTGATGCTTATGCCTCTAATGCTGAGTGTCATCAGTACGATGTGGATAGTAAAATCCCTGCTTTGAGAGATATCTATTTACGTTATTGGAACCGATGTAGGCAGAGTGATGCCATGGACTTTGATGACTTGTTGCTTCATACGCATCAACTGTTTTATAGCCACGCCGATATTCGAAAGAAGTATGCTGAACGTTTCCGTTACCTCTTGGTGGATGAATATCAAGATACCAATGTGGTGCAGCATAGTATTGTGCAACAGCTAACTGAAGTGAATCAGCGTGTCTGTGTAGTGGGAGATGATGCGCAAAGCATCTACTCTTTCCGTGGGGCTAAAATAGAGAACATCTTACGTTTTACCAAACTCTACAAGCATGCTAAACTCTTTAAGTTGGAACAGAACTACCGTTCTACACAGACCATTGTGCAAGCTGCTAATAGCTTGATTGAGAAAAATAGTGAGCAGATTGAAAAGCGGGTCTTCTCGGAAAAGGTACAAGGAGAACCTATTGGTATCTTTCAGGCATACAGCGATATGGAGGAGGGTGAGATTGTAGTCAATAAGATAAGGGAACTTCATAACAAAGAGGATTATGCTTTTTCAGACTTTGCTGTTCTCTATCGAACGAATGCTCAAAGCCGTATCTTTGAGGAGGCTTTACGCAAGCGTTCACTCCCTTACAAGATATATGGAGGACTCTCTTTTTATCAACGCAAAGAGATTAAAGATGTTATCGCTTACTTTCGTTTGGCTGTAAATGCCAAAGATGAAGAGGCCTTTAAGCGGGTTATTAATTATCCTGCCCGAGGGATTGGAAATACTACTTTGCAAAAGCTCTCTTATGCGGCAACTCATTCAGAGGTGAGTTTTTGGGAGGTACTTCAAGAACCGTTGACCTACCAACTTGAAGTTAATAAGGGTACGCATAGTAAATTGCAGAGCTTTCGTTTACTCATAGAGGGGTTTCAAGAGTTGGCAATAGTTAAGAATGCATATGACTTAGGTTCGCAGATTGTGCGTGAATCAGGTATTATAAATGATATCTATGCGAGTAAAGATGTCGAGAATCAGAGTCGCCAAGAAAATATAGAGGCGCTACTCACCGCGATGCACGATTTTTGTGCTACACGTGAAGAGGAGGGAAATAGAGATATTTTTCTTGCTGATTTTCTGTCAGAGGTATCTTTGCTCAGTGATCAGGATAATGAGAAAGATGAGAACCGTGAAAGTATTACTTTAATGACGGTCCATTCGGCCAAAGGGTTGGAGTTTAAGAATGTTTTTGTAGTGGGTATGGAGGAGAATCTTTTCCCTAGCCAAATGGCACTTAACTCCTATAAACAATTGGAAGAGGAGCGTAGACTTTGTTATGTAGCAATCACGCGTGCCGAAGAGCATTGTTACCTCTCTTTTTCGAAGAGTCGTTTTAGGTATGGCAAAATGGAGTATACCAATCCCAGTCGCTTCTTGAAAGAGATTGATGTAACTTATATCGATGTTCCAGGTCAAATGAAGAGTATTTATAAAGAGTCGTCTCGCTTTCGTCAACAGCATGCTCATTTGAGTGCTAAAGAGTCTTCTACTACCCAATCAACAGAGAGAACAGCCAAAGTAGAACTTATTAAAACTGCTCCTCCCGTGCGGAGTTTGAAGAGGGTGAGTAGCTCTTTGTCGACAAACGGATCACCTTGTTCTGACTCCTCTTATTCAGCCGGTCAACAGATAGAACATGAGCGATTTGGTAAAGGTGTCATCGAGCGGGTAGAGGGTACAGGAGATAATTGTAAAGTAACCGTTTCGTTTCAACACGCTGGAACAAAACAGCTTTTGTTGAAATTTGCACGTTTTAAAATAATAGAATAGATGATTGATATCACAAAAATTCCCTCTCCATGTTATGTGATGGAAGAGGCATTGCTCCGAAAGAATCTTGAGCTTATAAAAAATGTGGCTGAGCAGGCCGATGTAGAGATAATCTTGGCTTTTAAGTCCTTTGCTATGTGGAAATCATTCCCAATTTTTCGGGAGTATATTCAACACACTACCGCTAGCTCTTTGTACGAAGCTAGGCTTGCTTTAGAAGAGTTTGGTAGTAAGGCACATACCTACTCTCCAGCCTATACAGAAGCGGAATTTCCCTCAATATTGGCTTGTAGCAATCATATAACATTCAACTCTTTTACTCAATTTGACCGTTTTTATCCGATGGTTCAGGAGGCTAAAGAGCCTGTTAGCTGTGGAATACGGGTTAATCCAGAGTATTCTGAGGTAGAGGTTGAGCTCTACAATCCATGTGCACCAGGCACTCGTTTTGGTATCACCTCCGATTTACTTCCTGCTCAACTTCCTGTGGGTATTGAGGGTTTTCATTGTCACTGCCATTGTGAATCTAGTTCGTTTGAATTGGCCAACACACTTCTCCATTTAGAGGAGAAGTTTGGTGCTTGGTTCTCTCAGATTAAATGGCTTAATTTAGGTGGTGGACATCTTATGACTCGCAAGGATTATGACACCAATCATCTGATTAGCTTGCTTAAAGAGTTAAAAGCGCGTTACCCACACCTCCATATTATCCTTGAACCTGGATCGGCTTTTACGTGGCAGACAGGCGTATTGGCAGCTTCGGTTGTTGATATTGTGATCAATAAAGGGGTAAAGAGTGCCATTTTGGATGTGAGTTTTACTAGTCATATGCCCGACTGTTTAGAGATGCCTTATCAGCCGACTGTTCGTGGTGCTGAAACGCTTCCTGCTGATGCTGTTAAGTCTGCTACACTCGAAGAACCTATCTATAGATTGGGAGGGAATAGTTGTTTGAGTGGAGATTATATGGGTAGTTGGCGATTTGATAAACCTTTGCAGGTAGGAGATCGTATCATCTTTGAGGATATGATTCATTACACCATGGTAAAGACCAATATGTTTAATGGGGTAAATCACCCTTCGATTGCTATTTGGAAGAAGAATGATGAGTTAGAAGTATATAAAACCTTTACATACGCTGACTATCGCGATAGGATGGCATAACTTTCTAGGAATGCGCTGGTTGCTTATGACTAGAGATAAAAACAGCGCATTCCTAGTTGTTGAAACTGATGAAAGGAGTAGCGAAAAAGAACTTTTTCTAAAATAAAAAGTAGCTGAATTGTTTGGTATTTACTAAAAAAAAGATACCTTTGCATCCGCAATCAAGAAAGGGTAAGCGTACTTCTAGAGTGTAGTTTGCGGAAATAGCTCAGTTGGTAGAGCATAACCTTGCCAAGGTTAGGGTCGCGAGTTCGAGTCTCGTTTTCCGCTCTTTTTTGAATGCTTTGTTGGAGAAATGGCGGAATTGGTAGACGCGCCACTTTGAGGGGGTGGTGACCGTTAGGTCGTGTGAGTTCGAGTCTCATTTTCTTCACCATTGCGGAAATAGCTCAGTTGGTAGAGCATAACCTTGCCAAGGTTAGGGTCGCGAGTTCGAGTCTCGTTTTCCGCTCAACAAAAGAGGCGATGTAGTTTTTACTACATCGCCTCTTTTGTTTCAGTTTTAGTCTGTTTCGGATTCACCTGTAAAAGTTGTGGAATGGAATTCTTTTTGATTCTCCCGGGCCGGTAAGAGGCTCACCCGATAAACCCTGGGGACTACGCATATATTTTCGTTAGCCTAAATAGGAAGAACTTCACATCAATTACTCCTCTTAAGCTTGCCCTAAAAGCTTTGATTTTAGCATTAAATGATTCTGCAAATGCATTGGT
>JBOFMR010000143.1:0-27722 GCA_051658485.1 Phocaeicola sp.
TACTAGTGCCAGATGTAATGTACTCTTCGTAGAGGTGCTTAAAGTAAGCTAAGTTCCAATATACCATACTCTTTGTTTTTGCGACAAAGGTAAGGAGGAAGAAGCAAGAATAATAGACGGAGTTTACCGAGGGCTTACATTGTGCCTGAGATAAAAACTATAAACGATACCATCTCCGATAAAGAAACAAGCATTCAGTTTCATAACTTCGTTATTGAACGAATGAATAGCTTGACCGCTGATCAGTTATCTAAAATGCAGACTGCTAACATCTTCTTATTTGGACAAGATGATGGGATTGCTATATCAGATGGCCATAAAATACTTAGCGCAAAAGCTAAAGAACTGTTTGATTTAGGACTCGTTGAGTTCTCAGATCTTGATATTATTGATCCTGATTACAATCCTGAAAAAAACAGTGAATATTGGGTAACCCGACTTGGTAATACAAGATTTACCATAGACCACTTTTTTGCTTGGTTAAAAGAGAATACAGAAACTTTTATTGTCACGATAAATAATGAGGAGTTAAATCTCAGCTTTTGGCGTTGGATGAAAGAAAATTATTCAGAGAAACAAATGGCCGATCTACCTGAATTACCGATATTACTATCAAATGGTTCAATTGAAAACGTTACAAGTACTATATACTTCTCTGACGGATATATGAGCCATGGTGCTGGTATTGAAAACTCGGTAAAAGCGTATGATGCAAATGCACTATTCTTAAGTGCAAAGTACATAGATGAAGAAGGCGATAAAGAAGAGTGGATTAAATTCTGGTCTGCAATTGGAATTAAATATGAGATTGTTGACATTCTTGTAAAAACAGTTATTCCTAACTTGGCTAACATTGAAGATGAACAACTTCCTAGATTACTAGCAGAAAATAGGAGTGCATTAGAAGAGTACTATGAAGATGGAATTGAAGGACAGTTAACTGCACTTAGAGTGAAAGGTAGCGATGGTAATTTCTATACAATCAACAAAACCATTTATATTGATTGCGAAAAAGAGGAGCCTTTTTGTTATATTAAATTACCAAATCAAATCTCATTCGCGACAAAAGAAGAGCGCAGATTGATTAAAGATATTATAGAAGAGGTTGACGGTGATTATGTAGAAACACTAAGCGACTGGCAACAGCGCAAGTTAGATTGTTACCTCGCAATGCAAAGAGTTAATATAGAATCTGTACGGGAATTTCATTATCGTTTTATTAACGACCTATCTTTTATTCGTAATAAGCCGTCGGATAGTTTAAGAGAATTAGAACGTATTGACGAGATTTATATTCTGAATAAAAAAAATGAATTTTGCAGAGCTTCTGAGCTTACGGTAAGTTCGGTCTATAATCCTTTTTTCGATTTTGAAGCATGTAATATTGACTCGCTCGACTATATCAGTAATTCTTACAAAGAAAAGTGCTCTGAATATCCAGGTCGTTTGTTTAGAACACTACGAGTTCATCATGATATCGAAAAGAAAGATTTGCAGTTTCTTGAAAACAGAAAATGTGCAATCTATTTTTGGAGTACCTATTTGATAAAAAAAGAGGCAAATATAAATCGTATAAAACAATTCATAGAAGACAATTTGTTAGATGAGATAAATTGTATTCCGACTAAGGATTATATAAAATCTCCTAAAGATTTATATAGCACTACAATATCAAGCTATGTAAAAGCAACTGAAGATGCTGAAAACAAACTTCCTCTAACTGAGCTGCCTAATATTAAACTACCAAATGGTGGTACACTATTTGAATTATTGCCTTTTAAAGAATCTCTCGGTTTTCTTGATGCTCTTTATGCTCTATGCACTATAGCAGGACAAGATAGACGTACTACTTTATTGGAATGGATGATTGATAGCTATGATTCTAAATACGATGATAAGATTGCAGAATATAGAGAAGATGATTCCGCGAGTTGGGTTAATTCTAATAATGAGAAAGTACAAATAAAGGAGTTGTATGCACTTGACTATGGTGATAATATATTGGAGCAGTATTTTAGTTCAAACAGTAGGATTATTAATAAATTATATTTGCCAACAGGAGAGTCATATCGAAAAGCATGTGATATTCTTGGTATTAAAATTATCACTACTCAGGATTTAATTATTGAGCCAGTTGGAGCAATTTTATATACTTCCAAAGATAAAGATTTACGTTTTTTTGCACTTGTTTTTGCCGGAATAGAAGATGTAGATAATTGGTCAGACTCATATTCAAAATACTGTGAAAAATTGGATATATTGAGTCTCTATAGATGCCAAGAAATTACTATTAAATACGCAAGGGATGAAAGTATTAGCCAATCTTTAAAAACGTTCTATCACAACAGAAAGTCAAATGTTTTTTTCTTTAGATATAGTCTAACAGATGGGCGTGTATACTTAGATTTTGTGAAGGAGTTCTCTGACTATTTAGGTATGTGCAATGTTGACTATGATCTATTAAAAGCAAATATGTATAGTGTAGAAGATGCATTGACATACGTTAAAAAACAAAACGCTCTTATGCTAGATGATATTTTTAAAGATGAGCTAGATAAAATTATTCCAGGGATTAAGCGTGAACTTTCTGGTAATGAATTAGTAGAATCTGATGAAGAGGAAACACCACAACGTCCGACATTTACAGCACAAATGGATGATGCAGATACAGATATGATGGATATTCTAACGGATGATACTATAGATACAGAAGGTGTGGATGATAATAGCACTAGCACTGAAGACATTCTAGATGAAGAAAATTATATTCCACATAAGAATTCAACCCGTAATACTGCACCTAAAAGTCGCAATAATGAAGAAAATAGAATTGTAGCATCAACTCCTAAACCTACTCAAGAAAAATCTACACACCCATATATGGAGAATGAAACTTGGGCTTCTCCACGAAGGAATTATATTTCTCGTGAACCAAAACCATTTTCGCCAGAAGATGTGCGTAATTTTGGTTCAAAAGGAGTTACAAGAACACTTGAAATGCTTGAACCTACAAAAGCTGAAATTGATACTATTAATAATATATTAGGGGAAGATCTTAGTGCAGAAGAAGTTGCTGATCAAAATTATTTGTCTCAGTTGCGTTTTCATAACAACCTAATTGAGAAAGGATTAAAACCTGATGAAAGTTTAGAGGATTTTATAAGGAATGGACATTTGAAAAATGAACATACTATTTCAGGTGGAAAATATGTACACAAATGTAGTGCTGTTGGTGGAATTATGTATATTTCTCCCTCCATCTGGAACAAAATTGCTGATGACTGTTGTGTAGTATGCGTATATTTTGGTGCAAAACAAAATGATTTTATGTACATAAACAACTTAGATGAATTAATACAGTGGATTAAAGAAGATGACATTGTAATAAAACTGACAGGAAAGGAGAAGGTAGATGTTGTAAAAACGCTTTATGGAGGTGTACTAAAAGGAGTAAAAGGGAGTGCTTATACTCTGATTCGTATTAACTCAAATGAGAAATACAACTCATTATTTGCTCCGTAAGTTGAACCAGATATCAATCAAGCAGAAGAATCAGAAGAAGATTATGAGTAAAAAGGTAGAACAATATCAACATTTTTTCCTGGATCAAATTCGTGAAGCCGAAATTGAACGTAAGAATCTAATGAATACTCCAATAAGTCAACTTCTCAGAAGAGAAGAGATTCTTATAGGGTACGTGAGTCAGGTGAATGAGCAATCAGGACATGTTATTCTTAAATTTCCAAAGAATAAAGCACCTCGTTTAAAGGTACAAAAATCCATAATGGTCATTAGAAAGGGAGCTAAGGCTGAGTTTGGACAAAATATATACGATTGGAATTGTAGTTTTCTTGATTTCTGTAAGAAAAGTGAATTTCACTCTCCATCTTCAAGCCTAATTCCTCATTATTACATAAAATCCAATGATACATCTTATGATTATTTAGCTTGTACTGGAATCAGTGTAAGTTTATTTGACTTGTTTAAAAAGACAACTGCATCTGGTAAATCATTAACAATTTTGATATATGCACCTTTTCCTCCAATAGATTACTTTAATAATCTAGCAAATTTCTTGGAACTATATCAACACCTACCAGAGCAGTTGCTAGAGGCTAAAATAGATTATGATGATTGGAGACCTGAAGAATTAGCATATAATCCAAATAATAACACGGCAATCTCAGGAAAAATAATGGAAACATTAGATTCCGAGGATTGCTGTGTATTGCAGGGTCCTCCAGGAACAGGCAAAAGCTATACGATAGCGCATATTATTGCTGAATATCTTAGTAAAGATAAAACGGTTTGCGTTACTACTATGGCTAATAAAGGATTGATTGAACTTGTAAAACAGCCACCACTAAAACAATTCTTAGAGGATGGACGAATATCAAAAACAAACCTTTCTTCTGATGAACGAAAGATGGCTCAAGGACTTAAATCTGTAGAAAATGGATTTATTGTACCTAAAGGGAAACTGTTATGTTCAACAAATTATGTATTATCACAAGTATATAATGTTAATAACACTAGTGATTGTGGATTACCTAATTATGACTTGATAATTATTGAAGAAGCTTCCCAAGCGTTTTTGGCATCAATACTTGCATTTAAACAATTAGGAAAGAAGTGCCTAATTGTTGGCGACCCTATGCAGTTGCCACCTATCATCACAAAAGAGAACAAAAACATCTATAAAGCTTGGAATGTAAACACACAAATAGAAGGGTTAAAAACTTATGCTTTAGGAACTGATGTAAAATCGTATAAAATAACTACTACATTCCGTTTAACACCTGCAAGTGCTCTGTTAACAGGGATATTCTATAACAATCACTTTACTTCCGTACAACAAAAATCTTTAGACTTCAGCAAATGCACTTCAACTTTTTTCCCAAAAGATGGAGGTGTTATCTTTCATAACACAAAGAACTTTACGAATGGAGTGCTTTCAGAAAAAGCATTGGATATAATTTCAACAGTTCTTTCTTTAATAGCCAACAACTATCCTACTAGATCATTGGCTATTATATCTCCATTTAATGAAACTATAAAATTATTTCAGAAATCTTTTTATACCGATTCTCGTATAGAAGACCTTACTATTGAAACAATTGATAGAATTCAAGGTATGACTGTTGATTATGCTATTTTATATATTCCAGGAAGAAATGCTAAATTTGCATTGGATGAGCGTAGATTTAATGTCGCGACAAGTCGTTCTAGGAGTACTACTTTAGTTATCACAGACACTCCTATAACAAACCTATATACAATTCCGCCAAAAGTTTCTCATTTTATAAGAAACTGTACACAAATAGACTCTTATCCAAGTAGTATTAGCAACAAGAACACAAGAACGAATCTATTAAGTAAAGATTGTATTAAAATATTTTATCCTGGATTAGAACATATCGTAGATTTATTAATTGATAATAATATCACCTTCAGTCACGATGGAGATGTAGATTTGCTAGATAGTAATGATGTTGTGATTGCAAGTGCAGGAATGATACTACGCGAATATCGAATAGCTATTGATCCAACAGATTGTGAGTCTAAAACAATCTTTGAGCGAGCTGGTTACAGAATTATTGATTCAAATAGCTTTACACTTGATATTTTAAACCGTTAATTTAAAACAACATGCTCCCACTTCAACAAGCCAAAGAGGTAAGAGAATCTGTTATTGAATACATCAAAGCAACCTTTCGTTTTAAGGAGAAAGATGTAAACAAAGCATTCTACCAATTTATAGAAGATAAAAAGAGTGGTCTCTTTAAAGGTCCTTACATATCACTGAAAACGCCTTTTGTTTCAGCGACAAAAGAGGAAAGCGAGCATATTCCATTAGATATTGCTCCAAACTTTCCGCCCTATTGTCATCAGTTGAGGGCATTTCGCCAGTTAACGATGAAAGATGGTCACACACCAGAACCGACCTTGTTAACCACAGGTACAGGCTCGGGTAAAACGGAGTGTTTTCTCTACCCTATTTTAGACTATTGCTATCGACAAAATAAGTTTGAACACAAAACAGGGGTTAAGGTAATTATTATGTATCCCATGAATGCCCTTGCCAGCGACCAAGCTAAGCGTTTGGCGGAAACTATTTGGAACGACGACCGTTTGAGGGGTAAAGTAACCGCAGGACTTTTTGTGGGTGAAGGGATAAATGCCAAAGATTTCCCACGCATTATGGGACCAGATCATATAATTGAGAATCGTGATGCCATATTAGATACAGTGCCCGACATCTTGCTCACCAACTTTAAAATGCTGGATTATGGATTGATGCGGCAACGGTTTATGCCGCTTTGGAGAGGAAATATCGATAGTGAAACAAAAGCGCTTCGATACATTGTACTCGATGAACTTCATACCTACGATGGTGCACAAGGAACCGATGTAGCCAACTTGATTCGAAGGTTAAAGCTAAAGCTATCGATACCACAAGGGGGATTGTGTCCTATTGGCACTTCTGCTACCATTGGCAGTGGTGCAGATAGCAAAAAACGCCTTTGTACTTATGCTACCGATATTTTTGGAGAGACTTTCTCCGAAAAGAATGTAATAGAGGAGGTGCGTATTCCTGTAACCGATTATATCACAAATGGTGTAACACAACTGCCCGACATAAAACTACTGAAAGAGTGTGAATTTAAAAGCAATGATACAGTAGAGGGCTATATGAAACGTCTCTGCAGAGTGTGGCTCCGTAATAGTAGCATATCGCCCATTGAGGCTGGTGAATATTTACGCACGATGCAGATTGTAGGCGATATTCTACAACTTCTTCAGCACGGTGTAAAAACAATAGACGAACTGCAACAAGGGTTAAGCGAAATAAATAGCGAGTACCGCCGAATTTATATTCAAAACGGTGCAAAATATGGAGCTACGATTGTGGAAAATCTATTAGCCTTAATTGCTTATGCCAAACGACCACTTGGTGAAAATAAACATATTCCATTGCTCTATTTACAGGTGCAACTATGGCAGCGCGAGCTAAGCGGAATTTTGCGTTATATGCAAAAAGAGCCTGAATTTACGTGGCGTTATGGTCTCAGAGAGGATGATAGGATAGCTATTCCTATGTACTTCTGTCGCGACTGTGGTGCTAGTGGTTGGATTTCTCGTCAACTACAAGATCGTTCCCCTTTTGCGTCTGATGTTACGGTTATCAATAAGGCATTTATGGACAGGGATAAAGATGTGGTTTTACTCAATACAGAACTTCCCAAACATACACCGATTGATGAATATATTTACGACAGAAATGAAGCGCTTTATGTGTGTTTAGCCGATTTAAGTGAACTGAGTCAGAATAGTAGCGATGCTATACGATTGCGTGTGTGTGCAAAAACTACTGAAAACAGAAATGGTAATCAGAAATTTGCTCGCCATTGCCCCGAATGTAATGGTGATGCCATATGTGAAATCGGAGGAAGAACCTCTACCTTATCAAGCGTAGCCATTAGCCAGGTGTTGGCCAGTGATTTTGACCACGCCGAAAGCAATGACAGAAAAATATTAACCTTTACCAATAGTGTGCAAGATGCGGCACATCAGGCAGGTTTTTATGAGGCACGAACTTTCCGTTTTTTGTTTCGCCAAAGTATGCAGAAATATTTGAATACACTTAATGCACCAATATCGTTAGCGGAATTACAAAAGGGATTTAAAAGCTATTGGAAAAAAGAGTTAAGTGAAGAGGAGTATTTTCACCGATTCTTACCAGCCGACTTGGCTTCACATATCGATTTGCGTCACAACTATCGTGATGGTAATGGCTATATGCAACGCTTTAAAGAGGAGTTTGATATTCGTATTGATTGGGAGATTGCAAGTGAATTTGGATTAACAGCTCAGTTAGGTAGAACACTTGAAAAAACGGGTTCCTCAGCTTCATATTTCAAAAAGGAGGAGATACAAGCTGTTTTCTTGCAAATGAAGGATTGGCTTATGGCCAATAATATGCAACACGAAGCCGGAAATCAAAAGTTGTTTTGCCACTATGTACACGGCGTGTTACAGCGTATGCGTATGCGTGGTGCGGTAGATCATCCCTATTTCGACAAATATAGAAACGAAGTATTAACCAAGTGGGGATTAAATTGGAATCGCGACAATCGTCATTTCCTAAATAAAACATTTGGGGGTGGTGTACACTTTCCTAAGTTTGTCGGCATTTTTGCCCACGATGGTAATGTGGAGATGCTTGATATGGCTATACTCCGAAGAAGCGGAAAGCACAACTGGTATAGCAACTATTTTCAAGAGGTATTCAACGAGCCTTGGACAGTCAATAACCAAATGCTATTTAATGATTTTATCCGTCAGTTGTTCGAAACCCTTGAAGAGATTGGTATTATCAACAAAGCACCACAAGGAGGTGGTAACTATGCCATCAACCCTTCGCACATTTGGGTTAGCAATAAGGTAAAACATATACATTGTGATAGCTGTCAGTCGCAACTCTGTGTAGCCACATTAGATCTGTTGGCAGAGGGTACACATTGTTTAGACTATAAATGCCGGGGCACTTATTCGGAGGAGCTGCAACCAAAGTTAAACTATTACCAACAGGTATATAGTCGCTCTATGTCGCCACGTGTGCACGCACGTGAACACACAGGGTTGTTAGAACGAAGCGATAGAGAACAATTGGAGCGAGATTTTAAAACGCATCCACATCCAAACTCAGTAAACGTACTTAGTGCTACCTCTACCCTTGAAATGGGTATTGATATTGGCGACTTGAATGTAATGGGAAACACCAGCATACCACCCAAACCAAGCAACTTTTTGCAACGCATAGGACGCGCTGGTCGTAAAGAAGGCTCTGCGTTGGTGCTCAACTACGCCCACACAGGTGAACCTCACGATAGTTACTATTTTGTTTATCCAACGGAAATGATGGAGGGTGAAGTGAATACACCTGGTTGCTTCTTAGAGGCCAAAGATATTTTGCGTAGACACTTCTTGGCTTATTGTCTTGACTCGTGGACAAGTGAAGATAGTACACACGTTATTCCAAAATTGGTGAGGGAATTGCATCTATCCAATAGCGTTTTGGCATCAGATACATTTATTATAAATGTGATTATTTCTTATATTAAAAACAATAAGAAATCGTTATGTACGCTCTTTTCGCTTCAATACGAGCCACACGTGCAGCCTGCACTTGAAAAACTATTTGCCTCGCTTGACGATGAATCATTTTATCAATTTTTGTTAAAGGAATTTCAGCTATTGGTAAATAAACTGGACTATCTGAACGATATCCTTCAACAATTTAAACAACAAAAGAGTCGTATTCAACCTAACGATCCTATTCGTGATGAGTTAGAGTTGCAGATAAAAGCTACGAATAGGCAGTTCAAGCAATTATTGCAAGAGAATATTATTGAGTATTTAACCAATGTAGGTTTACTGCCCAACTACGCTTTTCCTGAAACTGGTGTTAAACTTCAAGTAAATGTCTATTCTTCTAAAAAGAAAGAGGATAACTCTTCGAATGTGGTAGAACCAAAATCATTTGAATTGGTACGTTCTGCAACTCAAGGGATTAAAGAATTGGCTCCTGGAAATAACTTTTACACCCAGAAATTAAGATTAGATATAAGTGGCATCTCTACTTTCGATTGGAATGATTCGCTAACTGATATGCGATTCTGTTCAAAGTGTGATGCTATGGCGTTGAAAGGAGAAAATGGCTATGATTTAACGGTTTGTCCAAAATGTAGCGATCCTTCTTGGGGAGTAAATACGCATCCTATACTTAAATTTACCAATGCACGTAGTTTAGTAAAAAGTGCTGATGCAGCATTAGATGACTCTTCAGAAGAGAGAAGCCGCGAAAATTATATCGTAAAAAAACACTTCTTGTTGAACCATAGTGGAACAACGACCTCCTATGCTATGCGAGGTGTTGGATTTGGTATGGAATTTTGCAATACTGTATCACTTTACGAGGTAAACTACGGATTGCAAATGCAGTCGGGACCTAAAGTCGAGGTAAATAGCGACCAAGCCATTCCATACAATGGATTTATGACCTGTAAGTATTGTGGCAAATCAACTCATTTGCTTGCCATGCCTAATGTAGAGCACCATTATAAATTTTGTAATCATTCCACGGTACGTATTGAAGATAATCACACTGAAGAAGTATTTAAACCGCTTTATCTCTACCGCCACCTTCAAACGGAAGCGATCAAAATACTACTTCCTATTCAGATAATGGATGCTAATGCTTCTGTTGAGATGTTTAAGGCAGGAATAGAGTTGGGTATGAAGTCGTACTACAAATCTTCGCCAGAACATATCAGAATTGATTCGTATAGCGAGATGAATCAAGCAACACAGAAAAAAGACCACTACTTAGTGATGTACGATACCATCCCTGGAGGTACAGGCTATCTGTCCAAGTTATATAGCACAGAGGAGTTTACAAAACTACTAACCTTTGCTTATAATCAAATACACGATTGCGAGTGTCAGTTAGAAGGTAAAGATGGTTGTTACCACTGTATTTTATCTTATGGTAACCAATATAGCCGAACTGATTTTAGCAGAGATCAAGCCGAACGCCTTTTTGAAAGGTTGGTAGAACATGCTAACTCTTGGGAAACTATTAATGGTACAGTTGGTACCATTAGCCAAAGTGGAGTGGTAGAAGATAGTGAGTTAGAAGTAAAGTTTGTGAATGCTTTAAGTACCATGTCTAAAGCAAACAAATGGAGCTTTAAGAAAGTCGCTGACAGCCAAAACTATCATTATGAACTTCATGTTGAAAATGATACTGACACAGCCATTGTGTACCATATACACCCACAATTTGCTTTAGGAAGTCCTTATGGCGTAAAACATTATACCATAGCCGATTTTCAGGTAATTTGTGTTGCTGCAAAAATCGATGGAAATGAAATATCTGAATTGCATACGATTCCTCAATGGGCTATCTATTTAGATGGTTATGCTTATCATGCGAAGGCACCGAATATACGGTTTTATAGAGATTTTGACAAAAGAGAAAGTATCAAAAACTCTACTACTCATTTGATCTATACTTGGACATTAACTTGGGATGATATTCTATTGTTTGAATCAGATAGAGATGATTCTTTGGGATTAAACTCATTTACTCGCTTGATGCAACTGTTACAATATCCACTAAAAGGAAGTATAAAAGAGACAGCTTACTATTGCATTGTCGAATCTGACGATTTTATGTCATTTGGGGGAATTCTTTACAATGGACAATTAAGTTTGAACAGAGATTGTGAAGAAACACTTTCGGATAATCCAACAGATAATGAGCTAAACACCGTATTTGACGATGCAATAACATACAATTGGAACTTACAGAAAAGTGTTTCTGACCTTGATAAGGAGGATTGGATAGGATTTTGGAGACGCTATAATCTTTTGCAGTTTTTTAGTAACAAACATACAGAACTTAGTCATATTACCTCTTTGGTAAACAGAGAACAAATAAAAGAATTCTACCCTGGTTTGGAAGATATTGTAGACCTACTAATAGACAACAATATAGATTTTAGTCCAGAGGGTGAGGGTGAACTCACAAATGACGATGAAGAGGTAATTGCTTCTGCAATGATGTTATTAAAAGAACAGAAACTTGCCATAGTTCCATTTAATGATACCTCAACTACTGTATTCGAAAAACACGGGTATAAAGCAATCCAAGCAAATGAATTTTCAATTAATTTAGTACTATAATTATGAGACTATTTTTATCAGATACGTTCTTCGATGCAATGATAAAATTGCCAAAGAAAACACAAGACAAAGTTGTAAACTTTCAGCGAAAATTTCGCCAAAATACAATTTCCTTAGGAATCCATTTAGAACCAATAACGCAGTTCAAAAATTCCGCTCTAAGAACAGCGCGTGTTGATGATAATTACCGAATGATTGTTGGCGTATTAGGCGACGACAACTACTCGCTATTATATGTAGCTAATCATGAAGAAGCATATAGGTGGGGAATGAGTAAGAAGTTTGTTTGGAACGAACATACACAATCTTGTCAACTTATATCCATTCGTGAAACAGAAGAAATAGTTGTAAAAGCGAAGAGCAATGATGAAAAAGGGATATTTAATTCAATACCAGAGGATAAACTACTGAAAATTGGTGTACCTGCTGATTTGGTTGCTTCTATAGTGGAGATTAGCAATTGGGAAGAATTAGATAAAATGGAGTCTGATCTCCCATCAGATGCATACGAGAACCTATTCAATATAATGGATGGCGAAAGCATCGATGATATAATTGTGAGCATTGAAGAAGGGCAAGCACACGGTGATGAGGATGAAATGCTTAGTAATAATAACAGAAGACGCTTTATTGAACTTACCGACGATAATGCATTGCAACACATTATTGATAAGGATATGGATAAATGGCAAATCTTCTTACATCCATCACAACGAAAATTGGTATATGCCAACTATAAAGGTACGATGAAAGTGAGTGGAGGTGCAGGAACGGGTAAAACAGTAGCGGCTCTTCATCGTTTAAAGTTTTTGTGTGAAGAACCTAATGCAAACATTCTGTTTACAACCTATACACGTACCCTAAAAGAGAATTTAGAGGACTTTATCCAAAAAATGGAGGTACCTCGCCAGCGATATACATTGGGGAATATTGACCAGGTTTTATTAGACACTGCAAAGAAAAACAATATAAAAGATGGATTTAGAGTATTAGATTACAGTGGCGATGATGAATCATTAAAGCTTTGGCGAGAAGTTATTGAAATAGAAGTAACAGAATTCGATGAACAATTCTTATACGATGAATATATTGATGTGATTGTTTATAATGGCAACAATGATTCGCGACAATATATGATGCAACAGCGCGTTGGTCGCGTTAAAGCATTAAGTAGAAAACAAAAGATTGAAATTTGGGGACTAGTAGAAAAGTATATTACATTGAAGCAAAAGCGCAAACTCGTTGATAGACTTGAACTATTTAATGAAACAACTAATTATTTGAATGAACATAATATCCGACCATTTACACACGTAATAGCGGATGAATTTCAAGATTTTTCTAATCCAGAATTGAAATTCCTACGTGCATTGGTTTCAGAGGGGCAAAACGACATCTTCCTTGCCGGTGACCCTATTCAGCGGATTTACAGCGGTAGAAAAATAAACTTTTCTGCAGCAGGAATCAATATTCGTGGAGTAAGAAGTCGTAGATTAAAAATTAATTATAGAACTACCGAGCCTATTAAACGAGTAGCGGTAGGTGTGGTAAAAGGGTATAGTTATGATGACATGAATGGTGGTACTGAATCTATGAAAGGATATGTTTCGCTCATTCATGGAGGCGAAATTCCGCAATATAAGGTTGTAAACAATGCTATTGAAGAAGTAGAACAAGTTATTGGTTGGATAAACGAATGTGTCAATAGCGGAATTCAACTTAAAGATATTTGCATTGCGGCACCGAGTACAAATCTTACACGTGATTTGCAAAGCAGACTACATACCGATGGAACCCTATATAGGGTTTTAAAAGGAGCTAATAAGAAAGGGGCTTCAGAAGGGTTATCGCTTTGCACTTTGCACTCCTTAAAAGGTTTAGAGTTTAAGGTTATTATTTTATTAGGCGTAAATGAAAGAAACGTACCTTCTAAAGCGTCTGAGTCATACCCATTTTCAGGGATGGATAAATTAGCTCAAAAAGAGTTTCTATCATCAAAGCGCTCTTTGTTATATGTTGCCATTACGCGTGCTCGCCAATTGGTATATATGGTCGGTTATGGAGAGCCTTGTGGTTTGTTGAAAGAGCAGAATTAAAAAAGAGAAGAGCACTATTTGAAAAAGAATCTTACGTGCAAATATGAATGTAAGCCCACGGTAAACTCCGTATTGTGAGATATAATAAATCCTTGAGATATTTTGTGGTATTGCCAATCACCGATTATCAGCGAATTGAAATTTCACAAAAAAATGAAATTAATAGGGAAATTACGAAAAATAATTTTAGGGGTAAAAGTTGAGCGAATCATATACTATGCTAAAAATTTTATCGGACAGACAATAATAGTTTAACCCATCTTTTCTCCTAAATGATTTTTATCATTTTAGGGGAAAAGATGGGTTAAACTATTTCTTATTTTCTTTTGAAAAAGGTGAGCCGATATTTACTCCTCACCTATTGGGCTGCTGCACTCTGATTTCTCTTTCGAAACCTCTTTTAAAAGATCTCGGCGAAACCTCATTTCAGCCATCTGTACGAAGAAAATCTTTTTGGCAGAGAGAATCTCTTTATACCTCTTATTATACTCTAAATCGAGCTTATCGGACTCCAATCGAGCATTTAGCAGCTGAGTAGTCATCTCATCATACTCTTTCTCTGTGGTAGAGTCATCGCACCCATTTCTTGCCTTTTTCCAAGCCTTGTTGTTAATCTCTTTCTTCTTCTCTTGCAACTCAAAGAAGAGTGGGAAGAACTTCTCTGCCTCCTCCTCTGTCAACTTTGCCTTCTCGGTTAGATAGCTTGCCTGACGTTTACAGAACTCCTCTCTAGAGATGCTTCTGCCCTCTCTACGCTGCCCATTCTTTTGAGAATGACCAGTTCGTTGTGCTTGCATAGGTAATGCCAAACAGAATAGGCAGCAAGCTATAACTATTTTTTGTATCATACTATTTAATTCCATATTAGGGGGTGGCAAATTAAAAATCAAATCCTGTTGCATCCGTCAGATATTGATAGAGCGTGTAGTCATCTATCATCGAATAGTTCATCATCTCTTCTACCTCATCATCACTCAAGTCAACCGCTTCCACATCAGTCAGAAAAGGTGTTTCCTCACTACTAACTGGAGTTCCAACAAAAATCTTAATGGTGAACATCATACCCACAAACATAGCAGCCATATAAACCCACGGTTTGGAACGCTGCCAAAAAGTAATCACAGGCTCCTCTACCAATTGCTTCTCAGGAATCTTCTCCATAAGTTGCTTGGTAAATCCTTCAAAGTAACCTGCTGGAACCTCAAAGGGATTATCTGTTCCGCACTTCTTCCGTATATCATTCTCTTCCTTCATCGTTCATTCTCCTTTCTATATTCTTATAGACTCTTTTCCCACTGAAAGGTTTAAAAAGAGTCTCTTAAAAATTGCTCTATTTTTTTTACTGCGTGGTGGTATGAGGCTTTCAATGCTCCCACACTTGTACCCACTACTTCAGACATCTCTTCATACTTCATCTCTTGAAAGTATTTCAAATCAAAAACGATGCGCTGCTTCTCAGGAAGAGTGCGAAGTGCCTTCTGAAACAGCTTTTGAGTCTCATCTCCACTGAAGTAGTTGTCTGCCGTTAGTTTGCTTATCACATCATCACTACCTTCCAACGAAGCTCCATGTTGCGCTTTCTGCCTATTTAAAAAGGTTAGTGACTCATTCAAAGCAATGCGATAAAGCCAAGTAGATAGTTTTGCATCCCCGCGAAAATAGTCAATATTACTCCAAGCCTTCATAAATGTATTTTGTAACAAGTCATTGGCATCATCATGCGAAAGCACCATTCTCCTGATTTGCCAATACAACTGTTCGTTGTACTCCTCGACTATCAGTTCAAAAGCCTTTCGCTGCCTATGGGGATCTTGAAGCCATGCAATGACTCTTTTCTCATTATATTCTTTCATTTGTACAATTCAGATTAAAACCTTCTGCCAACTCATTTGACAAAAGAGAATAGATAAGGTTTAATACATGCCTCAAAAAAAGTTTTTCCAATAAATAACGATTGTATATGCTAATTTATTGCACATTTTGATAGGCAAACGATAAATTGCTTACTTTGAATCACCTAAAGTGATATCTTCATATTTTCTTGCGCCAATAGCGTATTTGGAAATTGCTCCATAGCCTCTTTTAGCAAAACAGATTCATCCGTATATCTAGCTGAATAGTGTCCAATGAGCAGCCTCTTAACATCTGCAAGTCGTGCTATTTCACCCGCCTGTGCAGCAGTAGAGTGGAAGGTTTCTTTAGCTCTAGCCCCTTCCGAATCAGCAAAAGTAGCCTCGTGAAAGAGCAAGTCGACCCCTTTAATCTGTTCAGTAATTTTGGGATAAAAACGTGTATCGGAGCAATAGGCATATCGCCTAGCAGGATCTGACGGAGTGGTCAAAAGCGAGTTGGGAATTACCGTTCCATCGGGTAGAATAAAATCAGACCCATTCTTAATCCGGTTCATCTCGAAAGTAGGTACTTTATAGAAGTCAATCATATCACGCTTAATACGGCTAGGCGTCTGTTTTTCAGAGAACAGGAAACCACAGGTCGGAATGCGATGTACCAAAGGGATGGTTGCCACCGTGAGCGAGCGATCTTCATAAATAATCTCCTCTTTAGAGGGATCGATAGAATGAAACCGAACCTCATAACTCATACCTTTACAGAAAAATGCAAGTTGCGGGGCAAGCAAAGTCTCTAGATCCTGATGGGCATAGATGTGAAGCGTTGCAGTTCTTCCTAGCAAGCCCAATGTGGAGATAAGCCCCATTAAACCAAAGCAGTGATCACCGTGTAGATGGGAGATAAAAAGATGATTAAGCCTAGTAAATTTCAGCTTTGAACGCCTGAGTTGTAACTGAGTCCCCTCGCCACAATCTATCATAAAAAGCTTTTCGCGTACATTGATGACTTGCGATGTTGATAGGTGTCGGTTAGTAGGAAGCGCTGAGCCACACCCCAATATGTTTATTTCAAACTTTTCCATAAATACAAAGGTATAAAAAAAGGTGATACAGAGAGAAGTAACCCCCCATCAATCCACCCCTATCTCAATTTTAAAAGAGAAGTATCATAGAGATGCAAAAAGGAGATACCCTTGCGAGTATCTCCTTTTAAATTATATGAAGAAGTTAGATTACTTCTTTCCTTCCAATTGTTGTTTCAAAGCAGCAAGTGCATCAAAATCACCAAGTGTAGTTGAAGCAGCTTGGTTTTGGATAGAACCTGTAGAGTGAGACTCTTCTCTTCTTGGAGCAGATGTTTTCTTTGCAGAAGTCTTTTTCTCAGCTCTCTCTTCAGCTTTCGCTACATCTTCAAAAATACGGCTGTGAGAAAGGATAATTCTCTTCGCATCTTTGTTGAATTCGATTACTTTGAATTCCATCTTCTCATCCATTTGTGCTTGAGATCCGTCTTCTTTCACCAAGTGTTTTGGAGTTGCAAAACCTTCAACACCGTAAGGAAGAGATACTACTGCACCTTTGTCCAACATTTCGATGATAGTACCTTCGTGGATAGATCCTACTGTAAATACAGTTTCGAATACATCCCATGGGTTCTCTTCCAATTGTTTGTGACCTAGGCTCAAACGACGGTTATCTTTGTCGATTTCCAATACTTGAACTTGGATATCAGCACCAATTTGAGTAAACTCAGATGGGTGTTTCACCTTTTTAGTCCAAGAAAGATCAGAGATGTGGATCAAACCATCAACACCTTCTTCGATTTCAACAAACACACCAAAGTTAGTAAAGTTACGTACTTTAGCAGTGTGTTGAGAAGCTACTGGGTATTTAGTTTCGATAGTTTCCCATGGATCTTGTTTCAATTGTTTGATACCCAAAGACATTTTGCGTTCTTCGCGGTCTAGAGTCAATACAACTGCTTCTACTGCATCACCCACTTTCATGAAGTCTTGAGCAGAACGCAAGTGTTGTGACCATGACATTTCAGAAACGTGGATCAAACCTTCAACGCCTGGAGCGATTTCGATGAATGCACCGTAATCAGCCATAACAACTACTTTACCGTTTACTTTGTCACCAACTTGAAGTTCAGTGCTCAAAGCATCCCAAGGATGAGCAGTAAGTTGTTTAAGACCTAGAGCGATACGTTTTTTCTCATCATCAAAGTCAAGAATAACAACGTTCAATTTTTGATCCAATTCAACTACCTCTTTAGGATCGCTTACACGGCCCCAAGAAAGGTCAGTAATGTGTACCAAACCGTCTACGCCACCAAGATCGATGAATACACCGTATGATGTGATATTTTTAACAGTACCTTCAAGTACTTGTCCTTTTTCAAGTTTGCCAATGATTTCTTTCTTTTGTTGCTCCAATTCAGCTTCGATAAGCGCTTTGTGAGATACAACAACGTTTTTGAATTCTTGGTTGATTTTAACCACTTTGAATTCCATTGTTTTACCAACGAATACATCGTAGTCACGGATAGGTTTAACGTCGATTTGAGAACCTGGCAAGAATGCTTCGATACCAAATACATCAACGATCATACCACCCTTAGTGCGGCATTTGATAAAGCCTTTGATAATTTCTTCAGTTTCCAAAGCAGCGTTAACACGATCCCAAGAACGAGTTGCACGAGCCTTTTTGTGAGAAAGAATCAATTGTCCTTTTTTGTCTTCTTGATTTTCGATGTATACCTCTACAGTATCACCTACAGTCAATTCGGGGTTGTAACGGAATTCATTCAAAGGAATGATACCATCTGATTTGTAACCAATGTTAACAACAACCTCGCGTTTGTTCATAGCGATAACTTTACCGTCAACTACCTCACGGTCGTTCACTTTGTTTAGCGTGCTATCATAAGCCTGCGCCAACTCTTCTTTGTTACCTGTTACAAAACCTTCGCCTTGTTCGTACGCATCCCAGTTGAAATCTTCAACAGGAGCGATGTTTTTTAAATTTTCCATCATAATTTGTTAATACTTAGTTAATTGTGTGAGACATTATATGAATTAATGCAATTTCAGAGCGCAAAGATATAACTTTTCCATGAAACAGCACTCCATCTCAGAAAAAAAACTTTGTTAATTGTCTAAAAAAGCAAGTAATTAATCTTCTAGTGTATAATCAATTGTGGTAACCACCCGTATACGTTTCAGGTAAGGTGTATTGGCATCACGATCCTCAATACTGAACTGTCCTTGGTAGGCATTCTTTATTTTCCCCAACTTACTTCCCGAATCTTTGGCAAACTTATCAGCCGATTGGCGTGCATTCTTGGTAGCCTCCTCAATCATCTGTGGCTTCACTTCATTCAATCCAGTAAACTCATAAACGACATTGTAACGATAATCACCTCCCGTAATAGCAATGCCTTGTTTCAATAACTCACTCTGCTCACTAATGAGTTTGCGAATTAAATCGACCTTCGTAGAGGTCACAATCAACACGCTCGTTACATTGTAGCGATGGGGAGCTGGATTGTTATTATAGCGATCCGCTTGTAAATCAATAATCTCAGGTGCATTAATACTGATCTCTTCATTCTCAATGCCACTCTTCTTTAAAAAACTAACAATCGCTTGGTTCGTATTATTGATTTTGTCATAAAGAGTCGGAAGATCATTTCCTATCTCTTTAAACAACAAGGGCCAAGTTACTTTATTGGCAGAAACCTGCATTTCGGCCAACCCTTTCACATTTACAACTCGATCTCTCTCTCCCAAAACAGAAAGCCCCTTCATCACGAACAGCCCCAATGCCAAAAGACCAAAGGCAATTATTGCCGCCTCAACTTTAAATTGTTTCATACGATTCTCCTTTTATTTATAGATTATAAGTAAGTGTAAAAAACTCATTGGTACCATTTATTTTCAAGATTTCGTTCTTCTCAAAGTTCTTCTCAAAGTTCTTCTCAAACATCGATCTTAAAAAGCCACTTGATACAAATGAAGCGCAAATACTTAACTTAGACAAATATACCTTTATTATGTAGCAAGAACAAACAAACAAATACTATAGTTTTCAAAAGAGGCTACAAATTCGCACTTCAGAGCATAAGTAAAGTAAAAATTGGGCCAATGGCCATAACGAACTCCTTTGCTAACGTTCCAAAAATCTTTTGATGTTTATCAAATCGATTGGAATATCTAAACGCCAATGGCACCCAATGAATAAGCTCCACTTACTTTTAAGAACACCAGCTTTGAAACTATTTAAGCAAAAAGATGGTTACCAAGGTAGCCTTTACTCCACTGAAAGCTTTTTTAGCAAAAAGTGACAAGTCTCAAAGCTAAGTCATGAAAAAAACGTACTTTTGCAAAAACTATAATTAAGTTGATACATGATACAAAGTAACTATCCTTCAGTTTTATTGATTTATACAGGCGGTACTATTGGAATGATGGAAAACCCCGAGACTGGCGCCCTAGAAGCTTTTAATTTTGACGAGATTAAAGAAAACGTACCGGAGCTTAAACGTTTTAATTACCGCATATCTTCCTATCAATTTACACCTCCTATTGACTCTTCAGACATGGAACCTGCGCTATGGGCCAAATTGGTTAAAATTATAGCTTACAATTATGACAACTACGATGGCTTTGTCATTCTGCATGGTACAGATACAATGGCTTACACAGCATCTGCCTTGAGCTTTATGCTAGAAAATTTAAATAAACCGGTAATTCTAACAGGAAGTCAACTTCCCATTGGAATGTTGCGCACAGATGGAAAAGAGAACTTGATAACCTCCATTGAAATAGCAGCAGCCAAGCATCCAGATGGAAGCCCCATTGTGCCCGAAGTGTGTATTTTCTTCGAAAATCACCTGCTAAGAGGAAATCGAACAACCAAGATAAATGCTGAGAACTTCAATGCCTTTCAGTCCAACAACTACCCACCACTTGCTACGGCAGGTATCCACTTAAAGTATGAGCACGATCGTATTCTTCCATACAATCCAGATAAAAAGTTAATTCCTCACTATCTATATGATACCAATGTGATTGTACTTACACTCTTTCCAGGCATTCAGGAGAATATGATTAAGAGTTTACTCCAAACTCCTGGACTTCGAGCAGTGGTATTAAGAAGTTATGGTTCGGGGAATGCACCTCAAAAACCTTGGTTCGTCAAGCTTATGAAAGAGGCTACAAAAAGAGGTATCGTTATCGTGAACACCTCGCAGTGCGCTATTGGTACGGTGGAGATGTCGAGGTATGAAACGGGATTGCATCTGCTGGATGCAGGGGTTATAAGCGGGTATGACTGCACGCTAGAGGCTACTATCACCAAACTAATGTTTTTGTTAGGCCATAAAAACATTGAAACAGAGATTCGTCAAAAAATGAATTTGGCTACGGCAGGCGAATTTACCAAATCCTAATAGCCGCAACTCTTTTTACAATATATCATAGTTCAAGTGATTATTAAGACTCTCTTTCACCCCAATGGATAAAAAGCTCTCCCTCTAAAACTATCTGCATTGTAATATTATACAAAAAAGATCGCGGACTTAGAGTAAAACTTAATTCTTAAACCGAGCGAGTCACTCAAACAAGTTATGGTTTGCAACTTACCGAATATCACTCTTTTTCGTTTTACTCCCAGATATTGCTATTTCTCTCAAAATTCGCAATTGTAGCCGTTTTGTAACATCTATTTCACAGTAAAGTAATAAAGAAAACCCATCTTTGTAAAGTGAAACATGAATAACAGATTTGTAAACGAAAATTTTAAAGATATGATTGATTACCACATTTTAGTCGTTGACGACGAAGAGGATCTTTGCGAGATTTTAAAATTTAATTTAGAGAACGAGGGCTATTTTGTAGATACAGCCAACTCAGCAGAAGAGGCTTTAAAGATGGATTTAAACAAATACCATCTTCTACTTCTCGACGTTATGATGGGTGAGATTTCAGGGTTCAAGATGGCTAATATGCTAAAAAAGAACAAGCAAACGGCCAATATACCCATCATCTTTATCACTGCCAAAGATACCGAAAATGACACTGTTACAGGATTCAACCTTGGTGCGGATGATTATATACCAAAACCCTTTTCATTGCGCGAAGTCTTAGTGCGAGTAAAGGCAGTGCTACGCAGATCAGGCAATAGAGAAAAGAAAGAGGTCAACGAACAGATAGCATATAGAAACTTGGTTCTCGATTTAACCAAGAAGAAAGTCTCTATCGACCAAAATGAAATTTCGCTCACTAAAAAGGAGTTTGAAATATTGTTACTACTACTACAAAACAAAGGGCGAGTCTTTTCGCGTGAAGACATTCTCAACAAAGTGTGGCAAGAGGAGGTTTATGTATTGGATAGAACCATTGACGTAAACATTACCAGACTCCGCAAGAAAATAGGAGAATATGGAAAATGTATCGTTACCCGTTTGGGGTATGGATACTGTTTTGAAAGCGAATAAAAACAATCCCACCCATGACTCTTGAATTCCCAAGCCATTTTTTCTCTTTCAGCCGAAGGTTGTTCCTATCGGTTGTACTCTTTTTTATCGCCTTTGCTGTATGCTTTCTTGGATTCCAATACAGAAGAGAAAAGGAGTATCGAATAGAGGTTCAAAACCTGCAACTACAAAATTACAACGAGCGACTGAATGATTTTCTTTTGGCAAAGCCTTTCGTGGACTTAAATCTGCTCAATAATTATGTGCGGACACACACGATGGAGAATCTTAGGGTCACACTTATTGGTGAGAATGGGGTGGTTTTGTACGATAACTGCGAGCTCAATGTAGCCAATTTTGACAATCACCTCAATCGTCAAGAGATTCAAACAGCTCTACTCGCTGGAAGCGGATACTCCATACATCGCCAATCAAAAAGCGTAGGAGGTGAATACTTCTATTCGGCGCGCTATTTCAAAGAGCAGGGATACATTGTTCGTACTGCACTTCCCTACAACATCAGCTTGGTAAAACACCTAAAAGCCGATTCACACTTCATTTGGTTTACCATTGCTGTCAGCATTTTACTCATTGTCGTATTCTATCGATTTACCCACAAGTTGAGTACATCCATTACGCAACTGCAGCAATTTGCCCTGAAAGCTGATCGAAATGAGCCAATTGAAATAAGCACAAAACCCTTTCCGAAAAATGAATTGGGAGAGATTTCCCAACACATCATTCGCATCTACGGTCGCCTACATAAAGCCAAAGAGGATTTATACATCGAACGCGAAAAGTTAATTACACACCTTCAAATTTCACACGAAGGATTGGGTGTATTTAGTGAAGACAAAAAGGAGATTTTAGTCAATACTCTTTTTACAAAATATATCAACTTCATCTCTGACAAAAACTTGGGAGAGTCTGAAGAGGTACTATCTATACCCGAGCTACAACCCATTACCCTCTTTCTTAAGAATCACAACAACCACCTAAATAGCAAAGAAGAGAAGAGGATGTCATTTAACATTGATAAGAGTGGACGTTACTTCTTGGTAGAGTGCATCATCTTTCAAGACCATAGTTTTGAAATATCTATCAATGATATCACCAAAGAGGAGGAACAGGCGCGACTAAAGAGGCAGCTGACGCAAAACATTGCACACGAATTAAAAACGCCAGTCAGCAGCATACAAGGCTATTTAGAGACAATTGTAAACAATCCAAACCTAGATAAGGGAAAGATGAATACTTTCCTAGAGAGGAGTTATGCTCAAAGCAATCGATTGGCACATCTACTGCAAGATATATCGGTACTTACTCGAATGGAAGAGGCACCTAGTATGTTGAAACAGGAAGAGGTGAATTTAAATACGATGACACAAAATATTTTTGACGAAGTAGCCATGGATCTAGAAGAGAAAAAGATAGATGTCATTAACTTGCTACCGCTTGAATTAAATGTGCAGGGAAATGCATCCCTACTCTACTCCATCTTCCGAAACCTAACGGACAATGCTATTGCCTACGCAGGGTCGGAAGTCACCTTAAAGATAGGCTGTTTTCGCGAGGATGATCAGTTCTACTACTTTAGTTTCTCGGACACAGGCATAGGTGTAGCACCCGAACATTTAAGTCGTCTATTTGAAAGGTTCTATCGAGTAGACAAAGGGCGTTCTCGAAAAATGGGGGGAACGGGACTAGGGCTTGCCATTGTTAAAAATGCAGTCATCCAACACGGAGGTACCATCTTTGCAAAAAACAATCCTGCGGGAGGATTGGAGTTTATTTTTACATTAAGCAAATCGTAACTAATACCAAATAGCTCTCTTGACATTCACCAATGGAAGGGAGCTATTTAGTGATTTATCAAGGGAAGTTGCATAAAATGAGCTAAAAATAGCTTCTTTCCCTCTGTTAGCAAACAATTGGCTCAGATTCTAATTTACTCAGGTAGAAGTTATTAAATATCCTATACTGCCAAGAGTTTACCTAAATCACGAAAGTATAAGGATATGATCTGTTATTGAAAATCAAACACGGTCAATTCTATTGTCATTCGTATCCGATAGCAGCAACAATCGGCAGGTCCTATTTAACCAACTAAACCTAACCATCAAAAACACAATAACAATTTAAGGCTCCTACACCCCTTTTCAGAGAGGTATAAGAGCCTTAAACATATATAGAGAGAGAGTTAAACAACTCCCCTGCTTGTTACTAGTTCACAAACATAGCGATAATCTGAATCGAAAGAATCAAGAAGACCATAGCAATAGGATAAACTGTAGCATAAGCTACTCCAGGGATGTTGCTATCAGTCATTGAATCGGCTGCTGCAAGACCTGGCGTACTAGTCATACCACCCGTTATGGTTCCTAACAAGTCAAGTACACTTATTTTCAATACCAATCGGCCAACCAATACAGCGACTAACATCGGAACAATCGTTATAGCAGCACCTATGCCAAAAAGCAACAATCCACTCTCTTGGAAGGTAGCTACAAGCGTTTTACCAGCTGAAGTACCCACTTCAGCCAAGAAAAGCAATAAACCCAATTGACGAAGAAGCTGATTAGCTGCACCAGACATAGACCAAATTATAGGACCTGTTTTACCTATTGCACTCAATACAAGTGCCACAATTAGCACCCCACCTGTAAGCCCTGGTGAGAAAGAGAACCCACCTGGGAATGAAATATTCAGTTTTCCAAACAATACACCGAAAACAATACCCATAGCTATTGGGAAAAAATCGGTGTCTGAAAGCTTTTTCTCATCATTACCTAATAAATGAGTCAATCCTTTGATACCTTCATTTTCACCAACAACGGTCAATTTATCCCCAAATTTCAATTCAAGTTCAGGAGATGGAGCAAGGTCAATTCCGCTTCGTCGAATACGTGTTACTGTACAACCAAAGTTTTGTTGCAGATTTAAATCACCCAATTGTTTATTAATAATATCTTTCTTTGTGAGTAGCAACGACTCTACCTCTTGAGTATGGTGCAAAGGAAGTTCACCCTCCTCTCGCTCACCTACAAGCAGCGCCAATTGGCTTAAAGCATCTTCACTTCCCACCCCTTGGATGTAATCTCCCTCGTGAAAAACTGTTGTAGCTATGGGCATCAAGATACTATCCTCACGCTTGATACGAGAGACAACAGCTCCTGTCATAGCACGTACATTGACCTCAGCCAATGATTTTCCGTAAACGATTGGATTCGAAACACGAAAGATGCAGGTTAGTAATTCAGGGAATTTACCTCTGCGTTCACCCTCTAATCTACGAGCCTCTTTCTCTAAATCTACTCGCATAATCTTAGGAAGAAGCTTTACAAATAGAATCACCCCTATCACCCCGAATGGATAAGCAATACCATAAGATATCGAAGCCAAAGGCGAGTTTGTACTATCAATAGCAACAGCCAAACCTGGCGTACTAGTCAATGCACCCGCTATTAGCCCCACAATACTAGGGGTATCTACATTGAATAGATACTTCATGCCGACACCCGTCAGAGAAGCTGATAGAATAATGAGCAATGTAATTAGGATTAAAACCTTTCCCTTGCTACGGAAAGAATCAAAGAAACCCGGTCCTGCTTGTATACCAATAGTAAAAATAAAAAGCACCAAGCCAAAATTACCCAACTCTTTGGGGATAATTACCCCAAAATGCCCAAAAAGCAAGGCAATAAAAATAACCGCAGATACATCTAATGACAATCCATTAATCTTTATTCTCCCTAACATAAATCCCAGCGCTACTATCAAGAAAAGCGAGAAGTAGGAAAAATTTAACAGTTCAGACAACATAATATTTTATTATAAATTAATTTTATGGGGTAAAGGTAGAAAAAAGTGCAATGTAGTTAAACTTTTTTCTGCACTAAAACACATGTGATTTCAACATTTTTAATGATTATCCGCAACAAGATGATTTTTTCTCTCTATATGTGCGGTGGTTAAATGTTGGTCTGTACAGTACAGCTGCCACCATAAGCCTATCGAACACCTTGTTTCCAAAGCTTCTTCTATTAAATTTATAACAGAATTCATCCAAATAGCCTTGTAGGAATTCATCTTTCACACCATGATACATATCTAAAGGAGGGATTTAGTATTTGATATAGCAATATGTACCCAAGGTAGTATCTTATGGCCCCCTTTGGGTTTAATTACTTGCTTGTGTACAGTTTCAAATGACTCTTCAAGCTTAGTATCTGAAGTAGAAGCGTCCATAATAAGCGAGGAGTGACTTTCTGCCATGTCAACGGCTTTGTCATTGATAGTTTCCGCTTTAAGATCTGGTATGATTTGCATCTTTATACACCCTGACTTTCGATTCTTTTGTGACCTCTTCTGGGGTATTATTTCATTACTTTCAACCATTACAAAGGACTTTTGACTTGCGTTGACTACCTAAACCTCGCTTTAGTGGCTTGTCGGACTCTGACTTATTTGAATTCTCACTCGGGAAATAGCCCTCGTCCAACTCTATTGTACCTCAAAGCTTGCGCGTATGGTCTCGTACTCCCATAACACCACGAATCTTATGAACCATTTCCCAAATAGGTTGATAACCTTTATGGCCCAACTGGCGTTGTATTTCAGAGGTGGAAAATGTTTTCTTAGTAGAGGTCAGCAGATGAATAGCAGTAAACCAATATAGCAAAGGAAACTTGCTGCCGTGAAATAGCGTATCGGCTGTTAATGTAGTGCGATAATTGCATTCTGAACAAACCCAACCTAGTTTGAATTTATCCCAGTAGTGTTTTGTGTTGCCACAGCTCTTGCCCATACTACACCATCTTTTTCACGAAGCTCTCGCAAATATTGTTTGTAGGAGTCCTCATCCTTAAATGTCTTACAGAAATCTAATAGCTTCATAACTTTACTGATTTACTTCATAGAAGTAGGAAATATATGGCAGGTAATCAATAGATTTATCTGAAATATCACATCCTATTGCCGATAATCATTTAAGATAAAGGTGATGAAGAGGGTAGCATATGGATTTAGGAACGAACGCTATTTTGAACTGAGGCTATATGAACTACACGATTGCCGGATCACTCGAAATGTCGGATGAACCATAATAATCAAGGAATTACGCAAATAAATCGACAGCAAACCCAGACTGATAATCAAACAGATAAAAAAAGTTTAATAAAGCGTTATTTTTTTAACTCTCGCTTGCTGTATGAAATTGTAATATTTGGGCTCATCCTGCTTGTGGAGGGGATTAAGAGATTCTTTTTGCCGATAGGTTTGATTATTATCAGAAAAAAATATGTAAATTAAGAGAATCTTTTTAAAAAAAACATTTATATTTGCAAATGTAAAAAACAAACACAATTTAAACACGAAGAATTTTATGATTAAATTAATTAAATCAACATTACTCTTTTTTTCAGGAGTATTAGTAATGAGCAGCTGTTTAACCGATAGTACATTGGAAGGGCCAGAAAAAATCAGCATACGGTTTGCTGCGGGCGATAACGGTGATATCAGTCTATCTGGTAGCAATACAGCAGA
>JBOFMR010000144.1:0-17528 GCA_051658485.1 Phocaeicola sp.
AACCAAAAGTGTCCTACAAATCGCATTTAGCAAGAATCGAAAAAAGGGATCACTGATTATCAGTAAATTGAAATTTCACAAAAGATGAAATCAGTGGAAAAATTACGAAAAATAATTTTAAGGGTGAAAGTTGGGTTAATAGTGGTGTGATGACTTTTTCTGCAGACTCTATTTAAATAAGAAACACCCCTCTACAGAATCTGTAGGGGGGTGTTTCTTAGAAACTATACTTTCTAACAGTACTCCTTATTAATGCTTTTAAGCAATAGTGAAAATTGAAGCAAATCCAGTCATTCTGAAAACTTCGAGAATGTTTGCATTTAAACTTTTCAAGACTAACTGTCCTTTTTTAGTATTTGTATTTTTTTGTAGTACTAAGAAAATTCGAAGTCCTGAACTACTTATATAAGTCAGTTTTTCACAATCAACTTCCAACTCCAATTTGTCAGAAGACAGTACATCCACTACTGCCTTTTCAAATTCTTTTGCATTGGTTGTGTCAATGCGGCCGTCTAATTCAATAATTGTTTTAGATCCTGCTTCTTTGATGGTAATATTCATATTTATTTTATTTGTTTGGTTATTGTTAGTATGTTTTTATTTTCAATACGTTGATAACTAGTTTTATCCATTATTTTTCGTACAAGAAAAATACCTAGTCCACCAATCTCTCTTTCATTAGCAGAAAGGGTTACGTCTGCCTCTGGAACTGCTGTTGGGTCAAATTCAACGCCAAAATCAGATATCGTAAATATCACCGAGTTATCTACTTTAGTAGCTTTGATATTTATTTCATTTCCCATTTTCTCAGGACATGCATATAATATAATATTGGAAATGACCTCTTCGAGAGCCAAATTAAGACTCATGACCAATGGTAACTCCAATGACAAATCTTCTCCTAAACTTTCGACAAACTCTGCTAAGTGAGATATTTCAGCAATTTCATTTTTAATAATTAGCTCTTTGCTTACAAGTTTTGATTTGTATGAGAGTACTAGCATTGTTAAATCGTCACTTTGTTCATTACCCTGAACAAAATCATTGATGCTTTCTTCTATATTGGTAATGAAATTTTGAGGATTTGTCGATTTGCATTTTTTGTTGATAGTATCAATCAATCGTTGATCTGAATATAGATCCTTCTCTCTATTTTCAGCCTCAGTTACCCCATCAGTATAGACAAATATCGTTGTATTAAGTTCTATTTTAATGGTTTGCTTTACAAATTTTATATCTTGAAACACACCTAGAGCCATGTTTGGTATTACATCTATAAGATTAATTGATCCATCTGGGTTTATTAAAATAGGTGGATTGTGCCCTGCATTTGAAAAGTTAAGTTCTCCTGTTCCTAAATCTAGTACGCCTACAAATAACGTTATAAACATATTGCTCTCATTACCTTCTGCTATTAAGGTGTTCATTTTTCTTAATATCTCATCCGGTGCATCCGTATGTGTAGCACTAGAACGAAATAGTGATATCGTTACAGCCATAAGTAGAGATGCTGGGATTCCTTTTCCAGAAGCATCTCCAACGGCAAAAAAGAGTTTATTATCATGGATGAAAAAGTCGTAAAGATCTCCTCCAACCTCTTTTGCAGGTGTAAGCTTTGCATACAAGTCAATCGATTCGTGGTTAGGAAATGGAGGGAAAACTTTGGATAACATTCCGACTTGGATAGCTTGTGCAATCTCCAATTCTCGCTCGATTCGTTCTCTTTCTGCCGTTGTGTTTTTTAACTCTGAAATGTAACTCTTTAGTGAGGTTTGCATATTTACAAATGCATCTCTTAGGTTAAGCATCTCATCTTCCGTTTTAATTTCGGGTAGTTGCACATTAAAATCACCCATTGCTATCATTGAAGCACTCTTTGAGAATATTTTCAATGGTTTTGACAATGTTCGAATAACAAGTAGTGTGAAAATAAATATAAGTAGAAGACTGATACTGGCTATAAAAAACACAATATTTGTCATCTCAGTAAATTCTGCAAGAATCATTTCTTTTGATGAAACAACACCAATGGACCATCCTGTGCGTTTGATTGGTTGATAGAAGGCGTAATAATCAATACCATCTTGATTGAAAAGTTTATTCCCACTTTTTCCAGAAACCATCTCTTCCTCAATCTCGGAGGCTCTTGTTGTATTCATAGGGTTATTGGAACTAAAAGCGGTGGGATTTAGTATTTGCTGACGGTCTTTGTGTACTAAAAAATAGCCTTTGCGACTTAGCATAAATGCATAGGAGTCTTTGTAAGGTTTATTCTCTAGAACCATATTAGACAACCAATCTAAGGTTATGTCAGCAACTAAAATTCCGACAAATTCTCCTTTTTCATTGTGTAGAGGCTTGGAATAAGATGTCATAGCTACTTTGTCTGATAATCCACTGTTGTAGGGCTCACTCCAATAGCCTTTATTAAGCTTTTTGGGGATTTCATACCAAGCTGAAGTAGGATAAGGATAGGTCGTATGATCAAGTAGAGTAAAATTGATAAGACTATTTTTATTAGAATCAACTTGATTGCTTCGAGTACCATATAGGTAGTCTGTATTATTGTTTTTATAGAAGTGGGGTTCTAGGGCTATGCCAGCTCCATAGATCGATGGGTTTGACTCAATCATATTACTGAGAATAGTCTTGTAGCTCTCTAGATTAGTCAATGCTTGCTCAGAATAGAGTGATGTTGTCTTTACACTAAGCTCTACTCCTTCTAAAATAGCATCAACACTTTTTGAAACAAATGCTAGTTGATTGTTCGACTTTTGAAAGGCTTCAGATTTGATGGCATTACTGGCAAAGGTAAAATAGAGTAAGAAAGATAGGGTGAAAAATAGCCCTACGAGGGATATAATGTATAAACTCAGGCGTGTTGAAAATGACTTTGGTTTTGATCTCATACGTGTATATTAAACAAAAAACTTATCGGAAAATAAAGATGTAAAGCTGGAGTGATTTATTTCTGTGTACTTTGTAAGTATTAAAATATCGGTAGCAACTATGTAGGCATCTCTTTTCTAGGAACAAAACTAGCTATTTCACTTGATATTTCCAAATATTTATTGAATTACCTTGTCAATTTTTAACAATTCAGCTTTTTTGATTTCTTGTTTGTAGTTGTTTGTATAAATATTCGGTCAGTTGTTGATACGCTGGAATCTTTTCTTTATAGTATCAGTATCGCTGATATCTCTTATCCGACAATCTTTTGCTAATTGGTATAGTTCTAGAGCTATTGGTTGCAATCTAATGCCATCCCAGATAGCTGATTTATTTGAAATAAATTCTAGAATATCCGGATCAATATAGCTGGTGTTTATATAATGAAAGCTGAACTGTATGTCAAAGCACCTTAAATACATGCATTTTATTTTTGCATCGTAGCAGATTTCATCGATAAGATTATGCTCTTGACTTTTTATGCAGTATTGTACAAGCCTAGAAATAGCTGGTTTTATAAAGCTGTAACTTACTTGCTTTTTGTGTTCCTCAATCTTTACAGCAGCATTTAATAAGTTTAAAGAAGACAAGACAAGAAATGAATCATTTTTTGTCTTTATCTCTTCTTTTGTACATTTCATAGCTTCATTAATATCATTTTTTGTCATTGTAGTTCATCTATTGATATATAAATATAGGCTTGTGCCATAATCGTATTCTCATGTATTAATAACTTATCGATTCAGTAGCGAAAGTGAGACCTTAATTCTTAAAATTGAAGTATACATAATTCATATAATGAATTATGTAGGCGGATCATCCGATTCATCTTTCTATACTTTTATCTGATAGTATAGTTCAAACAGTGGATGCTAAACTTTAAGGTTTTGGCATGCAAAATATGCTAGATTACCAAGTTGTAGTTCCTACAAGATAGCCACTTAATGGTTGCTATCGGTTATCGCAATCTTTTTTACCAATCCTAGTATTGAACACCAATATAGAGGAATTGGTCCTTTATATCATGTGGGTCTAACTCCTTTTACAGGGTAGCAACCTTTTTTTAGCTTCCTTTCTGCATTGCCATTGTCACAATATGTGTGAGATTAATTTCGTTCTAATTGGCATTAGTTCCAGCAATAGGCTTGTCGATTTTATTACTTTCCAATACAGTACATTCACACACTTAGTTGTCAGCACGTTGATGATTTAATCGGTACGAATCGAAAAAAACAAGTGGGAGAGAAAGTAAACTTCAATTTACGTAAATTCACTCGATTGATTTTCAATGTATTAATATAATACGCTCGTACCAGAGCTTTTCAGGTTGCTTTTTTGCTGGAACTCAATGGTGCGAAGGTACGAAAAAACAGGTAGAAATGAGTAGAATCAGGAATAAGATTATAGCTCAAAATATTTACCTCCAGTAAACTCTCGCTGATATTCACCCGTAAATATATATCCCATTTGGTTATATATAACTGGATTTCCCAACGGTAACTGCAGATCTATTTTGAGGGGTAACAATTATAATGTAGGTATAGATATAACTATTTTATAAAATTGACACAAGCCATTTTCGGTGCTTATCAGCACTTCTTCTAATGCTTTATTAAGAAATAAATTAGTGCATTTGTCAGATTCCTTGGGGTAAATAATAACACAAGGGACATTTGGTATAGGAGATTCTTCTGTGAGGTCGATAAATCCAAGACCCTTTAGTATGCGTAAATCTCTACTGTATCCACTTAACTGCCAAATAACATCTTTGTCTAGTGATTTTATATCATATTTTGGAATGTATTTAGCATCTAGTATTGCTTTGAAACTATCAGATGAATACAAAAAATCTGGGATGCCTGTTTTTCCTCTAAATTGGTATAATATTTTTTCATTATATGCCTCATTAAGAAGTCCATAAACATAATGTTCATAGAGCAAAGACATATCAAGAACAAAGGGGGTGACTTTACCCTCTTCTTTGCTAATGTTCCTTATGCTATAATCATAGTGATTAAGAATTATTTTAGCAAGACGAATTGCTTCACTATATTCGCTAAATAGCTTATGAGACCGTATCTGTCCAACCTCTTTTATTTCAACCAAATCACTAACTTGCTCAAATATTAACATGCTTTTTGATAGCATTAAATTTATCTTACTTTTGCTAGCATGTTCATTGCCTATACTATTAAGTAATCGTTGAGAAAAAGCTAATGCCTTTTTAATAAGGCGATTTTCAGGTATATCAATAGAGTATTCGTCAAAATTGCAAAAAATGCGGTCGAAGCGTTTTGTTAAAATGTTGAGTCGTTCATTTTTTAGTATTCTGATCCGACCTTTTATTTTTTTTAGATTTTCGCTATGGTGCACATAGCCTTTTCTTAATGATTTTATTCTGCTGACTACACCTAGAAAATGAAATATAATTAAAGGGCTTACTACTCCCTTTAATACAGGTGCATATATAGCAGGCTTATCTGTTTCTATGGTATAGATTTTAGAAAAAGCATCTAAAGCTAAATTCGAAGAGAAGCAGGTTACAAACATTTGAAGAAAGTCTATGCTTTCCATCTTTCTTTTTGTTGTAACAATGATAGCTTCTTTATCATCTACCCACTCTGCTCCAATTTTATATAGAGCATAGTAACCTAATGGCATTTCAACCATTGGTCTACCCCACTGAATCAACTCTAAATTCTCATACCTATCGCGTTGCTCAGTAGAATAAAAATCATGTTCTTGAAGCTGTATCATTTATTATTCTACGCTAATATTTTTAATTTCTATCGTACTTAAATCGCGCCAGGACTCAAATGCCTTTTTCTTCTCTGCAGCAGTTATATTCAGAATTCCGTCATTAATATATTCTGACAGCAAAGGAATTATTTCATACACAACTTTGTCTTTCAGCTCATCTTCAGTACTCGCCATAAAATAACTATGACCAATCATTAGATCGTCAATATCAAAATCACCACACAAATGTTTTGGGTTCTCTATAAAACTCTTTATATCTTTGAATAATTCCGCAGCAGTTTCTTTCAATTCAGAATCACCTAATGTATCATAATGCTCCTCTATAACAGATACTTTAGACTTCATTGTAACAAAGGCAAATCGCCTACGTAGTGCGTAATCAAGCGTGCCTGTACTGCGGTCTGTTGTATTCATAGTGCCAATTATATACAGATTTGATGGTACACCAAATAGTGTTTTAGAGTGCGGTAGTAAAACCTTAATGGGATGATTCCCACTGTCTCTTTTATCTGATTCAAGTAAAGTAATTAACTCACCAAATATTTTGGAAACATTGCCACGATTGATTTCATCAATAATAAGAACTACTGATTTATTCTTTGTTGCAAGGTACTCTTCTTTTACTGCTTGAATGAATGCTTGAGCATATTGTTGCCAATTGTTCTCACATCCCTTTCCTTGTGCTTGTAATTTAATTTTATTTATATTTAATGGTGACGGCGAGTAACCATCTGGTTTAGTACTCAAAGAATTGACACTTCTAGTGCTAATAGTCGTATTTCCTTCTTTCCACCAAACATATAGTGAAGAGTTACCTGTTATAGTTGGGATTTCTTTTTTATTCTCAAACCCTTTTATTGTCTCAAGAAATTCATCTATGCACTCAACAATATCCTTACTACTGTCTGTTTGAACTGCTTGACAAGCACGCTTAAAAATACCATCTTCAGGTTCGTATGTTACGCCACAGCTATTCCCATTACTGTCTGTTTGGATTTGGGGTTTTAAACCTTCTACAAAGTCTTCATAGTCAAGCGATTGATGAAATGTGGTGAAAAATATTTGATCATCTTGTAATGAATCATAACGCTCCATAACTGCATTGTGATCGTTTAAGTCAACGTCAGTAATGCCAAGAATTGATAGAGCTATAGTAGCTGTGTTATATGTTTTACCAGTGCCAGGTGCTCCTTGTAGTATTATGTTTTTTTTATTGCGAAGTATGTCTGCTACTTTAGTGATTTCCATATGTTTGTTTTGATATTGATTTCTTAATTCAGTTATTTTACTTTCTGCAAAAGTGTTTTTGACTCCAATAAATGACATTGTAGAGATACCCATTTCTATAGATTTAAACATTCCGTTTGTAGTCACTTTTGAGTCATCAGAGTAGTAATGCCATTGGTCAACCATAATTCGTTGCCCCCAATTATCACAGCAACCTTCTAAGTCTTCATAAAATACTTCACTATCACTAAATCTAACAATTCCACTAGAATAATCGTGCGACTTGTTATCTGTGACTGATGATATAGCTGATTTTTGGTCAGATTTGTAAGGACATTTAACTGCATAGCCATAGGCATGTATCTTATTCTTATAAGATAATATAAGCACATCTCCCTCCTTAACTTCTGCAAGAAGATTCAACAACCCAGTGACAGCACTTGTTTTCTGTAAACCATATCTTTGTTGAGTTCGCCAAGTGTGTGATTTTACAGCCTCATACCAGTGATTATCGTCTGTTAAACGAGCTACCCAATATTTCTTGGCTTTAACACCTGCTTTCGCAAGCAATTCTTCTATAGTAATATCCTTAGATATCCAGAATTTTTTAGTCCCTGTTGCTATTCCATATTTCTCAATCTCTTTCTGAAATAACTCATCAATTCTTTCATCAGATACTTTCTGATAATAGCGTTTGATTTCTCTATCCGTATCGGTACCGTCACCGTGGTTTTCCTCGTGTTTCTCTTTAGTATTGTTAAGATACCCAACAAAACGGCTAGGTGCAAAATAAAGTTGTTCATCAATAACTTCAGCAACGAAATTTTTCCCCTGCTTCATTCTCCCGATTGCCCAGTTTTTACAAACATCACCTTGCTTTTTATTTAAGTATGAGTACAAGGTTAGCATATTGTCTAATATGTCAGCTCTTTGATTAATATAATCTGTTCTGCCCATTATTTTATGTTTTAATATACTCGAAAATATTTACTTGTTCAGTCAACATCGTACTTATACCATAATCATATCGTAGTTGTACCATTGATCTTCGTTCAGCTTGTTTGATTGCTTAAGTGGTGCAAGTTTATAACATCCTATGTGGCAAATCATATGCCCAGGTTGCTGCTAAATGCCCAGCAATTCCTTCTGTGGCTTTCATGATTTTATTAATCTTATATCTCCAGTTGTTTTGCGTGATGTCCAATATTCGCCTTCTAAAACACTTGCATCTTCGTTTATTTCAAGTCGGGCTGTACCGTAATGTATTTCGCTACGCTCTCTTATAGCAGCTTTGGGGTTATTCTGATATGTATATATTAACTGTTTTAATCCTCTGTATTCTTCTATGTCAAATGATCCACAAGTACTATTACTAGAACTCTCATTTGTTTTAATTTGAATCTGTATGCTAAAGAATTTATGTTTAATTATAACATCTACAGGTATCGTATTACTATCTGAGTTATAGGTTGATTTAATTAGACCTGACCATTTACCAGATAAACAAGGAAAAGGAACAAACCATCCTTGAAAAATTCCCCATTTCCAAGCCCAGGATACAAATAAAGTACTTATTAATGTTACAATAGTTGTTGTTGTTGCAATATCTTCCCAGACGGTATTCAAGTTGTTAAATGAAAGATTGTCGCCACAATAGCTAATAACTAAGAATAACACTATAGAAAGAACAACTATTGCTGTTATATATCGGCTTATATTATAGTTTACCATAATATCATTTCAATTGTAAATAATTCCACATCCAATACATATAATCGTGTACATCTTGTCTTGTCCATTTATGACCTTTCATTAAATATAGCAACTCTGAAACTTCACCCCACTCATTGTAAGTCGCAGACTCCTCTTTCGTGTTATCCCAAATATAAAAAATAGCATCTTTTAAAATATCATTCCAAATACAATTGTATTTATTCTTATTATATGTTGCTGTTGGGACATTAAAGACTAAGCACTCTAATAAAAACGAACTAATATTATCATTTGAATGATATTTATCATTCTCCATTTTTACACGTACATTCTTAAAAATTCTAGTAAGTCGCTTGAAACGTCTATATGTCTCACTATTTTTGCCAACTCCATTCTTTAAGTGTTGTTTAGGGAAGTTTGTAATTTGTTTAATCTGATTGTCATCTGCATATAAAACAACTCCTTCAACATAATTGCGATTGGTTTCACTATCATATCTACGAAATCTCCATGTGGGAACCACATCTATTTGTATTCTATTAGTGTTTCCTTTTACAGTTATACATTTATTATTTCTTACGACCTCAGACCGTCCATAATAATTAACCAACATTCTCTCAATATCATTTTTAAATGCAGTAAAGGAATAGCTTACAGGGCTGTCATGTCCATAATCGCTTCCCGTTTTTCCTGCTGGAACATTGTAGTAAAAAGCATCTGTATAGCAAACATTGATATCTATATCACTATTTAATCGTATGTTTGTATTATTTGCATAGGAACCCTGCCCAAATATTTCATATTTAGAAGAGTCAATAATTGAACTAGCCGATAATGCCTTACGTAGTATAGACTCTGCATTCTGCAATTTTGTGTCTTCACTGTCGCTAGCAGGGCGACACATTAGATTTAGTTCTTCTTCGGTAAATCTTGGCATATTATTAAATTTTATGGTTACTTATTATAGCTCCTATTACGTGGATAGATATATGTAATATAGTCACAGCTGATCTAATACCAGATAATAACATTTTATTTATTTCAAAGCATTATTCAAAAGCATCTACTGCAAAATTACTTAATTTTAATAAAGAAGCACTATCCAGCGAATATAAAAACATTGCTATAGCACTAGCAAATGCATATTTCTACCCTCACAAAAACTTTTAGAGATTTTACACATTGACTAATTTAAAAACTAACCATGTTTTTTCAACCCTAAAAGATAGGTTATATATGGTAAGAGTACTCATAAATATGGTTATCAATAATATTATGGATTCAATAAAAAGAATTTCTACTTCAGAAGAAGTTGGTCGCCTCTTTATATCTATTATTTACCAATAATACACTCAGCTTCTTTCTACGAACAAACCATCTCCCCCAAAAATAACTTCTATAGTCTTACAACTACGCACCAATACATTCAATATTATTCCTATTATTATTTTAGATATTCATCTTTTACCTTACTATTTGGGTAATAAATGATTTCAAATCATTATATTTGCGGAGCAGCAATAATGTTATTGGAAAATGGAAGGAATTAATCGTCTAAAAGTAGCATTAGTCGAAAATCAAAAGACTAGTAAATGGCTATCTGAGCAACTAGGAGTAAACCCCTCAACAGTCTCCAAATGGTGTACAAATACATCACAACCTGATATTGAAACTTTTTTCAAAATATCAGATCTGCTAGGGGTGGGATTGAAAGACCTTATACACAGCAAATATTTACCTTATTTCAAAAGCGAATGAATAATTTTACAGAAAACACGAGAGTTCAAGTACCAGCAGCACTGCATTTGTGCAAATTGGGTTACACTTATTTAGACAATATAAAGAAATATGACGACAAGACAAACATCTTAGTTGATGTGTTTTTATTATCCGTTAAAAAACTTAATCCTGAATTGAGTGTATTGGAGTGTCAACAATTACTTGATAAAATAAATTCTGTAGCACAAAATGGAGATTTAGGTAAAGAGTTTTATGGGATGATATCTACCAATCAAGGTGTAAGACTCATTGATTTTGATAATCCCGACAATAACGAATGGCACATTACCACTGAATTTACGTGTGAGAATAAAGATGCTGATGAGAACTTTCGCCCTGATTTGACTTGTTTTGTAAATGGTCTTCCATTGGCATTTGTTGAGGTAAAGAAACCAAATAATCACGAAGGAATCTTAGCTGAAAGAGATCGAATTAATAGGAGAATGAAGAGAGGATGCTTTAAACGCTTCTTTAATATTACTCAGCTTATGATATTCTCTAACAATCAGGAATATGATAATGATAATAGAGTACCCATTCAAGGTGCTTTCTATTGTTGTTCTTCAAGAGAAAAGGCTTTCTTTAATGTGTTTCGTGAAGAGGATAAAACATTTGTTACTAATTATCCTTATAAGGTGATAAGTGATGATGTTGAAAATAAAATATTAAAACATCGCAATTGTGTCGTAATAAAAAATTTAGAAGAGTATCATACCAATAAGAATGTAGATAGTCCTACTAATAGGATTCTTACCTCTATGCTTTGCAGGGAACGTATCTTGTTTCTTCTTAGATATGGTTTTGCTTATGTAGAGCGCAAAATAGATTTGGAGGATGGTACACAAGGTAAAACGCTTGAAAAGCATATAATGCGTTACCAACAACTATTTGCGTCACTTGCAATTCGTAATAAGCTTAACAACGGAATAAGAAGTGGAATTATTTGGCACACACAGGGTAGTGGTAAAACTGCCTTAGCCTATTATTCAGTACGTAGCCTTACTGATTTCTACGCTAAAAAAAATATAGCTGTTAAGTTTTATTTTATTGTGGATAGAATCGACCTAATGGTGCAAGCAAGTGATGAGTTTGCTGCTAGAGGGCTAATTGTGAGAAATGCAAAAAGTCGGCAAGAGTTGATGAATGATATAGGTAGTATTTCTCCCATTGAAAATAACGAAGGGAAACCTGAAATCATGGTGGTCAATATCCATAAGTTTAAGGAGGATAAGGCAAAAGTGCAGATAGATAATGGGTACAATACAAAACTACAACGTATATTTTTTGTTGATGAAGCGCATCGAGGTTATAACCCACAAGGTAGCTTTTTGGCCAATTTGTTTGAAGCAGATAAGGATTCAATTAAGATTGCATTAACTGGAACCCCTCTTCTAAAAGACGAGAAAGAGTCCTGGCGTGTATTTGGAGATTATATAAACACTTACTATTATGATAAATCAATAGCAGATGGGTACACACTTAAATTAATGCGTGAGCCTATAGAAACTGTATATAAAGAGAAAATAGAAAGTATTCTTGATAATCTTGCTGGTAATATAAGCGTAAAGAAAAGTGATATAGATAGGAATAAAATCATTGAGCATGAAAGTTACTTGAATGCATTACTTGATTATATTATATCAGATTTCAGAAGATTTAGGCAAGAACAAAGTGATAATGCTGTGGGCGCAATGATTGTGTGTAAGACTAATCCGCAAGCACGTGAGATGTACAGATTATGGCAAGAGCGTTTTCATAGGTCTATTAAGATTGAAGAAAAGAAAGAGGAAGAGTTTTATAAAGCTGCCGATTCTATGGTAGCTTATAAAAGTGCAAAGCCATTAACGGCTTCATTAATCCTACATGACGAAGGAGATAAGATTGAGCGCAAAGCTGATATTGACAACTTTAAGAAGTTGATGAATATAGATGTCTTGATCGTCAATCAGATGCTTCTTACAGGATTCGATGCACCAAGACTTAAAAAGCTATATTTAGGTCGTTCACTAGATGGACATGACTTACTTCAAGCATTAACTAGAGTCAATCGTCCATATAAGGATTTTAAATATGGATATGTAGTTGATTTCGTAAATATTAAGGAGAATTTTGATTCTACTAATGATCGTTATCTAAAAGAACTAAATAGAACCTCTGATATTGAAGATAAACCAGAGGAGGGTATTGGTAATGTCATCATTGAAGATAAAGAGTCAATTATTGCTCAAATGAAGCAAGTTAAAAGTGTGTTATTTAATTTCACCACTGACAATATTGAGGAATTCAGAAAAGAGATAGACGAAATAGAGAACAAGGATAGTTTGTATGAGGTACGAACTGTATTGCAGAATGCCAAAGCAATACTTAATCAAGTAAGGTCTTTCGGTGATGATGACCTGAAAGCAAAGGTAGGAGCACTATCTTTTGGAGCTATCCCCACCTTGATAACAGAAGTAACCCACCGTATTGAACGAATTAATCTACTTACTTCCTCAGAACACAAAGCTGATGTATCGGGTATTATAAATATTGCTCTTTCGGAGCTGGAATTTGAATTTAAAAAAGGAATGCCTGAAGAACTGCGTATCATTGTGAATGATATTAGAGAACGATGTGAACGGGTGCAATCCGAATTTGAAGCCAATTTCGATACAAAAGAAGAAAAGTATGCTATATTAGCTGAAGAGTTTCGCGAATATTTTAGAAAGAAGGGCTTTGTTCCACAGAGTACAAAAGAGGCTAAAGAAAGCATTGGCTATATGGACGAGGTTATGAAAAAGATTAAAGAGATAAATAGACGAAACAATCTATTGAAAAAGAAATACAAAGGTGACGAACGATTTGTGCGTGTGCATAAGCGTATTGAAGAGGAAAATCAACAACGTGAACAACCTATTATCTCAAAAGAGGAGTATGAAATTGCAGACAGCTTGTCTAAGATGAAGAAGCTTATTGATAATATGATATTCTTGAATATTAATATTTTAGATAATGAAGACTCTTTCAAGCGTGATGTGTTATCAATAATTGGCAATCAACTTTTGGACCTAAATATCAAGGCTGGTATTGCTGACAGAAAACACATAAATAACTTAATAACAACTGAATATATTCAGCAACGAATCAATAAATGAGTAATATAAATATAACAGAGTCAACCATTGCTTTGATTGACTCATTAAAAAGTACAACAGGAGCATTTGGATTAGCTGGTACTGGCAGCGAGTATAAAATTGTAATCGAGATGTTTCTTTACAAATTCTTTAACGATAAGTTTGGCTTTGAAGTTAAGCGAGACAGACAATATGGTGATCGTTTGAAGAATGCTAAAAATTGGGACGCTGAATATGATAAATTCACTGACGATGAGGTGGAAGATTTATTTAGCTACCTTCCTGCATCTGTTCCTAAATTAAGACCAGAACATACGTTATCTCATCTATACAATGCTACAGGAAAAGGCGATTTTTCCACGTTACTAGATGCCACATTGATTGATATTGCGAATATCAATGCAGATACATTCTCGGTAAGTACTTCTGGTAAAAGTCGTGTAAACATCTTTAGTAGCGTTACCACCTATATAACTGACACACAAAAACGAGATGAGTTTGCTAAATCATTGATGCGTAATGTGGCTTCATTCAATTTTGAAGAGGTCTTTAATGAAAAATATGATTTCTTTTCGCACGTGTTTGAGCACCTACTAAAAGGATTTAATAATTCGAGTGGAGGGAAGTATGCTGAATACTATACTCCACGAGCTATTGCACAGGTAATGGCGCAACTTCTTGTAGGAGATGATGCCGACTTACGTGGTATGACTTGCTATGATCCTTCTGCAGGAACAGGAACACTGCTTATGGCACTTGCTCACCAGATTGGTGAAGAACGATGCTCTATCTATAGCCAAGACATATCTGAAAAATCAAGTGAAATGCTTCGCTTGAATCTAATTCTTAATAATCTGTCATCTTCATTACCCAATATTGTTCAAGGCAATACATTGACAGAGCCTTCTCATAGAGAGGCTAATGGTACTCTTAAAAAGTTTGATTTTGTAGTATCTAATCCCCCTTTTAAGTTAGATTTCCCTGAATATAGAGATACCCTAAACACAGACAGCATTCGTTTTTGGGCTGGAGTACCGAACTCTGTAAAAAAGGCAGACCCGATGAAGCCTAAAATGGCTATCTATACCTGTTTTATCCAGCACATGATAAACTCATTGAAAGAAGGAACAGGTAAGGGTGCTATCGTAATACCTACAGGTTTTATTACAGCTAAAAGTGGTGTTGAAAAGAGAATATTAGAGAGAATTGTAACAGAGCGTTGGGTATATGGATGTGTTTCTATGCCAAGTAATGTGTTTGCTACAACTGGTACCAATGTATCTGTTTTATTCTTTGACAAGTCTGCAAAATCAGATAAAGTGATTCTTATTGATGCGAGCAAACTTGGTGAAGAGTATAAAGAGGGTAATAACCAAAAGAAGCGTTTACGTAGTTTTGAAGTAGAGAAGATTGTAACAACGTTCCGTGAAAAGGAGACAGTGGAAGATTTTTCTGTAGCTGTTACATACGATGAGATTAAAGAGAAAGGTTACAGTCTTTCTGCTGGTCAATATTTTGATATTAAGATTGATTATGTGGATATTACTGCTGAAGAGTTTAATACTCGCATGGCGAATTTCAAATCCGAACTAGCTAGTCAGTTTGCTGAAAGCCATCGCCTTGAAGAAGAGATAATGAAACAACTTGATAGCTTAAGGTTTAATTCAAATATTGGTGAGTAATATGGAACAAAGTCAAATCACACCATCAACATATAACCAAGCAGCAGAAGTTATAAAGACAGCTATACTTCAAGGTCAGTACGAGGCTCTCAAAGATGAGAATCGAGTACAACTTTCCGTTTATTTCGGTGTAGGCAAATATGTCTCAGTCAATTCACGCAAGGGAGGAACTTGGGGTACTGGTGCTCTTGAATCCATAAGCGAACGACTCAGAAAGATACTACCTGGACTTAGAGGCTTTTCCGCCAATAGTCTTAAAAATATGCGTAAATTCTATGAGCAATGGAGTATGCTTGACAATTCGACAATCACGAATGTCGAAACGACAAACGGTAATTCGACAATTGCAATTGTCGAATTACCTGATGCTATAGAAAGCATTGATATTTACCACACTCTAACTTTTTCTGATACTGTATCGTTCCCTGTAGAAGATTTCTTGCATACCCCTTTCACGCACCATATACGCATTATCGAAAAGATTGAAAGCATCGATGAGCGGTACTATTACATACGTAGATGTGCAAATGAATATTTGTCGGTAGAAGCCTTAAAACGTTTGTTCAAGGATGATGCTTACCACAATCAACAACAAATCCCTAATAATTTTGCAACAGCTAAAATCTCTGCAAAAGAAGCAAGAAAGGCAGTTATGATGTTCAAGGATGAATACGCTCTTGACTTCATCAACGTGGAAGAAATAGGTGAACGTGATAGTGAGGATATTGACGAGCGAGCGGTAGAACAGCAAATAGTTCAGAATATCAAGCGTTTCATTATGACCTTTGGTAATGACTTTGCATTTATTGGCAACCAGTATCACCTTGAAGTGTATGGAGTAGAGCATTTCCCTGACTTGCTGTTCTTCAATCGGGAGTTGAATGCTATGGTTTGCGTAGAACTTAAAGTTGGCGCATTTAAGCCGAGCTACCTTGGTCAACTCACTGCATACTTACGAATACTTGATGACCACGTGAAGAAACCTCACGAGAATCCATCAATCGGTATTGTGCTATGCAAGAGTGCTAAACGGGAGTATGTAGAATACATTATTCAAGATTATGACAAGCCAATGGGAGTAGCAACTTACATCACATCGGCTGATATGCCAGAGAATTTGCGTAAGGCTTTGCCTGATATGGACGAACTAAAGAATCTACTTTAACAACTCTATAGCTTATAGAACAAATAATAGAAGTAATGGAACTTGAAAAAGATAAATTTATTCTTCAGTTTGAATCAGGATGCAAAAGTTATGCCAATGACATAATTATGCGTATTTGCAAACGAGCTATTCGTGAACTGAATAAACAAGAATCTACGTTAGCAGGCTCTTCTGATGATTATCCAGATTCATTTAAGTTTTTTGATATATTGTCTATTGAACGACAGGATAGGAGCTATGAAGAGATCAATCCTTTCATAGAAGATTATATTGAAGCCACCCTTGATAATGAATATGATAAAATCCAAGGATTAGAACGACTCGCATTAGATTATAGCGAGTGCTACATTAATAGCGAATGCGATTATGAACAAGTTCGTCAAAATATACGAGAACAGTTTCAAGATTTATTGAATAAGCATTATTCAACAAACAAAATCCAAAAATACTTAGATAGATTATGAAATTATCAAATATTATAAAAGAATTCATCTCGGGAGATTGGGGTAACGAAGAAATGTCTGCAGAAACTCCCAATGAGGTTTTCTGTATTAGAGGTGCAGATATTGTTCCAATATCAAGACACGACTTCATAAATATTCCTCAAAGATATATATTTGATAAAGCACTAACAGGTAAACTTTTACAAGTTGGCGATATAGTTGTAGAAAAGTCTGGCGGCAGCCCAACTCAATCAACAGGTAGGGTTGTTTACATTTCGGAAGATTTGATTCAAGAAAAAGGAAATATAGTATGCTCCAACTTCTGCACAGCTTTCAGAGTAAAAGATGAGTGGAATCCGTATTTTGTGTACCAATATTGGCAATATATCTATAATGCCGATGTATTCTTCAACTTTGAAGGTAAGACTTCTGGTATTAAGAATCTACAATTAGATGCAGCTATAGCTTCAATTCAGATAAAAGAATGGCAACGATCAGAGCAAGATAGGATAGCTGAAATTCTTATGACTATTGAAAATAAGATACACCTTAACAGTGCGATAAATCAGAATTTACCGACACTTGGCCGTTCATTAAAAGCGGTAGAAGTTCGTCTCGCTGCTTAATTAAACTATTATTCTCTGCTATTTTTTTGTCGATCATTGTGTGATACTTGATAACTTTTACATGGAAATCT
>JBOFMR010000145.1:0-1736 GCA_051658485.1 Phocaeicola sp.
ACCCAACTTTCACCCTTAAAATTATTTTTCGTAATTTTTCCACTGATTTCATCTTTTGTGAAATTTCAATTTACTGATAATCAGTGATCCCTTTTTTCGATTCTTGCTAAATGCGATTTGTAGGACACTTTTGGTTAGAATATTGTATGTACCTTTGTGGCATGCACGTCAATGTACAACTCCGTTTCAATCCTGCTCTTGGGAAAGAGGCTCCTTACTATCGCTTGAAGGAGTCTTATCGCGATGTGCATGGAAACGTACATTCACTGATTGTTTTAAACATCGGCTTTGAGCCTTCTCTTCTTCCCATTCAAGTCAAACGTATAGCTGCGGAACTAACCGGACGTTTCAAACTTCGTAATACTCCTTTGCTCTTTCCTGATAAATTTAGTCGTTTGTCAGAACAAGAGAGTCAATATGCCCAAAACTATTGGCTTCGCATGGTTGAAGAGGGAGGAATTGATCGCTTTAATGAAAAGGAAGGAGTCGCAAAGAAGGAAGCAGAGAAATATATTGATATTGATACGGTAGAACATACTGATGCTAGAAATGTAGGTGCAGAATGGCTCTGCAAACAAACGATTGACAGACTTGGACTTGAGTCGTTTTTGCAAGAACAAGGCTGGAGTAAAAATAGTATAGATACAGCTCTTTCACACCTAATTGTACGTACCGTTTATGCACCCTCTGAATGGGCTACTCACCGTATAATGAAGGATAATTCAGCAGCATGTGAGCTTTATTCAGGAAATCAAGAGTGGACTCCAGGAGTTAATTCACTCTACCAAGTTCCACTTAAACTCTACGATATGAAGCAGGAGATTGAATCGCACCTTTGTAAAGTTACAGACAACCTATTTAATATTGACAACCGAATAGTCCTCTTTGACCTTACGAATTTCTACTTTGAGGGGAGTAAGCGTAAGAGTCAAAAAGCTCGTTTTGGACGTAGCAAAGAGAAGCGTTCTGATTGCCGTTTGCTTGTGCTTGCTTTGTGCATAAACAAAGAGGGATTCATTCGTTATTCCTCTATTCTTGAGGGAAATACATCTGATCCCAAATCATTGCCTGATATGATTGAAAAGCTGGCAGTAAAGAGTTCTGTAACCAATCAAAAAACACTTGTAGTGATAGATGCTGGCATTGCTACGGAGGATAATCTGCTACAGATAAAAGAGAAAGGATACAACTATCTATGTGTTTCACGTACTCGTCTCAAAGATTATTCACTATCTAGTGACCATCGAACAGTTATTGTGAAAGATACGAAAAAGCGAGAGATTACCCTGCGCGAAATACAAACGGGTCCGCAAGAGGATTACTACCTCGAAATTACCTCTCCCTCTAAAGCGATGACTGAAGCCTCTATGAACCGACAATGGAAAGAGCGATTTGAAGAGGAAATGAATAAGATAAACCAAGCAATTACTAAAAAAGGAGGAATTAAACGCTATGAAAAGGTTGTGGAAAGAGTGGGACGTACGATTGAGCGCTACCCTTCTATTGCACGATTCTATACCATATCCTATATTAAAAACAGCGAGAAGCTTACAGAGATGTTACAAGTAAAGTGGGATATAAAGGAAGCAGTAGCAATAGATAAAACCGAAGGAGTGTACTTCTTGCGTACTAATGTAAAAAGTTTTGATGAACGCACTACGTGGGACTATTACAACTTGATTAGAGAAATTGAGTGCACCAACCGACAGCTTAAAACGGATCTAAATCTACGACCT
>JBOFMR010000146.1:0-14606 GCA_051658485.1 Phocaeicola sp.
CTCAACTTTCGTAATCGTGAATCGTGTCAATATATCGGCAGGTAAAACAACCTGAGCTAAAAGTAGTAATCCGTGTGTATCCATGCAGCAAAGATAATAATTTTAAAAGGAATCCCCAGGGTTTATCGGGTGAGCCCAAGTTAGCGTTCTTCTACTATACAGCACGTGTTGCACAGTAGAAGAACACGCGTTGCACAACTGTGCGACACGTGTTGCACAACCATAGAACACTAAAAGCAATAGAAAAAGAAACATACACTACACAATCTAGGAAGCCACATACGAGCCCCAACCTAGCAAAGATTAGAGCAACCACAACCTTTACAGACTATTGCTATCCAATAAAATTGAATGCCTTTAAAAAGTCGCTTGACCTTCTTGTAAGAAAAACCATTAGAAAGCAAATAAACGTCGTTTTGACTATCTTCATATCTAGTCATAGTGCAAGGTTTTAATCAAGAACATGCAAAAAAATATTGCACTTATATGCAATGCAATAAGTCTATATGGTATTATAATTCAACTTGTTGCCATTTTTTTCAGCAGACCCTAGATCGCAAATAAGCTTCAATTTAGGTATATTCTATTGAGTCTCTTACAAAATCATTAGCCAACGAAAAGATAAGCTCCTGTTTAAGGTATCTCAGCGAGCTATTGATTAGCAGATGATATAATGACTCTGTTGGATAGAGATGTGAAATTTTAGGTTGTTCTGCAATTCTTGATCCATTATTTTCAGCCTATTCTCTCCACTCGGAAATCGCCTAAATGGAAAGGGGTTGGAGCACCACTTCCAGTGAGCGTAACTTGTTTTATGTGTATGCCTTCGAATTTTAACTCGAAATGTATAATCACCTCTTCAACAATGATAGATTGCAATGACGCTTTCTAAATTTTTAAATGGCGGTACCAATCTGCAATTTTACTTGATCCCCTTTTGGATGATAGCAAAAGATAGGATTCTTCAGGAAAAGGTTTCTTTGAAGTCAAAAAAAGGGCTGTTTCGATTTTAGATTGGGGTATTGATTGTTAGCCAGGATGGGGCTAACAATCTTTTTTATGCTGACTAGGTCTATTCTATTAATTTGCTTTTGAGGAGAGCTTTTAAAAGAGTAAAACGGATGGGATTATGCACTCTTGCATAGTCCCATCCGTTTTACTCTTTACTTGCCTTCATTTTGTCCCACTCTTGCTTTCGTTTCCTCCTTAACGAGCTTTCGTTTTACTGTAGCTTGATTGTGCATAAAGAGAAAAAGCCATTTCCATACTCATTTTGTTTGAGTAAGGAAATGGCTTTTGTTATAATTTGCTGTCGGAATTAAGGAAGCAGTTCTGCTAATTTTTCTTCTAGTCCATCACCTCGCAAGTTGCGTGCTACAATAATCCCTTCTTGGTTAATTAATAGAGTAGAAGGGATGGAGTTTACTCCATACATTTTAGCTGCTTCGCAATTCCACCCTGCCAAGTCAGACATTTGTATCCAAGTCATATTTAGGCTGACAATAGATTCTTTCCATTTTTTCTCATCTTTGTCGAGCGATACACCCACAATGCCTAGGCCTTTTTCTTTGTATTTCTTATAGGCAGCTGCCACGTGTGGCATTTCAGTTCGACACGGACCGCACCAACTTGCCCAAAAGTCAATCAATGTATATTTGTTTTGGCTAACAAAATCAGAGAGTTTTACGAGGTTGCCCTTTGGAGTACGCATAGCGAAGTCCATATATTTTTTTCCAATAGCTGTTTTTTCTGTTGTTTCAATCCGGTTTAAGAGCCTTTTAATTCGGTCATTCTCTTTATATGTATTGGGGATCAAGTTTACAAGCTCTTTTTGCTTCTCTAATTCAAAAGCTGAAGCATATTGTGGTAAAAGAAAGACTCCAACCGGATTGGTCATATTTTTTTTCAATAAATCAAAGATAAGATTCATTCCCGATTGATTCCTTTTTTCAACTAAAGTCATAGCACTCTCTCGTTCTTTTTCAGTGAGCGATGTGTCATTTTTGATTTTTTGATATTCGCTATTTATCGAGTTTTGTAAATCAGCAAATATCGTTTTAAAATTGCTGTATATTTGATTGTTAGGAGTTCCTGACACGTTACTTTTCTCGCCTAGCGTAACTGAAATCTCTCCATTCTCTAGAAAGAAATCGGTGAAGTAGCGTTTGTTGCCCTTTGTATAAGTTATGTAGCGGTTTACTGCAGTGTCTTGTCTTCCTATGAAGAAAAAATGTCCCTTTTGTACCGTTGTTGAGTCTAGTTTGGTCATAACTCCCTCTTTGTACTCTTGTAAATAGATGGTATCTCCCTGCTCTATATTTTCCACAGTTCCCTTAATTTTATATGAGGGGCTTTGTTGGCAAGCTGCGAAGGTTGCAATTCCGGCTAAAAACAAGTAACTAAAATTTTTCATATTTTCCTTTGAGTTTATATTTTAATTTGGTGTTGTATTTCATACTTAGAATGAACGATCCTAATGTAGTCAATAGTCTTTGAATTGGCTAGGGTATTCGGTTCTTTCTGTCATAAATAGTGTGGTGTACATAGTCTACTACTTGTGACCATAGGGAGCAAATGTTTTCTGCTTTTTAAAGTGCAAAAATACAAAATTAAAACGATTTTAGGGCTAGTTCCTTTAAAAAGAACAGTTCTATACTAAAATAATAAAACAGATAGAATGAGTTTTGTTTTTTTATTTGACTATTTTTGTTCTTGGATCTTTATTGAAGAGGTGAGTAGGAGCATTCTCATGGCCGATATGGATGTTTTGTTAATTAACGATAGATATAAAAGATGGAGAATCAAGAACGTAAGGATTTAGCAGTTGCCCTATTTAAAGAGGGGTATAATTGCTCGCAAGCTGTAGTTGCAGCCTTTGCCGGAGAATATGGTTTTACACGCGAACAAGCTTTGCGTATGAGTGCCTCTTTTGGGGGTGGTATTGGACGAATGCGTGAAACTTGTGGTGCAGCTTGTGCTATTTTTCTACTTGCAGGGCTTGAAAAAGGGGCTACTTGTGGAAAAGACCAACAGGGTAAAAAAGAGAACTATGAGCTGGTACAGCAGTTAGCTAATGAGTTTAAGAGGCGAAACGGAGCTTTGCGCTGTGCTGATTTATTGAAAGAACCCACTTCTAAGGCTATTCAATCTACCCCAGAGGAGCGTAATAAAAGCTATTACGCCAAAAGGCCTTGTGTAAAGTTGGTAGAAGATGCAGCAGATATTTGGTGCAATTACATTGACTCTTTACCTAGAAAAGATTAAATATTCATAGAGCCTAACATTAATATTCTATTTTGTAATGTATTGTAGTTTAGGTGATTATTTCAAGTTTGTCTTGTCTATTTAGGTAAGGAGAGAGACTGATCATCTGTATGATGCAATTGGATAAAAAAGAATGGGGGATATAGGGTGGAAATAAAAGGTTGATTCAGGGCTTGGGTTAAATAGGCTCCCTGAAGAGATCTGTTTGTTCGAATTTAAGTTTGATTCATCATTGGGTGAATTCGTCGATTAATAGGGTGTAAACAGGGATTTTTTTTCTCTGTTGATTGGCTTTTTCGGTAGATAAAAATGCGAAATAGATCGTTTGTTTGAGCCGTTTATTTTTATTAAACAAGTGGTATTCCCGTTTTTTTTATCTACTTTTGTGCTAAATATTTTAGATAAAAATGAAGAATATCCGCAATTTTTGTATCATCGCTCATATTGACCATGGAAAATCAACCTTGGCAGACCGTTTGTTAGAATTCACAAAAACCGTTAAAGTAACTGGTGGACAGATGCTTGACGATATGGATTTGGAGAAAGAACGGGGCATCACTATCAAGAGTCATGCTATTCAAATGGAGTATTTCCACCAAGGTGAAAAATATATCTTTAACTTAATTGACACCCCAGGACACGTCGATTTCTCGTATGAGGTATCTCGTTCTATCGCTGCTTGCGAGGGAGCATTGCTTATTGTAGATGCTTCACAAGGGGTTCAAGCACAGACGATTTCTAATCTCTATATGGCATTGGAACATGATTTGGAAATAATTCCAGTCTTGAATAAATGTGATATGGATAGTGCTATGCCTGAAGAGGTAGAGGATGAAATTATCGAATTGTTAGGGTGTAAACACGAAGATATCATTCGTGCATCTGGTAAAACAGGGATGGGAGTAGAGGAGATATTACAGGCTGTAGTAGAGCGTGTTCCACATCCAAAAGGTGACGAAGAGGCACCTCTGCAAGCTCTGATTTTCGACTCTGTATTTAACTCATTCAGGGGTATTATTGCTTACTTTAAAATCACGAACGGAGTTATTCGTAAGGGTGATAAAGTTAAATTCTTTAATACAGGTAAAGAGTACGAAGCTGATGAGATTGGTGTACTAAAAATGGAAATGGTTTCTCGTACAGAATTGCGTACGGGTGATGTTGGGTATATCATATCAGGTATTAAGACCTCCAAAGAGGTAAAAGTTGGTGATACTGTTACTCACGTGGCTCGTCCTTGCGTTGCAGCTATCGATGGATTTGAAGAGGTTAAGCCTATGGTTTTTGCGGGTCTTTATCCCATTGAAGCGGAGGATTATGAGGGATTGCGTGCTTCACTCGAAAAACTTCAACTTAATGATGCCTCTTTGACTTTTCAGCCTGAATCCTCATTAGCTCTTGGCTTTGGTTTCCGTTGTGGATTCTTGGGTTTGCTCCACATGGAGATTATTCAAGAACGGTTGGACAGAGAGTTCGATATGAATGTTATTACGACGGTTCCCAATGTTTCGTATATGATATATGATAAGCAGGGTGGGGTTGCTGAAGTGCATAACCCTGGTGGAATGCCCGATCCTACGTTTATCGATCGTATTGAGGAACCTTTTATCGATGCTACAGTGATTACTACTACTGATTACATTGGTCCTATTATGAGCTTGTGTTTAGGGAAGCGTGGTGAGTTATTGAAGCAAAATTACGTTTCTGGTAATCGTGTTGAGATACATTATCGCATGCCGTTGGGTGAGATTGTAATTGACTTCTACGATAAGCTAAAGAGTATCTCGAAAGGATATGCTTCGTTTGATTATCACCAATCGGGTTTCCGCCCCTCTAAATTGGTAAAATTAGATATACTTTTAAATGGAGAGTCTGTCGATGCTCTCTCTACGCTAACACACGTGGATAATGCCTATGACTTTGGACGTCGTATGTGTGAGAAACTCAAAGAGCTTATTCCTAGACAACAGTTTGAAATTGCTATTCAAGCAGCTATTGGTGCTAAAATTATAGCGCGTGAGACCATTAAGGCAGTGCGAAAAGATGTAACGGCTAAATGTTATGGTGGTGATGTGAGTCGTAAACGAAAACTTCTTGAAAAGCAGAAAAAAGGGAAGAAGCGTATGAAGCAGATCGGTAATGTTGAGGTGCCACAAAAAGCATTTTTGGCAGTGTTGAAGCTTGATTAATATTTAATAGGGAGGTGTGTCTTCACTCTGCAGAACTTTCTAGACACACTTCACTTTTAAAAAAAACAACGATTATTCAGTACGAGTCATCATTCGTTTTAATTATTAGATGTGCTCTGTATATTGAAAATCACCTATTTAGAAGTTGGAATTATTTAAACTATTTAGTACTACATACTGATATAAAAAAGATGAGAAAAGTTCTGTCATTTTCACTCTGCCTAATGATTGGTTTGTTAGGCTCTCAGTTTCTCCCCACTATTGCGGGCGACAACTATTGGCTAGTTAAGCATACAAATGATTACTTGCTCTATATCTGCTTAAGTTTTATAATGATTAACGTAGGTCGAGAGTTTGAAGTCGATAAAACTCGTTGGCGCTCTTATGCGACTGATTATTTTATAGCTATGGTAACAGCTGCTATGCCTTGGTTTTTAGTTGCTGTTTATTATGTCTATGTGTTGCTTCCACCAGAGTTTTGGGGTAGTTGGGATGCTTGGAAAGAGAATCTATTGTTAAGCCGTTTTGCGGCACCTACTTCGGCAGGTATCTTATTTACCATGTTAGCTGCCATTGGGCTGAAATCAAGTTGGTTTTATAAAAAGATTCAAGTCTTAGCCATCTTTGATGACCTTGATACAATCTTGTTAATGATTCCACTACAAATTATGATGGTGGGGCTTCGTTGGCAGCTTATCGTTATTATATTTGTTGTTTTTCTACTGCTTTTTGTAGGTTGGAAGAGATTGTCTAGTTATTCGTTTAGACAAGATTGGAAAGCCATATTGCTCTATTCCATATTGGTTTTTGGTATTACACAAGTAGTCTATTTAGTAACCAAATCACTCTATGGAGCTGATGGTTCTATCCACATAGAAGTACTTCTTCCTGCCTTTATCTTAGGAATGGTGATGAAGCATAAAGAGGTAGAAGGCTCTATGGAGCGGAAGGCGACTGATTGCATCTCATTTGTCTTTATGTTTTTAGTTGGATTAAGTATGCCTGTGTTTATTGGAGTTGATTTTTCAGGGTCAACAGAAGCTATGCAATCAATTACAGGATCACAAGAGATGATGTCATGGGGTACCATTATGATGCATGTGCTCATCGTTACACTTCTATCGAATATAGGGAAATTATGCCCACTCTTCTTTTACCGTGATCGCTTAATTAGTGAGCGTTTAGCTCTCTCTATTGGTATGTTTACGCGTGGTGAGGTGGGTGCTGGTATTATTTTTATAGCATTGGGATACAACTTGGGTGGTCCCGCCTTAATTATTTCAGTATTAACCATTGTGTTGAATCTTATTTTGACATCCCTATTTATTATGTGGGTTAAGAAATTGGCATTAATAAGTTATCCTGAGATGAAAAGATAAAGAGTTGAGTAGTCTAAGAATATTGGACTAGATATACTTATGTACGACCTTTCTGTAATTGGGCCGCCAATAACAGAAAGGTCTTTTGCATAACTCTTTAATGTAGTTTCTATCTATAACGATTGGTTTAGGGCTGTTGACTTCTAGTTAGCTTCATCTAGGGAAATTTCAAAGGAGTAGATTATTCGTACTTATCACCTAATATTCGCAACTGTTTTTTGTAATAGCTTGTCATTTAGGAAATTGTTGAAATATTTATTTGGCCATTGAGTAAAAAATGTTTCTTGTAATTTCTGTATTATACGATTATGTAGAAATGGTTGTTGATATAGGTATCAAATAAATTTATATATAGTTTTAAAATGGAAAGAATTAAATTGAGTGACTTGGACTTTTCGTTTCAACGTGCCTCACGCTACCATGTAAATGGGGGTATTTTATTGATGTTTATTGTAGTAATAGCGATGGCTTTGGCTAATTCTCCGTGGGGTGATTTTTACACCTCATTTTGGAATCAGGAGGTGCATTTGCAGGTGGGTAATTTTGACCTTTTCCGTCATGATGGCCATCCCATGATACTACTTAAGTTTATTAATGACGCTCTGATGACTATCTTTTTCTTTACGGTAGGACTAGAAATAAAACGTGAAATATTGGTAGGTGAGCTCTCTAGTGTCAAACAAGCGTTGCTCCCTATTATTGCAGCTTTTGGGGGGATGATGATTCCTGTGCTTATTTTCTTTTTAATGACTAAAGGGACAGAAGCAGAGGCAGGTATGGCTATTCCAATGGCTACGGACATTGCTTTTTCATTGGGGGTATTAAGCCTATTTGGGAAGCGTGTTCCCCTTAGCTTAAAGGTTTTCTTGACAGCCTTTGCCGTAGTTGACGATATTGGTGGTATCTTGGTAATTGCTTTTTTTTACTCGTCACATATGGCAGTCGATTATTTATTGTATTCGGCAGTTGTCTTACTGATTCTGTGTGCTGGAAATTATGTACACATCCGTAGTCGATATTTCTATCTTTCATTTGGTCTTGTGCTTTGGTATTTCTTTCTACAAAGTGGAATCCATGCTACTATTGCCGGGGTTATTGTTGCCTTCACCATCCCAGCTACGCCACACTGTCGTGTAGGGAAATATATTGGTATTATTCAGCAGAAGATTGCTTCATTTCCTGTATCCGAAGAGGTGAATTTAGTTTTAACAAAAAATCAGATTGGTGTTTTGAAATCGATAGAGTCTGCTTCTGATAAAGTTATCTCTACTCTTCAATCACTTGAGGATGATTTGCATGGTGTTGTTAACTATTTTATTATACCTCTATTCGCTTTTGCCAATGCAGGAGTGATGCTTTGTGGTAGTCAGGGGAGTGCTGAAGTTGGCATCTTGACTTGGGCTATTATTTTTGCATTGGTTATAGGTAAATTTATTGGCATCTACCTATTTACGTGGGTTGCTGTGAAGTTAAACTTTGCCTCTGTTCCATTGGGAATGAATTGGCGTAATTTATCTGGAATCGCTTTGCTAGGGGGTGTTGGTTTTACCGTATCTCTGTTTATATCTGACCTCTCTTTTGGTTCTTCTGTTTTGTTACTCAATCAAGCAAAACTAGGGGTTCTGGGTGGAACTGCTATAGCTACTATTCTTGCATACGGCGTACTCCACATGACACTTCCTAAGCAGGCTCATTCGATTGATTAGATAAAGATGTAGTGAATCTTACGGGTGATTATTCATTGCGTGAAGATAAGAAAATGCGGGATTACTTCTTGGTGAAAAAGATGTAATCCCGCACTTTTTATGGATGAAAGTCCGAATCCGCTTGATGGCTAGTAGTGTTTTATTTTTACATCTTTCGATTGACCTTAATCGCTTTTTAGTACATTTTATCCCTCTCTAGACTCTTTTTTTCTTGAATAGTTCTGTGTTGTCAATTTAAATATTATTTTTGTGATAATTTGTAATGTGGACTTTGCAGAAATGACAAACATAATAAAACACCAAGGTATTGTTGAAAGCATTAAGGGTTCTGACCTACAGGTAAGAATTCTGCAGACTTCTGCCTGTTCTTCTTGCAGTGCCAAGGGCCATTGTAATGCGGCTGAAAGTAAGGAGAAATTGATCGATATAAAGGATGCAACTGCCTCTTCGTATAGAGTAGGGCAATCTGTAATGATAGTGGGTGCCACTTCGATGGGTATGCAGGCTGTATGGTTGGCCTTTGGCATACCTTTTTTGTTGTTAATAATTAGCCTATTCTCATCGATGCATCTTACTGAGGGGGATGAAGCCTTTTCAGCACTCATCTCGCTTGCCTTTTTGGTACCTTATTACTTTCTAATCTATCTTTTTAGGAAGAGATTGGCAAAACGGTTTCGTTTTACTATTACTCCCCTAGATTATCAAGAACAAATAAATAACTAATTAACGAATAAAACTTATGGATGTAATTCTTGTTGCAGTGATTTCACTGGGTGCAATAGGTTTGGTTGCTGCGGTAATCTTATTTGTTGCCTCTAAGAAGTTTGCTGTTTATGAAGATCCGCGGATTGCACAGGTAAATGAAGCTTTGCCTCAAGCAAATTGTGGAGGATGTGGTTTTCCTGGTTGTGGTGGATTTGCCAATGGCTGTGTCAAAGCTGCTGATGCAGGTTCGCTTGAAGGACTTTCGTGTCCAGTAGGTGGGTCAGCTGTAATGGAGGCTGTGGCTGCTGTGCTTGGAATGGAAGCTGTGGTCAGTGAACCTAAAGTAGCAGTTGTGAGATGTAATGGTAGTTGTGAGAATCGTCCCCGTACCTCTCAGTACGATGGAGTCTCTTCTTGTGCCATTGCGCATGCTACGTATGGTGGTGAAACAGCTTGTAGTAATGGATGTCTAGGTTGTGGTGACTGTGTATCTGTTTGTGCATTTGATGCTATACAGATGAATAGTGAAACGGGATTACCAGAAGTAGATGAAGTGAAATGTACAGCTTGTGGTGCTTGTGTAAAGGCATGTCCACGTGCAATTATAGAGATTCGTCCGAAAGGAAAGAACAATCGCCGAGTTTATGTCTCTTGTGTAAATAAGGAGAAAGGGGCTTTGGCAAATAAAGCTTGTAAGGTGAGTTGTATTGCTTGTAGCAAATGTGTAAAGGTTTGTCCTTTTGATTCAATTACAATCGAGAATAATTTGGCTTACATCGACCCTATAAAGTGTAAACTTTGTCGGAAATGTGAGAGTGAATGTCCCAAGAATGCTATTCTGGCAGTTAATTTCCCTCCACGAAAACCGAAGGTAGAGAAACCTGTCGATGTAGCTCCAAAGGAACAAATCGCTATTGATAAAAAAAATGCCGAAGAGAGTGTTGCCCCAAATGTAGAGGCGCCTACTCAATAAACTTCTCTTAGAAGCGAATGCGTAGAGAGAATTTCGTAATATCTTTACTCAATTCACTACCTAATTAGGGGGTTGATATAGAGAGAGTTCTATCTGTTCTACTTTGTCCCAATGGGTGAATGGAAAGATGCGAAAAGAAGTAAAGCGAATAAAAATATTAAAACATAAAAAAGTGAAGACATTTAGAATGGGCGGTGTTCATCCGCCAGAGCATAAATTGTCGGCAAACAAAGCCATCGAAACGCTTGCTCTTCCCAAGCAAGCGGTATTTCCTTTGTCTCAGCATATTGGTGCACCTGCTACAGCCATCGTAAAGAAAGGCGATTTAGTGAAAGTAGGTACTAAGATTGCTGAAGCAGGTGGTTTTGTATCGGCTTCTATCTTCTCGTCTGTGTCGGGAAAGGTAAATAAGGTGGATAGCATAGTTGATGCAAGCGGTTATCGAAAACCTGCCATCTTTATTGATGTAGAGGGAGATGAATGGGAGGAGTCAATTGATCGTTCAACCACTTTTGTAAAGGAGTGTGCATTAACGGCTCCCGAAATCGTTGCAAGAATTAAAGCGTGTGGTATTGTTGGATTGGGGGGTGCCTGTTTTCCTACGCACGTAAAACTATCACCTCCTCCTGGTGCCAAGGCTGAATGCTTAATCATTAATGCTGTAGAGTGTGAACCTTATTTGACAGCCGACCATCAATTGATGTTGGAAAAAGCAGATGAAATTCTCGTGGGAGTTTCTATCTTGATGAAAGGTGCTCATGTTACGAAAGGCTATATTGGTATCGAGAACAACAAGCCTGATGCTATTCAGTTGATGAGTGAAAAGGCAGCTCAATATGGAAATATTGAAATCGTTCCTTTGAAGGTGCAATATCCGCAAGGGGGGGAGAAGCAATTGATTGATGCCGTTATTCGTCGTCAGGTACCTGCTCCTCCTTCTATTCCTATTCACGTAGGTGCTGTGGTTCAAAATGTAGGTACCGCTTATGCTGTATATGAAGCTGTTCAAAAGAACAAACCTTTATTTGAGCGCGTAGTAACGGTTACAGGTAAATCGGTAGTGAAACCTTCTAACTTCTTAACTCGTATTGGTACTCCTATGACGCAGCTTATCGAAGCAGCTGGTGGGTTGCCTGAGGATACTGGCAAAGTCGTAGGGGGTGGTCCTATGATGGGTAAGGCGCTTGTAAGTACTGACATTCCTATCTGCAAAGGCAGTTCGGGTGTGTTGCTTATGAATGAAAAAGAGGCCAAACGTGCTGAGGAGGAGAACTGTATTCGTTGTGCCAAATGTGTATCGGTCTGTCCTATGGGATTAGAGCCCTTCTTGTTGGCTACCCTTTCGGAGTATAAAGAGTGGGAAAAAGTGGAAAATGAAGAGGTTATATCTTGCATCGAGTGCGGCTCTTGTCAATATACTTGTCCCTCGAAACGCTACTTGCTAGACTATATCCGTTTGGGTAAAGCCACGGTAGGGGGAATCATACGTTCACGCAGTGCTAACAGATAATTCGACAGATAAATGGCTAATAAATTTATAGTATCCTTATCGCCTCATGTACACAGTGGCGATAGTGTGAGTAAAAATATGTATGGTGTACTTATAGCATTGATTCCCGCTCTGCTAGTCTCTTTCTACCAATTTGGTTTGGGAGCAGCGGTAATTACGCTTACTTCAGTGGCTGCTTGTGTACTCTTTGAGTGGGCTATCACTAAGTTCTTATTGAAAAAAGAACGTTCTACAATTTGTGATGGTTCGGCTGTACTAACAGGTATTTTGCTGGCATTCAATCTTCCCTCTAATTTGCCTATTTGGATCATCTTGATTGGTGCATTGGTGGCAATTGGTGTTGGTAAGATGACTTTTGGTGGATTGGGTTGTAATCCTTTTAATCCCGCTTTGGTAGGTCGCATCTTCTTGCTGATCTCTTTTCCTGTGCAGATGACCTCGTGGCCCGTAGTGGGGCAACTTTCTAGCTACGTTGATGCTGAGACGGGTGCTACACCATTGGCTTTAATGAAAGAGGCTGTGTCTGGTAATGCAGAAGCATTGAAACAGATTCCTAGCGTGCTTGACCTCTTTTTGGGTAATAATCCTGGTTCATTGGGTGAGGTCAGTGCTTTGGCTTTGTTGCTTGGCTTGGCTTATCTGTTGTGGAAAAAGATTATTACTTGGCACATTCCTCTATCCATTTTAGGAACTGTATTCCTATTCTCTCAGGTGATGCATTTGGCAAGTCCTGATCAATTTGCAACAGGATTAACGCACCTATTTACAGGAGGTGTTATGTTGGGAGCCATCTTTATGGCAACAGACTATGTTACATCGCCTATGACTCATAAAGGAATGATTATTTATGGTGTCTCTATCGGTTTTCTCACCGTAGTTATCCGTCAGTTCGGTGCTTATCCAGAGGGTATGTCGTTCGCTATCTTTATAATGAACGCCTTTACTCCGCTAATTAACACCTATTGCAAACCTAAACGATTTGGGGAGGTAGTAAAGAAATGAAAAAGTTAGAATCATCTTTAAAGAATATGGTTATAGCACTAATGTGCGTAACTGTAGTAGCTGGAGCACTGTTAGGCTTTGTCAATAAGTTAACAGCAGACCCTATTGCTCAAGCCAATGCCAAAGCGTTGAGCGATGCCATTGGAGTAGTCGTGCCTGGTTTTGATAATAATCCAGCCGATGCGCCAGAGTCAGTAGAACTAAATGGTACAACCTATAAAATATACAAGGCAACCCAAGGTGGTGAATTTATAGGTGCTGCTGTTGAATCTTCAGTAAATGGATTTGGTGGTAAAATGACCATCTTGGTGGGTTTTGATAAAATGGGTAACATCATTGACTATTCATTGTTGAATCATACCGAAACTCCTGGATTGGGTTCAAAGGCTGCCAATTGGTTTAAAAAAGGTGCCAAAGGCGATATAATAGGTCTTAATCCTGGTACCTCACCATTGAAAGTGAAACAAGATGCTGGTCAAATAGATGCTATTACTGCATCTACTATCACGACACGTGCCTTTTTACTTGCTGTAAATCAGGCATATGCAGCTTATAATGATCAGAATCATGTTGATACAGCTAGCGATGCTACACAACAAAGTAACGAATTAAAACCCACAGAGTGATGAGTAATTTTAAACTAATGATGAATGGGATTGTTAAAGAGAATCCTGTATTCGTACTTCTTCTAGGAATGTGCCCCACATTGGGTACTACCTCTTCTGCTATTAATGGTATGGGAATGGGTTTAGCTACTTTGTTTGTATTACTCTGCTCGAATGTAGCTATCTCACTTCTCAAGCGTTTTATTCCTGATATGGTTCGTATCCCATCGTTTGTAGTGGTAATTGCAACCTTTGTGACCTTGCTGCAAATGGTTATGCAAGCTTATCTTCCTGCACTTTATGCAACTTTGGGACTATTTATTCCACTAATTGTAGTAAACTGTTTACTATTAGGACGTGCCGAAGCTTTTGCAGCTAAGAACTCTATCATCCCTTCTTTTTTTGATGGATTGGGTATGGGGATTGGTTTTACTTTGGCCCTTACGATATTGGGTGGTGTGCGTGAGTTCTTAGGCACAGGCAAACTGTTTGATTTAACCCTCTTTCCCGAAGAGTATGGTATGCTAATCTTTGTATTGGCTCCCGGTGCATTTATTGCTCTAGGCTATCTGATTGCTCTTGTGAATCGCATAATGAAGAAATCATAACCCGTAAACAACGAAAGAAGATATGGAATATATACTACTATTTATCACGGCTATTTTTGTGAACAACGTGGTGTTGTCACAATTCTTAGGAATCTGCCCTTTCTTGGGCGTCTCTAAAAAGGTGGAGACAGCTTCGGGTATGGGTGCTGCCGTAGCATTTGTTATGACTATTGCTACGATTGTTACTTACCTTATTCAAAAATTTGTGCTTGAAGCCTTCGGGTTAGAGTATCTGCAGACTATTGCCTTTATTTTGGTTATTGCTGCATTGGTTCAAATGGTAGAGATTATCTTGAAAAAGGTCTCACCAGCACTGTATCAAGCACTCGGAGTGTTTCTTCCGCTAATTACAACTAACTGTTGTATCATGGGGGTAACTATCATGGTCATTCAAAAGGATTACAATCTTCTTACGGGAGTGGTTTATGCCTTTGCTACTGCAATTGGCTTTGCTCTAGCAATGGTGTTATTTGCTGGCTTGCGTGAGCAGATTAGTTTAGTTCGTGTACCGAAAGGAATGGAAGGTATGGCTGTAGCTCTGATTACTGCTGGTCTATTGGCTATGGCTTTTATGGGATTCTCAGGAGTAGACAAAGGTCTTGGAGCTTTGCTAGGAATAGGATAAAATAACATTTTACAGTTTAATAGCGTGCGGTTTAGAGTCT
>JBOFMR010000147.1:0-6552 GCA_051658485.1 Phocaeicola sp.
CATCTACCGCAGCAGCTGAAGCTGGATATGAATTTGTTGGATGGTACGAAGGTTCAACTCAAGTAGGAGCAGAAGCAACGCTATCAAAGACATTATCATCTACAGAAACAGGTAAGACATATACTGCAAGATTCGAAGTCGCTGGTTCTAACCCATCTTTGCGTTTTAACATTGAAACAACATCTGCTAGTACTAGCTATACCCTTCCCTTTGGAACCTATGCTACTACTGGTTGGTATACTTTGACTGTTGACTGGGGAGATGGATCAGAAGTTCAAACAATTCCAGCAAATTCATCTTTGGATGGTTTGAGAAATCACACTTATGCAGCAGTAGGAGAGTATACCATTACCATTAGGAGCTCGGAGACACGTTATAATAATGTGCAAATGCCTAAAGTTCGTTGGGTAGATGATAAACTATTAAAATCCATAAATACCCCACTGCTCAACACAGCAGAAACTAGCCTTGGTTCTGTGTTTGAAAATTGTACTTCTCTGACCTCTATCCCTATGGATTTATTTAAATACAACAAAGCAGTAACTGACCTTCGTTCTGCGTTTGAAAATTGTACTTCTCTGACCTCTATCCCTGGGGATTTATTTAAATACAACGAAGCAGTAACTAACTTTAGTTCTGTGTTTGAAAATTGTACTTCTCTGACCTCTATCTCTGGGGATTTATTTAAAAACAACGAAGCAGTAACTAACTTTAGTTCTGCGTTTCAGAATTGTACTTCTCTCGCCGAGATCCCTGCTAATTTATTTGCTAACAATAAGGAAGCAGGTAGCTTTAATTGGACGTTTTATGGTTGTACTTCTCTCTCCGAGATCCCTGGGGATTTATTTGCTACCAATATAGAAGCAACTGGCTTTGAGCATACGTTCTTTAATTGTACTTCTCTCACCAAGGTCCCTGCTAATTTATTTGCTAACAATAAGAAAGTAGATAGCTTTAGTTCTCTGTTTGAAGGTTGTACTTCACTGACCTCTATTCCTGGGAATTTATTTGCTAGCAATACAGCAGTAACTGGCTTTAAATGTGTGTTCTATAGGTGTTCTGCACTCGCCTCTATCCCTGCTGATTTATTTGCTAGCAATAGAAAAGTAACTGACTTTACTCGGGCGTTTCATAATTGTACTTCTCTCGCCGCGATTCCTACGGCTCTATTTGCTACCAATATAGAGGCCATTAACTTTTTTGGGGTGTTTTCTGGTTGTTCTTCTCTCACCGAGATCCCTGGGGGTTTATTTGCTAAAAATATAGAAGTAACTAACTTTAGGAATGCGTTTAATGGTTGTGAATCTGTCACCGAGATCCCTGGGGGTTTATTTGCTAGCAATACCAAGGCAATTGACTTTGTTCAGGTGTTTAGTGCCTGTGTTAACGCAAAAGTGAATCCCAACATTTTTTGTAATGATGCTGATCCAACAGAGAGAGCGGCTCGGTTTAATTCGGTATCCGAAAAAATTAATTTTGAAGGGGCATTTTACAATCTTGGAAGGGACTTAAGTCCTGCTGAAGTAAAGCAAAGCATTTTGCCCGCTTTGTGGAGCTATACCTACCCTGCTGGAGTAAATAGTAAAAGCTGTTTTCTATTTACTAGTGCTAGTAATGAAGGGGCAGTACCTGATGGATGGAAAAAGCCCAACTGATCCATAAGCATTGGATGGTAGTTTTGTAAAACAAACTAACTCTTTATTTGAGACCGTTGCTAGTAACTAAGCAGCGGTCTCTTTTTTTTGTTCGCCCAGCACAGTTCACGCATCTCTTTTGGTTTGCTTCATTGTCCATTTATTTTTACTGCACTATCTATCACTAGCTAGTAAAAGAAGGTGACAATGGTGTGGTGATAAAAAAGAGTAAGAGCTGATGGGTGTGTGGTGTGTGCTCACAGCTAGGAGGATCTATGTCTGCAGCGCGTTTGTATGCTTATCCAAAAAGGGGATGGGTAGGAGAAGTGGGGAGTTGTTGTTTATGTTCAGGAGGGAGGTAGTGATGAAACAGATATAAAAAGGAATAGAGCTTTTTGTGGTATCGCTAGATGTATTTGTATTTTTTTTATAATGGAAGAGGAAGAGAATTATGTAATAATTTTGAAATATATATTTTTTTACTATTTTTGCATTGTAAAAGCACAGACAATACAAAATAATAGACAAATACTATTTTAATTATGTTTAAATTAATCAAATCAACACTCCTAGTTCTTTCAGGAGTTTTAGCAATGAGCAGTTGCTCAAAGGACAATGTTGTGGATCCGCCGGTTAAAGAATATTCAGTAAACTTTAACTCTTCAGACACAGAAATGGGAACCGTAAATCCCGAAGGAGAAAATAAAGGCACAGATGGGTCAATTATTGAATCCACAGCCATACCAAAAGAGAATTGTACGTTTGTTGAATGGCTCGTAGATGATAAACCGGTTGAAACAGGTGATGACATCACTGTAAGTGGTAATACTTTAAAGGTGAAATTAACAGCAGCAACGAGTGGTAAAACTTATAAAGCGAGTTTTGCGACTAATTTTCGTTTTGCCATTAATGTAAAACCTGACAATCTCAACTATTCACTTCCCTTTAAAAAAATTGGCGCAACTGGTGGTTACGAATTGACCGTTGACTGGGGGGATGGTACGAAGCTAGACTCAATTCTACCAGGTACTTCTTTAGTGGATGGCATAAGTCACGCTTATGCAGCAGGAGATTATACCATTGCCATTACGAGTTCGGAAAAAGATTATACCAAAGAGCAAATGCCTGAAGTAACATATTCTGATGATACATTCTTAACGTCCATAAACACCCCACTGCTCAAAACGGTGGCAACTGGCTTTCCTGATTTGTTTTATAATTGTTCTTCTCTCACCTCTATCCCTGAAGGTTTATTTAAATACAATACAGCAGCAACTAACTTTAATGAATTGTTTTTTGGTTGTTCTTCTCTCACCTCTATCCCTAAAGGTTTATTTAAATACAATACAGCAGCAACTGACTTTAATGACGTGTTTAATGGTTGTTCTTCTCTCTCCTCTATCCCTGCGGAGTTATTTAAAGACAACACAGCAGCAACTAACTTTTCTCAGGTGTTTTATGGTTGTTCTTCTCTCACAGAGATCCCTGCCGGGCTATTTGAATACAACAAAGTAGCAATTAACTTTAGAAGGGCGTTTTATGGGTGTATAAAAGCGCAAGTGAATCCTAATATATTTTGTAATGACTCTGACGAAAATGAGAAAGCGACTCGTTTTAACTCGTTAACTGGGGAAATTAGTTTCGAACGTGCTTTTTTTAAGGTTGGTGAGGAATTAAGTAGTGAAGAAGAGATAAGTGAAAGCATTTTCCCAGCTTTGTGGGACTATGCATACTCTGCTGCTACAGTAACTAAAACGAGCTGTTTTTCAGGTGCTAAAGCTAAGAATGCAGGGGAAGTAAAGTCTGAATGGAAATAATCCAACTGATCCATAAGCATTGGATGGTAGTTTTGTAAAACAAACTAACTCTTTATTTGAGACCGTTGCTAGTAACTAAGCAACGGTCTCTTTTTTTGTTCGCCAAGCACAGTTCACGCATCTCTGTTGGTTTGCTTCATTGTCCCGCTATTTTTACTGCACTATCTATCACTAGCTAGTAAAAGAAGGTGACAATGGTGTAGTGATAAAAAAGAGTAAGAGCTGATGGGTGTGTGCTCACAGCTAGGAGGATCTATGTCTGCAGCGCGTTTGTATGCTTATCCAAAGGGGATGGGTAGAAGAGGTGGGGAGTTGTTGTTTATGTTCAGGAGGGAGGTAGTGATGAAACAGATAAAAAAAGGAAGAGAGCACTTTGTGGTATCGCTGGATATATTTATATTTTTTCACAATAAAAGAGACGGAAATTTGTGCAATAATTTTGAAATAGAGTTATTTCTTTACTATTTTTGCACTGTAAAAAAGCATAGATAACACAAAATAATAGACAAATACTATTTTAATTATGTTTAAATTAATCAAATCAATGCTCCTAGTTCTTTCAGGAGTTTTAGCAATGAGCAGTTGCTCAAAGAGTGATGTTGTGGAGAAATCGACAACCATGAGTGTTACTTTTTTATCGGGTGCTAACGGAACGGTTACTCCATTGGGTGAGCAGACCGGTAATGAGGGGAGTACACTCTCTTCTGTAGCCAAAGCAGATACGAGCTATCTCTTAAAAGGGTGGTATGACGAGCTTGGTCATAAGATTAGTACAGTTGGTGATGTTACTATCATTGGAGATAGTACGCTGCAAGTGAAACTGACAGCAGTCACTGCAGGTAAAACTTATAGAGCGAAGTTCCAATTTATCTACTCAGTAATATTTGAGTCTTTAGATACAAATTTGGGAACGGTAGATAATGCTGGAGGAACGGGAAATCTCGGAGATACTTTTGTCTCTATTGCCACAGCAAAAGAGAATAGCTTTTTTGACGGGTGGTACGATGATGATGACAACAAGGTCGAAACAGGTGGAGATATTACCGTAAGTGGTAATAAACTGGAGGTGATATTATCATCTGAAACTGGCGGTAGAACTTATAGAGCAAAGTTCCAACCTATCTACTCAGTAATATTTGAGTCTTCAGATACAAATAAGGGAACGGTAGATAATCCTGGAGGAACGGGGAAAGGCGGAGATACTATTGTCTCTATTGCCACAGCAATAGCGAAGAGTTATTTTCTCGGGTGGTACGATGCTAATAATAAAAAGGTCGAAACAGGTGGAGGTATTACCGTAAGTGGTAATAAACTAGAGGTGATATTATCAGCTGAAACTGGCAATAAAACTTATAGAGCGAAGTTCTTGGATGGTTTCATTTTCACGATAAAAACGACAGTGGTTTATAACAGATATACTCTTCCTTTTTCGCCTACATCTACAACTGGTGCTTACGATTTGACTGTTGACTGGGGAGATGGATCAGAACTCATGTCAATTCCAGCAAAAACTTTTTTGAGTGGTATAATAACACATACTTATGAATCATCAGGAGAGCATATCATTAGCATTGCGAGCTCGGAGGAAGATTTTAGCAAAGTGCAAATGCCTAATGTCAATTGGAAAAGTGATAACTTATTAAAATCAATAAATAGTCCACTACTCAACACAGCAATGACTAGCTTTTATGGAGTGTTTTATGAGTGTCGTAATCTCACCTCTATTCCTTCTGATTTATTTAAATACAATACAGCAGCAACTAGCTTTCGTTATGCGTTTTATGGTTGTTATTCTCTCACCGAGATCCCTGCCGGGCTATTTAAATACAATACAGCAGCAATTAACTTTATGAGGGCGTTTTATGGGTGTACAAGAGCAAAAGTGAATCCTAATATATTTTGTAATGACTCTGACGAAAATGAGAAAGCGACTCGTTTTAACTCGTTAACTGGGGAAATTAGTTTCGAACGTGCTTTTTTTAACGTTGGTCAGAAATTAGGTGCTGAGGAGATAAGTAAAAGCATTTTCCCCGCTTTGTGGGACTATGCATACTCTGCTGCTACAGTAACTAAAACGAGCTGTTTTTCAGGTGCTAAAGCTAGTAATGAAGGGGCAGTAGGTTCTGGCTGGAAATAATCCAACTGATCCATAAGCATTGGATGGTAGTTTTGTAAAACAAACTAACTCTTTATTTGAGACCGTTGCTAGTAACTAAGCAACGGTCTCTTTTTTTTTTGTTCGCCCAACACAGTTCACGCATCTCTTTTGGTTTGCTTCATTGTCCAGTTATTTTTACTGCACTATCTATCACTAGCTAGTAAAAGAAGGTGACAATGGTGTGGTGATAAAAAAGAGTAAGAGCTGATGGGTGTGTACTCACAGCTAGGAGGATCTATGTCTGCAGCGCGTTTGTATGCTTATCCAAAGGGGATGGGTAGAAGATGTGTAAAAAAATAAAAATAATCCTAGTTATATATATATATATGTTATCTTTGCGCTTTAATAATAAAAAATAGGTAATTAGTATTTCAAATTATGTTTAAAGTAATCAAATCAACACTGCTAGTTCTTTCAGGAGTTTTAGCAATGAGCAGTTGTTCAAAGGAAAATGCTGTGGAGGCACCTACAAAAATGAGTGTTACATTTTCAGCAGGTGATAACGGAGAGGTAGAACCCGAAGGTGAGCAGAGTGGCAATGAGGGAAACTCAATCTACTCTGTAGCAACAGCAAAGACGAATTATGCACTTGAAGGGTGGTACGATGGAGATGTGAAGCTTGTAACGGGTGGTGACATCGTCGTAAGTGGTAATACACTAAAAGTGAAATTAACGGCAGCAACGAACGCTAAGACTTATACAGCAAACTTTCAACTTGCGACTTGCCAAGTAACTTTTGCCTCTGACGACGAGGGTATGGGAACGGTAGACCCATCTGGTGAGCAGAGTGGCAGTGTGGGAGACACAATCTCCTCTGTAGCAATAGCAAATACGAATTATGCACTTGAAGGGTGGTACGATGGAGATGTGAAGCTTGTAACGGGTGATGACATCACCGTAAGTGGTGATACACTAAATGTGACATTAACGGAAACAACGAAAG
>JBOFMR010000148.1:0-5619 GCA_051658485.1 Phocaeicola sp.
CTTATTTTTATAAAGAGTTTGCAGTGCGCTATGGTGTTACCCCCAAAATATATAAAAAGACAGTGGCTAGAGTAGAAGAGTAGGTAAATGATAAAGAGGATTTCTCTTGTGCTGATAGAGACCCCTTTTTTTGTAATATTTTCTCCGCAAACACGTATTCAATGATGTGAGAGAATTTAGATAATAGGGCTCATCCTCTTTATTCTTTATTCAGTTAAACTCAATAATGCAATTTTCATGAAGTAATATAAGTAAAAAAACTAAGATAAAAATAAAAATGAAAGTATTAAAACTAAACAAACTCATTCTCACGCTTTCACTCTTATTACTAACACAGATAGCTTCGTCATGTAGGGAAAAGAGAGAGAGTCTCATTGAGAGTAGTCTCGAAGGAACTGTCACAGGCATTAATGTTTTTGGAAACCTTGAACTTAGTATCACTTCAGCAGAGCTGGAGAATGGAGGATTTGAATATGGTGATATTTTATATGTAGAGGGAGATGGTATTCCTACGCCTTTTCATTGTCCGTATATTGACGAGGTTATTTATGTAGGACATTTCGGCATTTGTCTAATGTCTTTTAGAGGGCAGAGTAATATTGCACTGAGTCTTACAAATGCTAGCTTTTATGAGCGTATAGGTGGAACTGTAGGGGGACGTGTTAAACTATCTATGTCTAAAAAGCATGGCTATCTAGATACTTATAAACTCTTGTCGTTAAAATCAAGTGACGATCGAAGCGATTATAGTAGCTCCGCTGAATTTGCTAACTTTTATATGACCTCCTCGGGAAAGATTGCAGAAAGAAAGCTTTATCGATCAAGCAAACCTACGATGGATAAGCATGGACGAGGTCGATTCCTATATGCAGATACACTTGCTAGAGAGAATGAAATTAACTTACTTATTTCACTCTCAGATCACCAATCAGTTTGGGAAGAGGCGATTAAGGATGAAAAACCAGTTGGTCCGTACAGTTTGGAAAAATATAATGATGGGAAATTATTGCTAAATGGCATGGGGGTTGATATTTACCAATCAGATGTTCTGGAGAAAGTAAAAACTGCTATGGATTATATGGCTGTGAATGAACCACCTTATCTTATTTTCTGTGATTTAGGTAAAGACCGTACTGGTATGCTTTGTATGTTACTTGAGATTTTAGCAGGTGCTACTTATGGAGAGGTGGAAGAGAATTATATGAGAAGTTACGCTAACTTCTATAAAATAAATAAAGAGAGCGCAGCTTATCCGATTTTGAAATTTATCACGCTAGATAAAATTTTATATGTTATCTCTAAGAAGGGGAACGTGGATATCATGGAGTTAAATAAGATGGAAAGTATTAAGGTTGAAGAGTTCTACTCACAACTGCCACAAGTAGTAACAGACTATTTTATCAAACAAGTTGGGATAACCGAAGTTGAATTGGCAACCATTATGTCGAAATTAGAGAATTAGCCCCTACTCTTTTCCTTATTCGTAGAAAGGGCTCTTAGCCCAATTAACAAGTTTTGCGGTACTGAATACCCCTTTTAAGCTATTCAGTACCGCAAAACTTGTTGTCTTAGAGATTTATTTTCTCTTTCTTTATTATTGCTGTCCGATAAAACTTAATGCCTTTAGAAAATCACTTGATTTTCCTATAATAGAATCTATTAGAGAGTAAATAAGCTTCAATTTAGGTATATTCTGTTGAGTTTCTTACAAAATCATTAGCCAATGAAAAGAGAAGCCCCTTTTTAAGGAGTCTCAGCAATTTATTGATTATCAGACAATATAATGACTCGTGCCATTTTTTACCGGACAGCAATAATCTATATAGATAAAAGATCGGTTTGCTTTTTAATTTAAAAAGCAAACCGATCTTTACATTACCCTATACCCGTAACTACTACCAGTTTAAGATCCATAATAGCCCTCCTATCTACTCATCGGCATAAGCAGATATTTTACAGGGTCATATTAATACTGACGGAACCCACTACATAGGAGTATCCTTCTATCTTCTTTGCAAAACTCCCACTATTTTAGCGGAATGCGGTATGGACCAATTACTGAATTAAACAACAAATCGCCATTTTCTAATGATTGCAAAATAGCATAAGCCCCATTTCCCCTATTACTTTGTCCAAATTCAACTCTTAGCCTGTCTGCTCCAGTAGCCCAGTCCAGTCCGGTTACTTCCCAGCCTCTTTCCTTCGTATATCCATTAACCAGCACAACATTTGATTCACTTGAAACCAAAGGAACCATACTTATTGATACGACATCATTTCGAGTCCAGACAGATTGAAACTCTTTCTTTTGAGGATTCCATTCCACTCTTTCCATTCCTTTAGGTCCATCATGAACCGGACCGATGGTCATCACATCAATAATTCTATCCGGATTACCCTTCTCAATGATGTTATTTACCAAAAAAGCTCCCCATCCATTTACTATTATGGTTTGTTCAGATTGAATCCAAGGTGTATCTTCGGGCAATCCAGCCTTAATTGGAATCAAATTTGCAACTCTTCTGGATTTAGCACCCGCCACCTGTTTATGCCCTTCAGGTATTTCGTCTCTCCAAAAAGCCACTAAATTCATCCGATTCATACCATCAGTGATTAATACAAGTTTATCCACATCTTCACCAAAGCCCATCAAAGTGGGTGTTGCACCTGTACCTGTACCTGCTTTAATCGCTGGAGGCCAATCTCCTCCGCTATAAGGAGATTTCCAAGCGCCATCACACTCTTTATCTGAAAGCTGACTACCTGTCCAAACAAGCTTTCGCATATAGCCATCTTTGCCTGCATGTATACTACCTGTTGCTACATAGATACCACTCTTTTCATCTACCGCTAATGAATTGGTACATAACTCATCAGGAGAAAAAGGGTAAAATGTTCCTGGTCCTTTAAGTTCTCTATCAATTACAGCCACTCCATTTACAGATCCTATAACAATGTTTCCATCGTAAGTCATATTCATTCCTACCATCCAGACTTTATTGATTCCACTGCTTCGCACGGATGGGATAAGAGTTGAAATATCAATTTTGTACTTGACCTCAATACCCTTTGTTGGATTATTAGAATCAATTAAACCTATGGCTGATACAAAATTTCCTGCATTTACATATACATAATCTTCAGAACTAACGAGCGCATATATGCCAGCTGGTAATATCTCGCCAGGATTTGGACCTAAAATATCAATTAGGTGTTTTTGTGCAAACTCCATAGTAGTGTATGTTACATCGGAGATTTCCTTCAACTGATCGATTGACAATCGCTTTGAACCAGGTAAATCAATGTCAGCTACTACTTTCCAATTCTCTCCTTTCTTATCAATTAGAGCAACACGATCGGTCGATACAGACCACATAAAATCAGTATTAACAGAAGCGTAAGTTACATTATTGATCGGTCCTCCCCAAATCGGAGTTAGTTCATTCAAATCAACTTTATAATTACCATCATTCAAATGAAATGGGACACAGTTGGTTTGAGCCGAATTGATATGAGTGACCCCATAAATCGCTTGGGATAAGTATGGATTCCGTTTTGGAATACTCTTTTGTTGTTCTATACCTGACCTATGACTATGCCCTAAGTCTTGACTATTCACTGAAAAAAAGGGTAAGAAACCAAGTATTAATAATACGATTTTATTTCTCATCTTTAAATAATTTTGTTGATGAATTTATATTTCTTCAAGAAGGGAGGGTGAATCTGTTTTACCCCTGATATCAATAAGTGCTTCCATAAAAAAAACGATAAGTCAAATCATTAGTCAGCTTCCTTTCTACCCATTTTGATCAAAAAGAATCTAATTAATGATTTGACTTATAAAATTACACAACAAAGGTTGCGACTTGAAGGCTACTTATTCAACGACCAAGTAAAACCATCTTTCGTGTCTTTTACTACAAACCCAAGCGAAGCCAATTGGTCACGAATCAAATCACTCGTAGCCCAATCTTTGTTTGCTTTCGCCTTGATGCGTTGCTCCAACAACATATCGACCACCTTACCATAAGCCTCTTCACGAGCAGCGTTATTGCTATTCTCCTCTTTCAATGCCAAAACATCAATTACGAAAAGTTGGAAGATATCCTTCAATTCAGTCAAATCCGCTTGAGAAAGAGTGGCTTTGTTATCAAGCACTGTATTAATGATTCTCGCCCCTTCAAATAGCGTTGCTATCAAAATAGGTGAATTTAAATCGTCATTCATCGCATCGTAACACTTATTGCGAAGAGTTTGTACCCCTTCCACCCCTTTTGTTTCGGCTGCTGGAGTGATACGATCTAACCCCTTCATAGCCTCTTGCAAGCGTTGCAATCCTTTTTCTGCTGCTTGCAATGCTTCATTACTAAAGTCAACCGTACTGCGATAGTGTGCTTGCAAGATAAAAAAGCGAATCGTCATAGGGCTATAAGCCTGTGTCAATAAAGAGTGAGTGCCTGTAAAGAACTCCTCTAAAGTGATAAAGTTACCCAACGATTTCCCCATCTTCGTACCGTTGATGGTAATCATATTGTTGTGCATCCAGTAGCGCACCATATCATCGCCTTGTGAAGCTACGCTTTGTGCTATCTCACACTCGTGGTGTGGAAAGACCAAATCCATACCCCCACCGTGTATGTCAAAGTGTTCGCCTAGATACTTCTTACCCATAGCTGTACATTCGCAGTGCCAGCCAGGGAAACCATCGCTCCAAGGACTGGGCCAACGCATAATGTGTTCAGGTTGAGCACACTTCCAAAGAGCAAAATCGGCAGGATTACGTTTCTCCGTTTGCCCATCTAATTCACGAGTTGTGTTCAACACATCCTCTAAGTTGCGCCCCGAAAGTTTACCGTAATTGTGGTCTGCGTTGTATTTGGCTACATCGAAATAGACAGAACCTTGGCTTTCGTAAGCATACCCATTCTTCAAAATATCCTCCACCAATTGAATCTGCTCAATGATGTGTCCCGAAGCGTGTGGCTCGATGCTCGGAGGCAATACTTGAAGAGCTTCCATCGCCTTGTGGTAACGATTGACATAATATTGCACCACCTCCATAGGTTCTAGCTGCTCCAAACGTGCTTTTTTAGCAATCTTATCTTCACCACTATCTGCATCGTGTTCCAAGTGACCCACATCGGTAATATTACGCACATAACGCACTTTATAACCTAAATGGGTGAGGTAACGAAATAGTAAATCGAAAGTAATAGCAGGACGAGCATGCCCCAAGTGTCCATCACCATATACGGTTGGTCCGCATACATACATCCCTACGTGAGGGGCGTGTAGAGGCTCGAAAGTCTCTTTTTGGCGACTAAGTGTATTGTAAATCGTTAGTTTATTTTCCATAAGTCTATTTATTAGAGATGCAAAAATAAGAAACTTCGCCTACATCTCTCCCTATTTAAAGGGAAAAATGTAGGCGAAGTGGGTACAAAGGGGCAATTTCAACTCTTATCCCTTTCTATTTATTCAACCCAACTTTCACTTTTAATAGCCCCTATTTCGCTTTGTCGTACTGTGTAGCTCATTAGCTGGGTGGATGCTGTGTCCTACAAATTTTCAGTTTCTTAAATGGTTCATGTTTTAGTCTCAGTGCAGTATATATATCTT
>JBOFMR010000149.1:0-1107 GCA_051658485.1 Phocaeicola sp.
TGTTAGTAACAACCACTGGCGCACCTACTGAACCTTTTTGGATTGCTACTTGCATAATTGGGCTAGCAATCGCTGTTGGGTCGCTGTTGTAAGGTGTGATAATCGCAATATCAACCGCAAAGCCGTAGTGCTCTTTTCTTGCTCGGGTCATATCTGCTGTTGCAGCCCCAGCAATTGCACTGAAATCACCCTTACTTTCATAGTAGTACGTTCCGATTGGGAAGTTCAACATTGGCAATGTATCAATGCCCCATTCTGTGCCGTCTGCCATTTTAGTTCCTAATAAAGCCTCTCTCTCGAATCTAGTCAATAGACCAAGTGAACCCTCTTGTACTGCATAGAATCCCGCATAATCTGCTGAATCGTTAGGAATACGTGTAGAGAAGTGAAGTACTTTATCTGAATACTCTAATGTTTTGTTTTCGCTGTTATACAAATCCTTTTGAGCTAGCTTTCTAACAAGTGACTCAACTCCAGCGTTACCGCAGATGTGAATCTGGCCGAAATGGTCATTCGCTGCCATCATAGGGTTGATGTCACCAATGATGTTATCTGCCATTAGGAATGGTGCTTTCACTACGTTACCCGCTTGAGAGTACATCAATAGGTCGTTGAACACTTGTGTCTTGTTAGCCGACAAAGCAGAAACGCAAGCACTATCTAGTGTTTCACCGAACTTGTATAAATACTTGTTGAACTTTTTCTCAAAGTCTTTTTGAATTGAGATTTCATTGTTCATAAACATAGCTGGAACAACCGTGAAGCCCCAAGAGTAGGTAGCAAAGTTAATTGTAAACATTTGAGAAGTGTTCTCGCTGTCTGCAATTGTAACTGATCGTGTGTTGCCGATTGTAATGCCTTTGTCAAAGTCAATAACGGGTGTCTGTAAGACGCTGCCGATTGAGCTTTCAGCCTTCATCTTTAGTTCATCTGTTAATACACCTGCTGCATCTTCTGACTGCAACATGAACATGTTAAGCGCACCGTAACGACTAGGGCGCAACTCGTTTTTGTCCATATTAGAGTTCGCTCTAATGTTTTGGATTCTCGTGTTAATTAAACTCATTTTGTTTGTTTTTAAATGGATTCGAATTACGTGTTACCCTT
>JBOFMR010000150.1:0-15777 GCA_051658485.1 Phocaeicola sp.
ACACCTTTGCGCATATCAGTACTAGTATGACTAATAACGAAACGATTGGTTTCATTCAAATTAAACATAGTTTTTTTGAATACAAAAGTCGGAAAGAAAAAAGAGAAGAAAAATACGGCAGAATTCGGATGGATACGAAAAGAGAAGCCCCTTTTTAAGGAATCTCAGCAATTTATTGATTATCAGATAATATAATGACTCGTATCATTTTTACCGGACAGCAATAATAAAAAAAGAGTAGGAGGGAAACTACTATTCTTGTTTTCCTCCTACTCAATTCTTATTCAATACCACCTATCAATTCAATAGATGGCATCTGTGTCGATTGAAATTAGTTATTCTCTGGACGAAGTTTACGTACAGTCATAGCTGTTTGCCACATTTCGCTTTCGCGCAACTCTTTCAACTCAGCATCTAATTTTTCGCGGTAATCAACTTGTGAGTTGCTATCAATAGAACGTTGAGCTTCTCTACCTGTAGCTACACTTTCATACAAATCTTTCATAACTGGTTTGATCGCATCGTGGAAAGGACCCATCCAGTCCAAAGCACCACGTTGAGCTGTTGTTGAACAGTTTGCATACATCCAGTCCATACCGTTTTTCGCAAATAGAGGCATCAATGATTGAGTCAATTCCTCTACAGTTTCGTTAAATGCTTCCGAAGGAGTATGGCCGTTTTCACGCAATACTTCGTATTGAGCCAATAGCAAACCTTGGATACCACCCATTAACGAGCCACGTTCGCCAGTAAGGTCAGAGAATACCTCACGTTTGAAGTTTGTTTCGAATAGGTAACCTGAACCTACACCGATACCTAGAGCTACGCAACGATTGAATGCATTACCTGTAGCATCTTGGAAGATAGCGTATGAAGAGTTCAAACCACGACCTTCAAGGAACATTGTGCGAAGTGAAGTACCTGAACCTTTTGGAGCTACCAAGATAACATCTACATCTGCTGGAGGAACGATACCTGTACGCTCTTTGTAAGTCACAGCAAAACCGTGTGAGAAGTACAATGCTTTTCCTGGAGTTAGGTGTTTTTGAATAGTTGGCCAGCACTCAATTTGTGCAGCATCTGAAAGAAGGAATTGGATGATAGTTGCTTTTTCACAAGCCTCTTCAATGCTGAAAAGTGTTTCACCTGGTACCCATCCATCTGCAATTGCTTTATCGAATGTTTTTCCAGCACGTTGACCTACGATTACGTTGAATCCATTATCACGTAGATTCAATGATTGTCCTGGGCCTTGTACACCATAACCAATAATGGCGATGGTCTCATTTTTCAATACTTCACGCGCTTTTTCTAAAGGAAATTCTTCACGTGTTACTACGTTCTCCATAGTACCACCAAAATTCATTTGTGCCATTTTTCTTTTTTTTTATTTAGGAACATAAATGTCCCCTATGATTATTAATTAAATAGTATTTTTCCACGCACCACTACATCAGTGTCGTTTTTCTTTATCTCTATATGATACTCATTTTCGCTTACTTCATCTCGATAGAAGGTTAGCTCATCCCCATAATAGCTTTCGGCTACATAGGCCATTTCGAAACGTTTGATTTGTTTCTCTTTGAACCATGCCAAAGGAAAGAGATCCAACATGTGCTCAATATATTTTATGCTATTGACATGCCCATTTACATCAATATCGCTGTATTTTGTTGTATAGGTCGATATAGGTTCCTTGTTGGTTACCTTTATTCGTCCAGGCTTCTCTATTGGACACTCTCTTTGAATCACATAGTGGTTCATCTCTTCGCCATGTATAGCCAATAAATCGGCTGGTTTGCGAGAATCTAAATCAATCATTGCCCAAATTGATCGGGCATAACCCACCGCTTTTCCTGACTCATTCAGAATGGCAAAGTTACGGTTTGTAAATAGGCGATAGACCTCTTCAATCCAAGTCTCTACCGTAAAATTTTCATATTGTGCAGGCATCTCATAGAGCTCAATAGCCAAGCGGGAAAGAACCCACGTATGGTGTTGCTCATTCAAGAACCCAATGCCTAAGCCTCGGTCTGTGGCATGTATCCCTGCACAGTTTAGTAGGTGATTGCCCAACACGCTCATCGTTAACTTTCCTGTAAAATCAACGTGAAAAGGCTCCGCCATAAAATTATATTTTCCTACTCGCTTGGGTCTCATTCTCTTTTGTTTTTTCCAGGTTATACTTCTCCTCACGCATAATTAGGTAGTCGTTCACTCTTTCAAAACAGCTTTTGGTGATAGCCACTCTTCCCGAACGAACAAACTGTAGGATACAGTTCAAGCTTTTTAGCTCTTCGTTTAGTGCGGTAATATCTTCGCTCAATCCATTCTTTTCAACGATTGAGAAGACTGAATTCACCTCGACGATACGTGCATTGTAGCGGCGTATAATTTTTGAGGCTTGTGGGTTTGATTCAAGACAGGGAGTCGAGACTTTATAGAGTGCTATCTCGTCGTAATAGATGTCGTCATCTGTAAAGTAGTTGGCTTGCAGCACATCTATTTTACGTTCCAATTGTTTTACTACCAACTCGATGACCTCTTTTGTTGTGCAGGTAGTTATGGTGTATTTATGCACCCCTTTAATGGAGGATGCAGAAACATTTAGGCTCTCTATATTTAGTTGGCGACGAGTAAATACTGCAGTAATTTGATTCAATAAACCTGCAATATTTTCTGAGTGCACAATCAAGGTATATCCGATTTTTTCCATCTTTTCTGTGATTAACATTCCAACAACATTTGGTTGACAGAGCCTCCAGGAGGTGTCATAGGGAGTACATTTCCCTCTTCTATTACGCAGACCTCTAGGAAGAATGGTCCAGGAGTTGCTAACATCTCTTGGATAGCTTCATTCATCTCTTCTCGTTTCTGAACACGTCTAAAGGGGATGCCATAAGCTTGTGCTATTAGCTGATAGTCAGGGTTCATCATGGGAGTAAATGCGTAGCGGCGATTAAAGAACATCGCTTGCCATTGGCGTACATTGCCCAAGAAGTTATTGTTTAGCAAGACAATCTTCACGGGTGCTTGTTGCTCCATTACCGTGCCTAGCTCCTGAATATTCATTTGCAATCCACCATCTCCCATAAAGGAGCATACAGTTCTCTCTGGTGAGCCAAAGGTGGCTCCTATAGCAGCAGGAAGGCTGAATCCCATGGTTCCCAATCCACCCGATGTAATGATGCTTCTGCTTTGTGTGAATTGGAAGTAGCGAGCGGCAAACATCTGATTTTGACCTACGTCAGTAACCAATATGGCTTTGTTTTCACTCGCCTCGCTTACTGCCCGTACCACTTCACCCATCAGAATATCTCCCTCGGTAGGGTGAATCTCTTTGGAGATGACTTGCTCATACTCTTTTTCTGCATAGGCTTCAAAACTCTTTATCCACTCCGTATGTTCTCTCTCTACTATTCCTTCGGTCAAGGTGGCAAGTGTCTGTTTGCAATTTCCCAATAGAGGGAGGTCAACTTTAACCGTTTTATTGAACTCAGAGGAGTCTATATCGAGGTGAATGATTTTAGCCTGTTTTGCGTAACTCTCTAATTTTCCTGTCACCCGATCGTCAAAACGCATACCTATAGCAATTAGTACATCGCACTCGTTGGTCTTGACGTTGGGTGCTAAATTTCCATGCATACCCAACATCCCTTTGTTTAAAGGGTGATTGGTTGGAATGGCTGAAAGTCCGAGTAGGGTACATCCACAGGGGATATTTCCCTTTTCCAAAAACTCTGCCAACTCTTTTTGTGCATTGCCTAACTCCACACCTTGCCCTACTAGAGCCAGTGGGCGTTCGGCTTGATTGATCGTTTCAATGGCCTCTTGAATAGCCATTGGATCTCCATGGGGGTTGGGGTCATAACTACGAATGTAGTCAAGTGTTGTATTTTCAAACGCCGTTTTCCCTAGTTGTGCATCTTTCGTAAAGTCTAGCACTACGGGTCCGGGTCGTCCACTTTGAGCGATATAGAAGGCGCGAGCTACTGCCCAAGAGACATCTTCAGCTCGTTGAATTTGGTAGCTCCATTTTGAGATGGGTTGCGTAATGCCTACCAAATCGACCTCTTGAAAGGCGTCCGAACCAAGAAAAGTACTTCCTACTTGTCCTGCTATTACTACGATGGGTGTGCTGTCAATCATGGCATCAGCTATACCTGTGACGGTATTGGTAGCTCCGGGTCCGCTAGTAACTAGACAAACGCCTGTTTTCCCACTGCTACGTGCAAATCCCTGTGCTGCATGTGTAGCTCCTTGTTCGTGGCGTACCAAGATGTGATTTAACTCTTTGGTGTGGTCATACAAAGCATCAAATACAGGCATAATAGACCCTCCTGGATACCCAAAAATAGTCTCTACTCCTTGATGCTTTAAAGATCTCATCAACGCCTCTGCGCCTGTTATCATCTCTTTCTCCATAGTTGCATACTCTGATTAATCGTGAATAATTCGCACACCTCCCTTATCTGCTGAGCTTACCATGCTGGCATACGCTTGTAGACTTTTGGGAACTTTTCGGTTTCGTGTGACTGGTGCCATTGGGCGTGCTTCTAACTCCTGTTCGGTTAGCTTTACTTGAATGATTCGGTTGGGGATATCTATTTCGATAATGTCTCCATTTCTGATCTTTCCAATGTTTCCACCCGCTGCTGCTTCAGGCGAGATGTGTCCAATGCTTAATCCCGATGTACCACCACTAAAACGGCCATCTGTAATTAAGGCACATGCTTTTCCCAAGTGTTTGGATTTTATATATGAGGTAGGGTATAGCATCTCTTGCATACCTGGCCCTCCTTTGGGTCCTTCGTGTGTAATGACAACGACGTCGCCAGCTACCACTTCTCCCGCTAAGATAGCTTCACAAGCAGCATCTTGCGAGTCGTAGACTTTAGCAGGTCCCGAGAATTTCCAGATGCTTTCATCCACGCCTGCTGTCTTTACGACACAGCCATTTAGTGCAATGTTTCCTTTTAAAATAGCCAAACCTCCATCTTTACTGTAGGCATGTTCTATGTCACGAATACATCCGTTAGCTCTGTCGCTATCTAGCTCTTTGTAGGTGTTGTTTTGAGAACCCAATAGAAGATTAAATTTCCCTCCGGGTGCCGTGCTATAGATGCGAGTAGCCTCTGGGGTTACAGATGCCGCGGTGATAGAGTAGTGCACCATTGCTTCCGCTAAGGTTATTCCATCTACTCGGTTGACTTCACTTTGTAGCAATCCCCCTTTATTTAATTCACCCAATATGTTTAGGATACCTCCCGCACGGTTTACATCTTGGATGTGATATTTTTGTGTGTTGGGTGCTACCTTGCTTAAACAAGGTACTCGGCGAGAGAGTGCATCGATGTCATCCATAGTGAAATCGACTTCCGCCTCTTGTGCAATGGCTAGTAGGTGTAAAACCGTATTGGTTGATCCCCCCATTGCTATATCCAAGGTCATGGCATTTAGAAAAGCATCGCGTGTAGCAATGTTGCGAGGTAGTACGCGTTCATCTCCCTCTTCGTAATAACGGTAGGCGTTCTTTACGATAAGTGCAGCTGCATCTTTAAAGAGTTGTGTACGGTTTGCGTGTGTAGCAAGTATGGTTCCATTACCTGGCAATGCCATACCTAGTGCTTCATTCAAACAGTTCATCGAGTTGGCTGTAAACATACCCGAACAGCTTCCACATCCAGGGCATGCACTTTTTTCAATATTTGCAACCGTTTCATCGCTTACTGATTCGTCAGCCGATTGAATCATGGCATCTATCAAGTCGAGCTTCTTTCCTTCCCATTCGCCTGCCTCCATCGGTCCTCCTGAAACGAAGACTGTTGGGATATTTAGTCGCATGCTGGCCATCAACATACCGGGTGTTATTTTGTCGCAGTTGCTGATACAAATCATGGCATCAGCTTTGTGCGCATTGACCATGTACTCTACGCTATCGGCTATTAAGTCGCGACTAGGTAGTGAATAAAGCATACCATCATGTCCCATTGCAATTCCATCGTCAATAGCGATGGTGTTGAACTCGGCAGCGAAACAGCCCATCTTTTCGATCTCTTCTTTGACTTGTTGCCCTATTTTGTGTAAATGGGTATGTCCTGGAACAAATTGGGTAAATGAGTTTACAATGGCAATAATAGGTTTGCCTAACATTTCACGCTTCATGCCGTTTGCCATCCAAAGGGCTCTAGCACCTGCCATTCTGCGTCCTTGCGTACTCAATGAACTACGTAACTCTATTTTCATGTTCTCTTTTTTTAAAATTGAAAAGCCTTTCTCACCAATTATATAGTAAGAAAGGCATCTATTTTTATAACATTTTATACAACAGACAAAACAAACCCTCTCTTAACTTAGGCAAAAAGTGTACAGACCACTAGCAATGGTAGGAGAGTGAGGATTACGGTATGTAAAGTCATTGTATACATAGTGTGATTGTTTCTGATTACTATGCAAAGGTAGGTCCTTTTTTGTAACAAACAAACAAACGGTAGATATTTTTTATAATAAACTATTATTCGTAAGTAAAAAGATGATTAAAAAAACAGTTTGTTACATAATGGGTATGAAATGCAGTAGAATTTTCATGATTGAGGGCTCCTAATTAGGGGCTATTTGTTCGTTTTGTGGAGTCTGTAACTATCTTATGGTTGAGCCATTCATACGATTTCTATCAAAGGCTCTATCTCTATTTACAAAGTAGGAACGGGTTCAATGGATTGGTGCATCTTTTCTATTACTTGTAAATGCGTAAGAATGAATGAATTATTATTGCTGTCTGATGGGACTCAATGCTTTTAGACAATCTATCCCATACCTTTTTTTTGGGGGGGGGCTGACAAGAATCGATCGTGGTTTATGAGATGAATTGCCTTCTTGATAATAGGGGAGGTGGTGAAATTCTACCTTGGAACGAACAAAATAAGAGGTGGATATGTTCATAAATAGGTACTAAAGCCACGTTGTTGGCAACTGTAATTCTGAAAATAAAATAAAAAGTAATGTGTAATATCAAATTGTCACCCATGCTTGTTATTTTTTGAATAAAACAATCTAAAAAAACAAAACAGATTGGGTTTTATTTTTTAGCTTTGCTTTCTGAAACAGTTTTTTAGTCGAAACGTTGAATTATTAATACAAAGTTGGTAAAAATGAAGACTCTTTTTTTACTCTTTTCTTTTCTGTTTATTACTCCCTCTTTGTTGTCGCTAAAAGCACAAGAGCAGCGAAAGAAAGTTGCTGTTGTCTTGAGTGGTGGAGGCGCCAAAGGGATGGCACATATTGGTGCTTTGAAGGTCATAGAAGAAGCAGGAATACCTATTGATTACATTGTAGGGACTAGTATGGGTTCTATCGTGGGTGGATTGTACTCCATCGGATACTCTCCGAGCCAATTAGAAAATATGGTACTCTCACAAGATTGGCTAGGGTTGCTTAGCGATAAGGTGGTACACAAGAATTTAAATATGATAGACCGTGAGTCTACTAAAAAATATATACTCTCTATGCCCTACTCATTTGGTGAAAAGTTAGATCCAAAGGGGGGACTACTCAAGGGAGTCAATTTGGATAACCTCTTTAAAGAGTTGACTATTGGTTATCATGACTCTTTAGATTTTAACAAATTCCCCATTCCTTTTGCTTGTGTAGCCTACAATATGGTTGATGGTTCAGAAGTTGATTTTCACAGCGGTGTCTTGGCAACTGCTATGCGGGCTAGTATGGCTATTCCGGCAGCATTCACCCCCGTTCGTTTAGGTGATCAGGTGCTTGTTGATGGGGGAGCAATTAACAACTATCCCGTAAATGTGGCTTTAGCTATGGGTGCAGACTATGTGATTGGTGTTGACGTGCGATCGAAGTTAAGACAAGCGGATAACTTGGTTAAAACTCCCGAAATATTGATGCAGATGATTGATTTGATGGGGCTTGAACTCTATCACAAGAATGTGAAAAACACCGATGTTTATATGAAAGTTGATGTGAGTGGTTATACAGCTGCTAGCTTTACCACTTTAGCAATTGACTCTCTGATTAGTCGAGGTTATCAGGCAGCTTCTCTGCAGAGGGAGTCTTTGGAGGAGTTAAAAAAGGAGCTAGGGATAGAAGCTGAGTATCAAATCAATCACAACTCTCAATATTCGGCAAATAGTAACCGTAAGGTCTATATAGGTAAAATCATTTTGAATGGAATGGACTCCAAGGACAAAAAACGTATTTTGAAGAGATGTCAATTAGCAGAGAATGCTGAAACTACAGTAAAAACTATTGAGGAGAGTATTGCCATACTTACCTCTTACTTGGGCTATTCGGGTGTGAAGTACCAGTTGAGAAGAAATGATCAAACAAGTGAGTCGTATGATCTAGTCTTTAGTGCGCAGCGCCGATACGAGAATAAGGTAAGTTTGGGGGTTCGTTTTGACTCAGAGGAGACAGCCAGTGTCGAGGTGAATGGCATCTATAACTTTAAAACTTCGATTCCAACGAGCCTCTCCTTGACGGGGCGTTTTGGTGAGCGTTATAAAGGTCGATTGACCTACTCCTTCGACCCCTCTCCATTGAAAAACATCTCATTAAGCTATGATTTTCGATACAACAGCATTGACTACTATCAGAATGGGACAAAAATGCAAAATACAACCTTTAGATGTCATACGGGTGAAATTGCATATACCAGTACGTGGAGAAAAAACTTAAGGTTTGACTTGGGTATACGAGCTGAATCGTACAACTACGACCGCTTTCTTTATATAGATAATGAGAATAGGAGATACGATACAGAGGATGAACACTTCTTTAGTTACTTTGCTAAAATACATTACTCTACATTCGATACCCCCTATTTCCCTAGGGTGGGGTTATCTACTAAGGCATCGATTGAATCATATACCGACAACTTCGTAGGCTATAAGAAAAAAACACCCATTTTAGCCTGTTACGGTTCATTTGAGTCGGTTATCCCTATTACTGAGAGATTCTCTGTACTTCCTGGTGCTTACAGCCGTCTCGTCTTTTACGATGGGGATACACCTTTCTCTAAGTTGAGTACAATTGGAGGTGACGTAGCCGATCGTTTTGTGTTGGATCAGATACCTTTTTATGGTGTAAATGGGTGTCAACTGATGGATGATTTCTTGTTGGTTTGGGCCTTGAAATTAAGACAGCGTTTGGGTGCCATTCACTATATACAACTGGTTTCAAATTATGCCTTAAATAGCAATAAAATAACGAATCTTTTTAAAGAATATAACATATTGGGCTTTGGTGTAGGATATGGTATGGATAGTATATTTGGCCCCTTAGAGGCGAGTGTAAATTATACCAACCGGGGTCAAAAAGTGGGAGTTTATGTCAACTTGGGTTATAAGTTTTAGCAAATGCTTGTGATGACTCTATTTGCTAGAAAGTGAATGTAAACCCTTTTCACGATTCAGCCCCTTTGCCTGCTTTAGCAGGCAAAGGGGCTGAATCATTAAAAGAATGGACCCAAGTGAACTCCTTCCATTTGCTAGGGAACTCATCATCCCTTTTTCCTCTTATCCCTTCTGACTCAATCCACTCTTTCAAAGAGTTTTTAAGTCTCTCTGCAGGTTGTGCTTTAGAGAGTGTAGGTGGTTCTTCTTTTGCAAAAGCAAAAGAGAGCCTATAGAGTCGTTAAATCAATCTTGGTACGAGCTTTCCATCCTTTGAAGTAGACCTCTTCTTTTAGCTTTGTCTTACCTTGTTAGGGTTTTTAGATAGATAATCTTTCCATCCCGAATAACCCTTTTCAGTTACGGGTCTTCCCATTTGCAAGTAGTGGCAATAGGCAGCAGCCAAGCCATCGGTAGCATCTAGGTGAGGAAGCATATTCTCCTGAGGTATGTGCAGTATGCGTCTTAGCATATCTGCCACTTGCTCTTTGCTAGCTTGTCCACTACCCGTAATGGCCATCTTGATCTTCAAGGGGGCATATTCGGTAATGGGTATATCGCGTGCAAGTACAGCAGCCATAGCCACTCCTTGCGCTCGTCCTAGCTTCAACATCGATTGTACATTCTTACCAAAGAAGGGGGCTTCAATGGCGAGTTCATCCGGCAGATAAGTATCCACAATTCCCTGAACACGTTCATATATGCGACGTAGTTTAAGGTAGTGGTCTCCATATTTTCTTAGGTCGATAACACCCATAGCCAATACGTGTGGTTTGGTTCCGATAATCTTCAGTAAACCATACCCCATAATGGTGGTTCCAGGGTCTATGCCTAGAATAATTTTCTCCTTGACTGGATGAATCACTTAATCACCTCCATCAGTGTAGTAAAGGCTACTACGCTATCTTTAAAGAGGTTGCTCATCTCGTGGTTCAATGCTGCACCTTGTTGGGTGTGCCATTGGTGTAGGGTAGCAGAGTTCTCTACCTCCCACTGTAGCGAGAAGCACTCTGTCTTTTGATCTTTGTGACTTAATATTTGCAACAGTCGTGGGTTTTTAAGTTTACCCGACTCTTCTACTTGTGGCATATAACATTCAGATACCCAAATGACAAAATTACGTGCCTCTTCTATTCCTACTTGGTAGGTTGTATTGTATACTAACATCTCTCTCTGTTTTTATATATTATTTAAAATACTATCATAACCATAAATCGTATACCCCATTTATTCACATTGGGATTGTCTAAGTAGTTCAAGCGGCGTACGTAGTCAATGTGTATAAACTTAAAGATATTTCGGATACCAATGGAACACTCCATATAGGGCACCTTTCGGTCCATCATGTGGCTGATGGTCTCTCCGTTGCGTGTAGGGAAGAGGAATAGATCGCCATCTCCTACATTCAGGTTCGGGTTGTTCTTGTCGGTAAGCGTTCCATATAGCATCTTAAAACCGATGGACTCGCGCCATTTAAGTTTTTTGATGAGGGGAATGCGGTTAAATATTTTTCCACCCAAGTCCCACGATGTATCCAACGAGGCATAGCGGTCATTCATAAACTCTAGATTGTTTATTAAGTTAAAGGTTTGCGGTTGCAAAATGTACGACAGATTGGCTGCCGGCATATTAAGCAGTGGAAAAGGAACTTTGTTCCATTGGGCTCCTCCTTTGATTGAAACATCTAGTTTCCCCCACGATGTAATCCAAAACCGCTTGTAGATACTCACTTCGGTAATGTTGTAGTTGTAATCTCCTCCCAATAACCCTTTGAACCCTGTGGTGTGTGAAAGGGTAAATTGAGGGGCATCTTTGGAGGTGGGTATGCGTCTTTGTTTGGTGTTAACAAAGGTCTCGCCGGGCACATAGCGGAAGGAGAGGCTAGCCTGTGTGGTTCTCAACTTCTCCTGAATGGTTCCCAATCCGTCGTTTCGTATGTACTGAAGGCTACCTGTGGGTTCATCCTCGGCTACTTTGATCTCTACCGTTGTCTTAAGCCCGTAATAGTTCTCATTTTCATACTTTATAGAGCTGTTGCGGATGTATGACAGATGGTCGACCTTGGTTGTCTTAGGCCCCACAAAGATGTTATCCTTGTCTGTATCAAGAAATTTATCGCTGACCGACATGATATCATATCGGTGGTTGACGGTGATTGAGTTTTTAGGAAACTCGTGTGGCATGAACTCTTTCTTGTTGAACGAATACTCCACCTCTGCCAGATACTTCGATCGTTTATCCTTAAATCCATAAGCATAGTACCCCTTTAAAAAGAGTTGGGGGTGGAATTTAGCCGTTGTTTGCAAACTAAGTCTGACCCTTGCTCCCTCTACATCATTATTCCCTAGTAGCGTATTTATGGGTACAAAGTCTACTTTACTCGGGTTGTTTTTTGTTCCCGTCTCAACCGAGTTTTCAATCAAAGCCTTCAAGACCAATACGATGTATTTCATCCCCGGGATTTGTTCTATCTTCTCTACAAACGAATCCATAGACTTTTCGGTTTCTGTCAATGGTGTGGGGCGATACTCCTCCCAAAACGCCTCATCGCGCATCATGGCACTGGGGTCTTTTATTTCGTTCCCTTTTCGTTTAAACAACTTGTCGGATGCTTTTTCAAAACTAAAATCGGAGTAGCGTGTTGTACGCTTCACCTGCAGCCCATCCAAGAATTTAGCTACGGTTAGTTCGATAAGCATCTCATCGCTCTCCAAGGTCCATTCGCCATTTGGTAGCTGTTTGAAATCTTGAAGTAGGCTAAAGCTGCGTATGAAGTTTACACCTGTGTTGGCAGGTAGGTTCATCGTACATCTCTTGACAGCATAGCTTGAATCGGCCAATACATAGAGATGCCCCGTAAACCCTACATCTTGTGAATTGTTGGGCACAAAAGTTAGGTGAAAGCACTTCTCCTTCTCTACATATACCGTATCCATGATGTAGTACTTATAGAATGAGATTGCCGTTTCTGACGAGAGTGGACTGATGAACTGGCGGTGAAGAAGTGCGATATTGTTTTCGCTTATATTGACATCATTAAAGTAGTCTTTGAGGATAACATTGAGCGCCTCTCCGGTGGAGAGAAGATCGTTAACCCCCGAGGAGTTGGTTCCCAGTAGAATGGTTTTATCACTTTTAGGCTCTTTCCGATAGATGCGTTGTGAAGCATTCTCTTCAATAGATACGGGGAGGATAAACTTCTGTGTCTCTTCGCAGAACTCGATTTGATCCTTCATAAATGCAAGTTTCTTGTAGAGTCCCTTTTCTAACTTTTCAGGCGACATGTCATCGAGAGACATGGTAATCTTTTGGTATTGGTTGTATTGGAAAAAGTCATGATCCTCCAGCTTGTTGTTCTTCTTGTGGGCAAGAACCTTCTTCATCATCTCTACCGCAGGGTTGTTCTTTCGTGAGTAGCGTTCACGCTTAGGAGTTACTACAATTTCGTTTAGCAAAATATTCTCGGGCGAGAGTTGAATCTCCCAAGAGCCATCTGTTTTTTTGGGGATTCGAACGCTTTTGGTTTGATACCCTAGAGCTGAAAAAGAGAGCTCGTTCCATCCTTCTCTTCGCTCTACTTGAAACTTTCCATCTAAGTCTGTAATGGCGCCTACTCCTTTTCCCTCGTAGAAGACGGCAATATAGGGGAGTGGCTCAAGTGTAAGTGAGTCTTTAACAATTCCTTCAATGGTTTGCGCAATGGTTGTCACTCCATTGATTAAAAAAAGAATTGATATAATTAGAAATCTGATCGTTCTATTTTTCATTTTATGAAACTCTATTCTTGATACCTCTTTTAGTCTTAAGCTTGGGGCTTTGACTCCTCCCAACTCTTTCCTAAAAGTTTTTAGAGATAAATGGAACTTCCAAAAACTCTTTTTGACCATCAGATGGTTCTCTCTGGCAAATCAGATATATCTGGTTTATGAAAGAGAGCGAATGATAATCAGCGGTTTTGCTATTTGCTAGCAAAGATAGTAATTAATTTGAAAAAGTCTATAAAGAAAGCTCTAAGGCTTCTGCGTAGGTGGTCGATATGAGATCTTTTCTATGGGCCCCAATGGATGGGTAGACTCTAAAAGGAGGTAGTAGTTAGAGAGAGTGGGATTCTATCGCTGATGGGTTAAGCGATGAGTAAGCTCATTTACGCTGAAAGAACAATAGGCACGAATGAACCATTCGTGCCTATTGTTAGCTAGCTAGAGACCCTTTTAGGCCACTATATTTAGATCTTGTTACCGCTCAAGGCTGTAGAGATCGCCTCTCTCTATCAATCAAAAATCTCTTTAGGAGTAGGAATCAAGTTGATTCGTTTGCCGATTAATTTTTGAATATCCTTTAGGTTGTCTCGTTCATCGGTGCTACAAAAAGAGATAGCTACCCCTTTATTGCCTGCTCTACCCGTTCTACCAATGCGGTGTACGTAGGTTTCTGCTACATCAGGAAGGTCGTAATTGATTACCCAAGATAGGTTGGCAATGTCAATTCCTCGGGCGGCAATGTCGGTTGCTACGACTACCCGTGTCTCTCCAGACTTGAAGTTCTTCAAGGCACGTTGTCTAGCATTTTGGCTCTTGTTTCCGTGAATCGCTTCCCCGCCAATTCTGTTTTTAGTAAGCACTCTTGCAATCTTATCCGCTCCGTGTTTTGTACGTGAAAAGACCAATACAGGCTCTTGCGGCATTGTTTGCAACAGGTGTACCAAGAGTTTTATCTTCTCGGGTTTTTCAGCCATATAGAGGTGTTGCTCAATGGTATCTACTACCGATGAGGTGGGGGTTACTTCTACTTTAACAGGTCTGTGCAGGATGGTTTTTGCCAAGTGCAGAATGCTGTCAGGCATTGTAGCAGAGAAAAAGAGCGTTTGTCTCTGTTTGGGCAACATCGGAAGTATCTTCTTGATGTCGTGTATAAAGCCCATGTCTAGCATTCTATCCGCCTCATCCAGCACAAAGTGTTTGATGTTTTGCAGGCGAACATATTTCTGTGCAATTAGGTCAAGCAGTCTACCCGGTGTTGCCACTAGGATGTCAACTCCTCTTTTTAGTTTTTCGACTTGTGGGGTTTGGTTTACTCCGCCAAAGATTACGGCATGGCGCACCTGCGTGTAGCGTGTATAAAAGCTTAAACACTCTTCTATCTGAATCGCAAGTTCGCGGGTGGGCGTTAGAATCAACGCTTTTATGTGATGCTTTTGATCGCTTCCTGCTTCTGCTATCAATTGGATGATAGGAATAGAGAAAGCGGCTGTTTTACCTGTTCCTGTTTGTGCAATACCTAAAAGGTCGCGTCCCTCAAGGGCTACTGGAATAGCCTGTTCCTGAATAGGAGTGGGCTGTTCATACTTATTATCGGCCAACGCTTTCAACAGCGGTTCCGATATGTTTAATTCATTAAATGTCATACAGTGGCAAAGATACGATAATAAAGTGAAAGAGTCTTGAGTTGAGGCTTATTTCTGTTTTATTAAGTACCTGAACGCTGCAATTGGCCTCAACCGCTCTTTATATCACGCTCTTTTGCTTGGCTTTTCGCCTCCTCGCTCAAAAGAATCACTCCCCTAGAGGGGGCTAATCTGATTTTTTTGGGCTATTTTAGCAGACTCAATCAATTAGCAGGAAATAATTAAAAAAAGCATAGATGACAAATATAAACCAACGAGCTGAATTACAGGCTCAAATATGGAAGATAGCCAACGATGTACGTGGATCGGTAGATGGATGGGATTTTAAACAATTTGTGTTGGGATCCCTTTTTTACCGCTTCATAAGCGAGAACTTTACCAACTACATAGAGGCAGGCGATGCAAGCGTAGCCTATGCCACCCTGCCCGATGAGGTAATTACTCCCGAGATTAAAGAGGATGCGGTTAAAACCAAAGGATACTTTATCTACCCCAGCCAACTTTTTGTAAATGTGGTAAAGGAGGCTAATAGCAATCCAAACCTCAATACAGACCTAAAAGCCATTTTCGATGCTATCGAACGTTCGGCCAGTGGCTACCCCTCGGAAGAGGATATCAAAGGACTTTTTGCCGACTTCGATACCACCAGCACTCGTCTGGGCAATACGGTGGAGAACAAAAACAGCCGTTTGGCAGCTGTGCTAAACGGGGTAGATGGGCTTAAGTTCGGCGACTTCCAAGAGAACCAAATCGACCTCTTTGGCGATGCTTACGAGTTCCTTATCTCCAACTACGCTGCCAATGCTGGTAAGTCGGGTGGGGAGTTCTTTACTCCACAACAGGTCTCTAAGCTCATTGCTCAACTAGCTATGCACAAGCAGACGCGTGTCAACAAGATTTACGACCCTGCTGCGGGCTCGGGTTCGCTGCTGTTGCAAGCCAAAAAACATTTCGATAACC